>JAUVDT010000004.1 GCA_030595185.1 Gammaproteobacteria bacterium
AAACACAGTGGTAATAAGGGGTGGCATCTAAAGATACTTGAGAATAGCGAGGACGGGGCATGATCATCTCCTTGATCAGTTAAATCCATGTGAATAGGGTAATCGTGGTGAGTGTAGTTGTCAATCTTAGGGTGGGTGTCCGGTTAGTAACCCTTTACCTAATTTTCTTATTTAACTCAGAAACCAATTGTTTGTATTTATTTAAAGAGTTGGCATCGATACAATTATGTTTTTGATCAAATTTAATCAAGGATAGTAAGTATGAACGATAACCTTGGAGTTTGTTATTGAGCTGGTCACTACAATACTGTTTTATATAAGTGTTTTTTGGAGGTAAATATTTAAAGTGTTTTTTATTTATTTTAAATCCAAAGTGTTTTGAAAGTATTATTTGAGGGCTGGTCTTCTTTGATAGCTCATGGATTATTTTTTTAATGATTTTTATTTTTTTATTAGAAACCCAGAATCTTACGGATCCTGTTTCTACATCTCTACCTATTACATATCCATTTAAAGAGATTGTATGTTCTGATTTTATTGTTTTTAATTTATTTAACTTATAACCATCTATTGATAATAGATATTTCATTTCATGATAAAAAGATGTGGAGTGGACAAATTTTGAATTCTTAGTAGATGAGAAAAGTAAATCATCTGCATACCGAGTATATGAAATATTATGTTTGTGACAATATTCTTGTATTAATAAGTCTAGTTTTCTAAATATGATATTTGATATAACAGGAGAGCTATGAAATCCAATTGGTAAGACTGATTTATTCCTAAAGCGAATATTTGTTGATGTGCTTGGGACTCTGTATGTAACTATATTTAAAACCGCATCAACAATAGATTGAGTTCTACCATTGTCTATAAAATCATCTTCAAAATAGGATGATAGAGTATCTCTTAATAGCTCTTCGCTAATAGAATGAAAAAAAGATGATATGTCTAAACGTAAAAAATAGTATCCACCAATGTGGGGATTAAAGAAGTTTAAATATGAGAGTCCTTTTCGATAAGCAATGGAAGCATTATTAATAGGGATTGAATTAAAAATTCTTTTACAAAGGCTTATCTGTGCTTGGGTGTAGATACTGTCTTTATCTAAATAGTATACGTATTTATTGTTGATTTTTATTTCATGGATTGAGTCTTCTGTTATTTCGGACACGCAGCCGCTTGCATTCAAAAGGGATGAAGTGTGAGTGAATGTTTTAAAAAAATTAAATTTAGTAATTTTTGTCATAAAAAAAGCTTCTTTTTGATACTAGAACACTCTTTCACGCCAGTGGGCATAAAGGATACCACTTTAAAGAGATACCATAAGCCAGGCTACTAGTGCTTAACAGGCTAGAAGCGTCTAGCGCTTACCTATACTCTCGTATAAGTCCTTACTCTATCAAAGAAGAAGCTCGCTCTATTATAGCGTTAATTTCAGGGAATAAAAGTTCAAATTCTTCTATGAATGAGTTTTGTTTGTTAGTATCGATATAAATTATGGAATAATTAATAAATCTAGTTACCCAACCACCAGTTTTATTAGTTATTGACTTGATAGTGGGAGAATATTTCTCCTCTATTGTTTCTGCGATCTCTCTAAATTCTATGTCCAAGTTGTCATAGGTGTTATTATCTCTGCTGATTAGCGTGTCAGTTTTTCCATTAAATATTATTCTAAATAGGGTGCTAAGCCTGCTCGATTCAATAACATGCCCAGATATATACTCAATGACGTTGCGTATATATTTAATCTTTATTTTTCTAACGAGTATTTTATGTGTAAGGTTAATTGGTTTTGTTCGATTATCTAATTTAAATGCTTTGTGAAAAAGGGTATCAATAGCTGTGTTATCTTTATCGAATTCTAATTCAATTACCCTGAGAAAGTCAGGATGAGTGCTTTGTAAATTACAATTATTAAAAACTTCGTGTATCAACCATTTTGACATGAGGAATATAGTGTTTTCATTGATTAAAGATCCCTCGATGGTAGTGCTTGTAAGAGTGTGGTTAATAGGTGAGAGTATATCTTTATTAATTAGTCTAATAATAGTCTTTAAGTCGTTATTTAAAAATGACGTTTTACTCTCGTCTATATCATACGTATTATTGACTAATTCTCTTAATGATTTAATTGAAGTTTTTATTTTATGATCAGGTGAGCCGTAGTAAGAATATTTTTTATTTTTCTCAATGCTACTTATATTAATAGGAGTCTTTTTTAGGCTTATTTTTATATTAATCACATCAAAATTAATTAGTTTATCGGCATCAAGAAGTACTAAGTAAGGGATAGATAAATTAGAGTATGCTGGATTAGTATATTTTAAAACCACATCATTAGTTTTATAAGTATCAATTTTCTTAAGCTTCGGGAACTTTTCATGTAATAGAAGATTACCAAATAATTCAAGTTCAGTTTCACCTTCAACAAATAAAATGTATTCGCTAAAGAATAGTCGTGCCTCGTTATCACTAAATAAATTGTAAAACCTTAAATCATCATATCTAGAGTTCATGATATCGATTTTTGTGGGTAAATGTGCACTTTTAGATAAGTGAATGACTTGTTGTTTATCTTTAAAAAGTTTAATTACCTGTTTAAGTATATTCGGTGAATGCGTTGAAAGTATTATCACTGGATATGGTGTCGTATATTTACCTTTTTCCCATTCAGGCTTAGTTTTTTCAAACGATTTATATACATTATATAAGTTTGTTATAAGTTCTTCGCTTCGTTTCGGATGCAGACCTGTCTCTGGTTCATCAATATACAGTGTAGGTGTAATGTATTCTCGCCTTGTTAATGAAATTAACAAGGTTAAAATTAGCTCAATAAATTTGTGTGAGTTGGTACCGTCAGATTGCATAGTGAGATCACCACCTTCAATCATGAAAGTATGCCCCTTTAAGCCGACTTTTATATAATTGAGTACCTTTTCTTTGTAACTATATTTTGAAATATCGACAATGCTATTTATTTTATCAATATAGTCACTATATGAACTATTATGAGGAGATATATTTGTGTCAATGAAGTTAATAACTTCATCTTGATTTATTTCATCTATATTGAAAGTTTTTAATCGACTAATAATCTCCCATAACTTTTGCCAGTCATATAAATCAATATGTCTTGTTTCTACTTCAAAAAAAGGAAATAAAAATAGTAGTATATCTCTTGTGCTTTTATTAGGAATTGACCACTTAATTGAGTCGTCATTAAATATCTTTAGTGTTAATTTGTGCGTACTTAAGTTAGGTCTGTCAGGAAAAAATACTTTAAAAATACCAATAGGTTCACTTTTGAATAAAGTGTTATAGATGTGCCTTAAAAATTTACTATTATTCTTTTTCGAAGTTACAATATTTTTAATTCTTGTAGTGTCGTATGTAATTGTTATGGAGCCATAGCATGAATAATGTGAATTAAGGCTAGGCGGTATTTCTCGACTTCCTTCTAGCTTCAAGTAAAAATATCGTATAAGTTTTAATAAATTGGACTTTCCGACGTTATTCTTTCCAATTATGCAATTTATGTCACTAAAGTTATTTATAACTATCTCATCAAAAGATAATAAATTTACAATCTTTATTGATTTTATGCCCATACGATTATATTTATTTTCTTATAATTTCTTATTATAGGTATTCTATCTTTGGTTTTAGCGGCTAGGTCAAAAATAGAGACTTACGCAAGTAGCGTTGTAAATATATGTTTAGTTTCTTAATCAGTCGAGACTATCATATTTAAATTCTTTTGAAAAAAAACTTACTAAATCGATAGTGTCTACACTACGTCTACACAGAGAGTTTGAAGGGAATATTAAAAAAGGAGAATTTGACGTAAGTCATTGATTAATAATGGTGCCCAGGGCCGGAATCGAACCGGCACGGCCGTTAAGCCGAGGGATTTTAAGTCCCTTGCGTCTACCAATTTCGCCACCTGGGCAGGTGTCTTGCAACTTGCGTTGCCGTTTTTATAACTCAGATTGAGTTATAGGTAAAGATGGAGGCGGAACCCGGAGTCGAACCGAGGTAGATGGATTTGCAATCCACTGCATAGCCACTTTGCTATTCCGCCGTATCTTTTTCTAAATCTAAAAAAAACCTCGGTTAGATTTCACTGACCGAGGTTTTTAGAATATGGAGCGGGAAAAGAGGTTCGAACTCTCGACCCCAACCTTGGCAAGGTTGTGCTCTACCACTGAGCTATTCCCGCAACAGAGGGCGCTATTATATAGAGCCGCCGGTTTCTGTCAACACCTAATTTGATGTTTTTTAAGTATTTTTCATCACTTTCCAGGCGGCCTTTAAATATAGAAACATTGAGACAATTGTAAGCACCGCAGAGATGATTAGTAGCACTTCACCGATAGCAAAGATGGGTAAAGACAGCAGTTCATCATGGTAGAGAAGGAAGCCTATTGAGGCCATTTGAGAGAATGTTTTTACTTTGCCAAGCATGGATACGGCAACATTCGATCTTTTACCTAATTCGGCCATCCATTCACGTAATGCCGATATTGTTATTTCTCGGCCAATAATGACGATTGCTGATATTAGGATGAGTAAGTTATCACCGTAAGCGAATACTAATAGGATTAAAGCCGTTGAAACCATTAGTTTATCGGCTACAGGGTCTAAAAAGGCACCAAATGAGGACGATTGCCCCAGTTTTCTAGCCAGATAACCATCAAACCAGTCTGTGATTGCTGCGACACAAAAAATAGCGGCTGAGGCTAACTTTGACCATTCGTTGTCACATAAGTACACCAGTACTAGCACTGGTATCATGAATATTCTGCTTAGGGTTAAGCTATTGGGTACATTCCACATTAATACATCGCCTCATTATCAGCGGGCATTATACTAACGTTTGTTTGCTCTCGTCATTAAAAGGCTTGATGCCATTATTGCTGTTTTACGAGTTATTTAAGGTTTTTACTATGTTATTATTCATTTTTACTTTTTTTGAGCATTTTTGATGGCTTTACTTTTACAACTTGTTGATCGCGTAGTGACTGCAAAATTTGAACTGGATTGTGATATTTTCACGGTTGGTCGCAATCAGGATAATAATATAGTGATAGATGATATTGCTGTTAGTGGTTTGCATGCTCAATTCGAACGTGAAGAGGACCCTTATTACGAAGGGCATTTTCGCTATTTTTTGCATGATTTAGAGAGTACGAATGGTTCATTTGTTAATAATGATTCGGTTTCACGTTATGAGCTGAAAAATAACGATACGGTTAAGATCGGCTGGAATGAGTTTAAGTTTATTGGTGACGATTACGATAAGCATGAAGCAACTGCTCATATTTTGAGCGGTAATTGATATTTCGATAAATTATTATAAAAATTAGCAGCTTAGTTCGCTGCTATATCTCAAATTTAAGCGATTATTTCTTTAATCGCTCTGCAATTAGTCATTATCTCTACTATATTTAAATTTAATATAAACTTTCTAAAGTATAAATAATGCCTAACACTTCTGTGTTGATAGTCGATGATGAAGCTATTAATCGATTATTATTAAATGAGTATTTAGTTGATGCTGGTTATGATGTCGTTGAGGCGGACGGGGGTATCCAGGCTCTTGAAGCACTAAATAAAGAACCCAATCGTTTTTCTGCAGTTCTCTTAGACCGTATGATGCCAGATATGGATGGGCTTACTGTTTTAAAACAGATGAAAGAGACTGTGATATTGCAAGATATTCCGGTCATTATGCAAACAGCTAAAGCCATGAAGTCCGAAATACAAGAAGGGCTGGAATGTGGTTCATATTATTATTTAACAAAACCTTTCGATAGAAAAACATTACTCACTATTCTTCAAGCGGCTATCGAACAGTTTACTGCTCACCAGTCATTAATTTCAGAATTAAAAGATACTACTAATACCTTTTCTCTGATGAAAACAGGTTTATTCGAATGCACTACATTAATGGAAGCAAGAAGTCTTTCGAAATTATTGGCTATTAGTTGTCCTGAACCTCATAGAACAGTAACCGGTTTATCTGAACTCATTATTAATGGTATTGAGCATGGTAATTTAAACATTACTTATGACGAAAAAACTTTATTAATAAAGGAAGATACTCTTTATGAGGAAATAGATAAGCGATTAACTATTGACTCTAATAAAGATAAAAAGGTACGTGTTGAATATAAAAGAAATGCTAATGACATTACATTTGTTATTACTGATGAGGGTAATGGTTTTGATTATGAAAGCTTTATAGATTTAGACCTTAGTCAAATTCTCGATTCACACGGCCGTGGTATTGCAATGGCAAAGTTATTAAGTTTTTCTGATATTAATTATGAAGGTTGTGGTAATAAAGTGACAGCAATCATTAAGCTTTAGTAACACTAATGGTTGGTTAATATATAAGGACGTATATTAAATGATCCATTCTTTCAAACCATCTGAACTTCCTTCCCCTCCAAAATCAGCATTGGATATATTAAATGCTTGTGCTGATGATTCGGTCGATTATTCTGAAATAACACGATTAGTAACAAACGACCCGCAATTAACTGTCGAAGTTCTGCGCATGGTTAATTCTGCTTTTTATGCCATGTCTCAGGAAATAAGTTCTTTAAGTCAGGTTATATCAGTTATTGGTGTAATCAGTTAAGCGAAATAGGGGATAAGTTCGAGTTTAATGATCTCTCAACCCATGATGACATGACTATCCTTATAGTTAATGGAAGATAGACTCTTGAAGCTTAATTGTGAATATAAATCGACCACGTCATCTTTAAGACAAATAAGAGATGACCTTAAGCTGTTTTTTAAAAATGATATTGTCGATAATAATGACCTTAGTAATATCATTATTGCTGATCTTTCTCAGCTATAGCTCTATGTGTATATAACCTAAATCCACATAGTCATTTACTTGCACAGGACCAGCAGGACTCACGTTTATATAGTCTGGGAATTCATCTTCCATAACATCAAACCAGCTGGCATAAGTTCCACAAACGTGAATAGTGGTATCACCAGTGTTTGATAGCGATTTAATCTCTTTATGTAGAGTAGGGTGAGACACTCCTGCTTTCTTTGTTAATAATAAAGACTCATCTGCATGTGAAACAATTGCAACTGGCAAGTTAGTAAATTTTGAGCGTAGGGCGCTAATGTCTTTTTTTAGCTCGACTATTATCTTTGCTAAATATAACCTGTCGCCACTACTTATCTCAATAACAACACCAGCTGGTTGTTTCTCATGTGAGAGAATGTCTTGCAGCTCGTCAAAGGCAAAACTCTGATTTGCATTTAGTAAAAAACAAAGATATAAAAAATATTTTAATTTATACATTTTCAGGCACTTCTTTTAGTAATGATTTCATCTCAGCTGTTATGACACCCGTTTGTAAATTATAGTTGCCTGACTTCTTATCATTAAGATATGTTATTAATGTTTGGCGAATGACTGAAAAGGCTAATTCAGTCCAGGGTATATCTTCTTTGTTAAATAACTTAACTTCTAGTGATTCACTGCCAGCAGAGAATTCCATATCAACTAACTGAGCTCTATAAATCATATAAACCTGACTTATATGCGGAATGTCGTAAACTGAATATAAGTGCACATTTGATATTTTTGCATTGGCTTCTTCCAGTGTTTCTCTTATTGCACCGTCACTAGATGTTTCGTTGTTTTCCATGAAGCCCGCAGGTAGTGTCCATTTGCCATGCTGTGGTTCTATCGCTCTACGGCATAATAATATCTTGTTATCGTGTTCTATAAGGCAGCCAGTAATGATTTTGGGGTTTTGATAATGTATGGTGTCGCATTTGCTACAAACATGTCTTAATTTTTGATCGCCGTCAGGTATAACCTGATGAGTCTTTGACCCACATTGCATGCAATAATGTATTGGAATATTCATTAAACGATTGTATCCAAACGTGCGCGCACGCAATGAATAATGCCATATTCAACTTCTTCATTTAAGAACTCAAAAACTGCCTTAGAGCCTTCTTGTCCGCCTTCTGCGCATAGTTCTATTGCTTGTTCTATTTGTTTTATGTCGGTATCTTTTATTTCAGTAATTTCTTCTAGCTTTATGACTTCGTGTTTTATTGCTGTGGATAAGTGATTATAGATAGTTGATAAACTGAGTTCTCGCGTATCAGCGACATCTTGAGCGTTAAGGTTTTTAAGATAGAGTTCCAGCGTGGAATTTATCGTTTCACTTAACTCATTTTTAAACCAGGGATGTATATCAAATTGTTTCACTATAGTTAAAAACTGTTGCCCAAATTTATCCAGTTTCTTTTCACCAATGCCTGCAATTTTTCCCATTTCTATTAAAGAAGAAGGGCGTTTACGTGTCATTTCAATTAATGTTTTATCATGGAATATGACGTAAGGTGGTACACCTTCATCTTTAGAAAGATCTAATCTACATTGTCGTAAAGCCTCAAATAATTCTTCATCAACATCCCGTAAAGCAGATTTCTGTTTTCCAGCTGATTTTTTAGCGCTTTTCTTACTTTGCTTACGTAGTTTTAATTCTATTTCACCACGTAATAAAGGTCGTGCTTTATCGGTTAAATATAATGCCCCGTATTGTTCGAAGTTTATATTGATATAACCCATTGCTATTAACTGTCGATATATTCCTTTCCACTCATTAACAGATAAATCTTTGCCTATGCCATAAGTCGTGATTTGGTCATGTGCATTTTTAGTAATTCGATCATTGACTTTACCTAATAATATATCGGTTAAATAACCAATTCCGAAACGTTGACCAGATCGATATATGCAGGAAAGTGCTTTCCTTGATGCTTCGGTTGCATCCCAGCTTTCAGGTGGAGAGATGCATGTATCACAATTACCGCATTTTTCTTTACTATCTTCACCAAAGTATTCAAGTAAGTGATAACGACGACAACTAGTCGTTTCACAAAGAGCCATTAACGAATCTAATTTTGAATGTGAAACACGCTGTTGCATTTCATTATCGCCACCCTGAATCATTTGCTTTAGCAACATCATGTCTTTTAGGCCATAGGCCATCCATGCGTCTGCTGGTAATCCGTCACGGCCTGCACGACCTGTTTCTTGATAATAAGCTTCAATACTTTTAGGTAAGTTTAAATGAGCAACAAATCGTACGTCCGGTTTATCGATTCCCATTCCGAATGCAATCGTAGCAACGATTATGATTCCATCTTCACGTAAAAACCGTTTTTGATTTTGTTCGCGTACGTGTTGGTTAAGGCCGGCATGGTAGGGAAGAGCATTAAAGCCTTGTTCAGTTAACCAGTCAGCAGTTTCCTCAACACGTTTTCTAGACAGACAGTAAATAATTCCCGCATCATCCGAATGGCTGTTTTTAATGAATTTAAGGAGATCAGCTTTACCTGTCTGGTCACTAATCTGGTAATGGATATTAGGTCTGTCAAAACTATTAATGTATGTTTTGGCGTTATGAAGATCTAGTTGCTGAATAATTTCCTGTCGTGTTCGTTCATCAGCTGTTGCTGTAAGAGCAATACGCGGAATGTCTGGAAAACGCTCGTGTAAAATACTAAGTTGTTGGTATTCTTTTCTGAAATCATGGCCCCATTGAGACACACAGTGAGCTTCATCAATTGCAAATAATGAAATACTGGATTGATTGAGCAAGCTTAACATTCGATTGCTCATTAATCGTTCAGGTGTGATGTAGAGTAAATCTAATTCATTACTGAGTAATTGTTGTTCAATAGCGCGTTGTGTTTCATTGCTCTGATTTGAATTTAGATAGCCTGCAGATAAGCCCA
Organism: Gammaproteobacteria bacterium; assembly: GCA_030595185.1. Classification (GTDB taxonomy): domain Bacteria; phylum Pseudomonadota; class Gammaproteobacteria; order SZUA-229; family SZUA-229; genus JAUVDT01. Next base: position 9,799 of record JAUVDT010000004.1, read on the forward strand.
ATTGCGTCAATGCATCCACTTGGTCTTGCATTAATGCAATAAGAGGTGAGACTACAATTCCGACACCTGGCCTGATTATGGCGGGTATCTGATAACAAAGTGACTTACCACCGCCCGTGGGCATTAATACCATTGCATCCTTGTTATTTAATATATCCTGGATAATATCCGCTTGCTGGTGTCTGAAATCCTGATAACCAAACGTTTTATTAAGTATTTGATAGGCTTCTTTCATTGGTTGGCTGACTTTTTAAGTGTGGGCATCATTTAATAAACTATATTCACGTTTAATGTATATTAGCGTTGTATATCAGCATTTTAACAGAAAATATCAGTATTTATGTGCCATAATTTAGTTTTTAAGAAATCATAACTAAAAATAATGAGTGACATTTATATTGCCCGTCAGCCAATTTATGATAGTTCTTTGGAGATAATAGGTTACGAACTGTTATATCGGAGCAGTGAAGTAAATGCTGCTACTTTTGAGGATGGGGACATTGCATCCAGTGAAACAATTGTTAATTCATTTATTCACATTGGTATTGATAATTTAGTAGGCACTTCACTCGCTTTTGTAAACTTACCTTCTGAGTTTATTTTAAATAATTCACTTATCCCAATGTTCCATGAACAAGCCGTGCTTGAAGTGCTTGAGGACGTTGAACCCACTGATGAAATTATTGCAGGTCTGCTATCTCTAAAATCTAAGGGTTATAAAATTGCATTAGATGATTTTGAATATACAGATAAGCTGGACCCTATGATCGCTCTTGCTGATTTTATTAAAATTGACGTGCTTGAATATACTCAGGCTGAACTATCTAAATTAATTACTAAATTAAGAAGTAAATATAATGCTAAATTAATAGCAGAGAAAGTTGAAACTAAAGAACTCTTTGATCGTTGTAATGAGCTGGCTTTTGACTTTTATCAAGGTTACTTCTTTTGCTACCCCCAAATGGTTGTAGAAAAGAACATTCCTAGTAATAAAATGGTTGTATTAACTTTAATTAGCCAAATACAAAATCCAGATGTTGAAATTGAAGAGCTTGAATCAATACTTGCCCAAGATGTAACCCTTACTTATAAATTACTTAGGTACATAAACAGTGCTGCATTTACTTTAAGGCGTGAAATTGATTCCTTAAAGGATGCAATTGTCTTACTAGGTTTAGAGGCGATTAAAAACTGGGCTAGCCTGATATTAATGAGTAAGATTGTTGATGATAAACCTCGGCAATTAATAGTAACTGCACTGATACGTGCAAAGATGTCTGAATTGCTTTCACATCACATTAATCCTCAGCTAGAAAAACAAGCCTTCATCTGTGGTTTATTCTCAGTCCTCGATGCGTTGATGGATAAGCCAATGATCGATTTACTTGATACTGTCATTTTATCAACACCTATTAAATTAGCGTTACTCGATCATGAAGGAGAGCTGGGGGTGATTTTGAAAAACTGTGTTCTGTATGAGCAAGCTCAATTTGAGCTTTTAGATGATAATTTAAATACAGTTTATTTTAATGAATCCTATTTAGCGGCTGTTAAATGGGCTGACCAAACTATGAGAGAGTTACAAAATTAATGTTTAAACTACATGAACAATTAGAAAAAGACTGTATAGAACTGGGTCAGTTTGAGCTTTGTACTTTGTTATTGATGAATGATTCAAGTTATCCGTGGTTTATATTGGTTCCTGAGCGTGAAAATGTATCAGAAATTTATGAGCTTTCAGATGAAGACCAATTGTTACTCTCAAAAGAATCTAACTTCTTAGCTCTTATCTTAAAAAATTATTTTTATGCCGATAAAATCAATATTGCTGCGTTAGGTAATGTAGTACCGCAATTACATATACATCATATTGCAAGATATCATGAAGATCGTTCATGGCCAGCACCTGTTTGGGGGAAACATGAAGCTATTAAATATGAAGAAGATGAGTTAAATAAGATATTTGATGTGGTAAATAAAGCAATCAGTGAAACAGCTGTGATCGATTAATAACGCTTAACTTAAAGAAAATAACGCCTTAGCATTTATTGATGTTTGATTAGCAACCTCTTCAGTACTCATATTCTTTAGCTGTGAAAGTGCCTTTAAAGCATCGATAATATAATCCGGTTGATTTCGTTCTCCTTGATGATTGAACCCGCTCATATCCGGTGAGTCAGTTTCAAGCAGAATAGACTCAAGAGGGATTTTTTTCGCTAAATCATGAATCTTTCTGGCATTCGGGTATGTCATGGTGCCGCCAAAGCCCAATTTAAAACCCAAATCAATATAACGTTTTGCTTGTTCGTAACTACCATTAAATGCGTGACATGAGCCACCTTTTAAGTCTTTTGTCTTTAGTATAGAAAGCACATCATCATGCGCTTTTCTAACATGTAATATTACAGGTAGGGCATTAGATTCTGCGATATCTAATTGCTCATTAAAAAAGAGTTTCTGCTTTTCTTTATCAGTATCTTTTATATAAAAGTCTAATCCAATTTCACCAATAGCTATTGGATTGTATTTGCTTACGTATTCTTGTAATAGAGTTATATCATTTGAACAATGAGCCTTGATAAAAACGGGGTGCAGACCAAGAGCAGGGTATAGTCCATCGTTAACCGTGACTACATGCAACAATGTCGACCAGCTTTTTGATTCGATGGCAGGTACAATAATGGATTTAATACCTATCTCTTTGCAGTTTTTGATAATGACATCTCTATCTTTATCAAAAATAGCCAAATCGATATGACAATGTGAATCTACTATATTCATTGCTTGATTCTTACATTTTATCTCTATAAAAGGAATTATTAAAAAATGTTTTAATATAAGGCTATTTTTTTGTAGCTCTATATTTTGGTATTTTCCAAATAGAGCTTCTAAACATTGCAGGAACCGTTACTATAATCGTTTTTTTATTTATCTTTGTAACGATACCGTCATATATCTTATTTTTATGTTCAAAGCTTATTTTATCATTTAAATAAAAGCAGCTTTCATCATTTAATAAATCTATTGATGAGTTATTCGATTTAGTGATCTCTGTATCTAGTGATAAGTTTTTCAGGCTACAAGATGCTATTAATTTATTTTTAACCTCGTTTGCAATACCGCTATCATGGAAATAAGATAATATTTCATAAAAACGAATATTGTGTACGCTGCCTCTTTTATGCCAACCAACGTGTTGTTGTACTAGATGCGAAAACTCATGGCAGATAGTGTGAGATAGTACACTAGCGATAGAAATATCATTATCGAAATAGTTATATTTTAATATTTCACGATAGGTTAACCAGAAAGGAAGTTCATTTTGATTAAGTTTACTCTTAATCATTTTTTTGCCATAAGTAATAGTATATTGAGAACTTCTTCTATCGTATTTACAATAAGTAGCTAGACCACTACCAATACGATTGGATAGTTTAATATTTGATAGAGATATATCATTAAATTTTATATCTGATTCATTTAACAAATCAGATGTTATCTCACAAAGAGTTGATGCTATCTTTTTATACTTGTCAGACATAGTTTGAAATATCAAAACCTGAAACAGATATTTTATAAGCCGCTATCTTATTCGAAGCATCAAGTGCGTCGAGTAATGACTTTTTATTAACTAATGAATCTATAACCCCTGCATTGAAAGTATCACCTGCACCAATAGTATCAACTACGTTAGGCTGTTTAATAGCCGGTTTAAACACAATACCTTGGTCTTTATTAATCCCATAGGAGCCTTTGTCACCCCAGGCAAGAATCATTGTTTTATTTGGGTAGGTTGTGTGCAATTCTTCTAAAAAGGCTTCTGGATCATTACCAGAGACAGTCAAACAATAATCTTTTGAGAAGATAAGTGTATTTGAAAGAGGGTAGAGGTCTTCTATTCCATCTCGGTATTTTTCAAATTCGATTGAAGATGCTATTACTGTCTTGTATTCATTTAGATGCGTAAGCATTAATTTGGTCTGTGCAATATTACGTCCTTCAAAATGAATCCAGTTAAATTGATCTAAGGGAATGGTTTTGAAATGTTCAAATGTTAATTCAGGTAAATCACGATAGTGCACGATTGACCTGGAGCCATTCTTTTCATTAAGTACTATATAGGAAGTTGGCACTTTCCCATTGCTGTGCACTTGAATATATCGTGTGTTAATTGAATAGCGTTTCAGGTCTTTTTTAATCGTTTCAGCATCAGGCTCATCAGCCAATGTTCCCGCCCAAAAACATTCATGATTAAGCTGACTAAGTACCGTCAGAGTATTTGTGATATTACCACCGCGCGTTATTTTTTGACCTGTAGATCGTATTTCACTGTCTTCAACGGGGTAGTCGGCAACGTAGTTGATAATATCTAGTGTAGCGATACCAATGCCGAGAATTTTAGCCATTAACTTATATTTTATGAGTGGTTACTGTCTAAATAGTATATCAATGCTATTGCGCTTTATCATCCCTTTGTTTAAAGTGTTTTAACAGTAAACTTAATACTCAAAGGATTGAAAATGTTATTATCTATACCGGTCACATCTGTATTTGCTCTATGTCTTACGCTGCTCATTATTTATTTGGCGTTACAGGTAGTTCGTAATCGAAGAAAACACAGAATTGGTTATGGTGATGCTGAAAATAAGGACCTATGTAAAGCCATAGCTGCACATTCAAATGCTGTAGAGAATATTCCTTTAGCACTTCTTTTGCTATTAATGCTTGAAATTAACCAGTTAGATCAAACCATATTAATCGCCTTTGGTGCCGCTTTACTATTGGCGCGTATTATCCATGCATTTGGTTTATTGAAGTCTATTACAGTATCGTTTGGTCGAACATATGGCACGATGCTGACCTGGTTGATTATGATTGCTATGGCAGCACTCAATGTTGCTTTAACTCTATTTATAGAGTGACTTATACTTTAGTCTCAGTGATTAGAATCTGACCGTCGTCGTCAAGCTCAGGGTAATTTTCTTTACGTTCTTTGCATTGATTAGATACTCTGGGTTGAGTCCATTCGAACAATTTCTTTTTGTATTTATCTGTGTCCATTCGGCTAACATCGTACATGCCCGCTTTTTTACGTTGTTCTAATGCTTCGTATAATATAACTGACATTGCTACTGAAACATTAAGTGACTGAACCATTCCTAACATTGGGATTGCAATGCAATGATCTGCATGTTCAATCGCGTAGTCACTAACACCTACGTACTCAGAGCCTGCAATGATGGCCGTCGGTTTTGTATAATCAATTTCTTTATAATCAATGGTGTTATCTGACAGGTGAGTAACAACTAACTGCATGCCTTGTGACTTTAAATTCTTAAATGCAGCTTCTGTGGTTTTGTATTTATTAAGTGCAACCCAGCGACGAATACCACCAGCTGCCATTTGTGATAAGCGCAATCCTTTAATCGATGTAACAGCATGTACCTCATCAATACCAACAGCATCACATGTTCGTGCAATAGCGGCTAAGTTATGGGGCTTTTCTACGTCTTCTAATAAGACAGTAAGGTCTGGCTGTCTTTGTGTAAGAATTTTTTTTAGTTTATTAAAACGATCTGGGAGCATTTATTGGTGTCTATTTTGACGTTTACTATGTGACTGACTAATACTTTTGTTAGCATTTAATGATTCGATTCCATCGAATGTCGGTCTGCCTTTTAAGCCAGATCTTTCAAAATCTGCAGTTAGTACAAATGCTGACTGTTCACTATCAATTTCTAAACAACTTGTCATTCCTTTGAATAACAATGTAAATAAACGATTAAGAGAAATTTTATGCGTTTGATCAGTTACTTCAAATAGCCAGTCACTTAAAGCCATGAAGTTAACATAAGGTGTTTCACCTAATAAAATAGGTAAGCTATTTTTAAAACGCCCGGAATTGGCAATTAAGTCCCAATACCTTGCAAAACGACTCATCCTTTGCATTTCATTAAAGCTGACGTCTTTATTTTTTAAGATATTGTAGGGGGCGACAGGGTTGTACTTCATTTGGTATTCAAAAGTATGCCGTATAATTGGTGTGCCGCGTAAGCGTTTTAATATACCTACTTGAATTTCATGCGGTTGAAGTGAAACCAGTTTATCAAAACCATGTGCAAAAGTTGCTAGTGTTTCACCAGGCAGGCCTACTATTAAATCAGTATGCAAATGAGCAGTCGTTTCATTGACTAACCATTTAATATTCTCTTCGCTCTTTAGATTGTTTTGCTTTCTACTAATGGTTTTTTGAATATCAACGTCAAAGCTTTGTATCCCAATTTCAAATTGTAACCGGCCTTCAGGAAACTTCTTGATTATGTCTTTTAATTTTTCAGGTAAATGATCGGGTATTAATTCAAAATGTAGAAACAAATCATTATCTAGTTTTTCAAGGAAAAAGTTTAATATTCTTATACTGTTTTCAATTTTAAGGTTAAACGTTCTGTCGACAAATTTAAATGAGCGCACACCTCGGTCGTAAAGACTTTGTAACGAATCAAGGAATAAATCGAGATCAAATGGTATAGCCGTTTTATCTAATGAAGATAAACAAAATTCACATTTAAACGGACAGCCTCGTGATGCCTCAACATAAATAACTCGGTTATCAATATCTTCCTGAGTCAGTACGTCATAAGGAAGCTTAATATCCTTTAACTTAGGTAGTTCAGCCTGCATGATTTTATTGTCAGGTAAATTACCTTTATAAATATCTTCACAAAATTGTGTGAATGCTAAATCTGCCTGACCTGTTATAACGTAATCAGCGTATTCAACGATTGTTTGCTCTTCTGTTTCATAACTGACTTCTGGGCCACCAAGTACGATGATAGTTTCAGGTGATATAGCTTTCAGTAATGCGACGAGTTCTGTTGTTTGATCAACATTCCATATATAGACACCCAGACCAATAATCTTGGGATTTGAAGACAAGAGCTTTTCTGCAATATCAATAGGGCGAGTATTGATAATGAATTCTTGTATTTCAGTGACAGCTTGTAGTTCCCCCATGTTTGCATATAGGTACCGAGCACCTAATGAGGCATGAATGTAACGAGCGTTTAGTGTGGATATAATGATTTCAGGCATCCGGCTATGATACCAAGTTAAGCGTGTTTATTCGCTATTAAATCAGTTAAAATGTTGGCTTCTTATACTGTTTTAAGTCATTTATATGCGTGGTTTTGTTCCACCCGATCCCAGTACTAGCGTGTCCATTGAGCGTTTTGCTATCGTTTATGTGCCTAAACGCAGTCGAAAACGTTTTTCTATTGGTTGTGTTGAGGTTGTTGAAACAGAAGAACAAGCCTTAGAAGGTTCTGATGAGGAAAATAATCATTTTGCAGCTAAAGTATTAGGCCCCTCAAAGTCTTCTGAAGGGCAATACCTTTATTATCTTATAAACTGGATTCGCTAAGAATAAGTATCTTAATTATGCCCACTTATTTTGGCGTGTAATGGCTTAGTATCTTCAAACGCTTTTATTTGCTCTTCTGATGCCTTCGTTTGGTATTTTTCTTTCCATTCAGCCATGCTCATGCCATAAATTATCTGTTGAGCTTCTGCATAATCCATATCAATACTATGGTCTTTAGCTGACGCTAAATACCACTTCGACAGACAATTTCGACAAAAACCCGCCAGATTCATTAAATCAATATTTTGAACATCGGTTCTATTTTGTAAATGTTCAACAAGACCACGGAACGCAGCAGCTTCAATTTCAGTTTGTGTTTTTTGATCCATAATATTACCGAGTTAACTATTGAAAGAAGTCCATTTTACATCAATCGATTAGTTCAGGTATTAAATAGGGCGCAGCTCGGCAGAAATAATCAATCTAGGCTATAAATAAATATAACTTGGTTAATGAATATAATAATACATGAGCACAAAGGTTTTAATTTGTGATGATTCGAGTTTTGCACGCAAGCAAATGACTCGAGCTCTTCCTAAAAAATGGCAGATTGAAATTAGCTATGCGACTAATGGTCTGGAGGCCTTAGATCAAATTAGAAAAGGTAATGGAGATATTCTTTTCCTTGATTTAAATATGCCCATTATGGATGGCTACCAAACCTTAGAAGCCATTATCAAAGAAGACCTCCCTACAATGACTATTGTTGTTTCTGGTGATATACAACCGGAAGCACTTAAGCGTGTTAAAGATTTAGGAGCACTGGAATTTATAAATAAACCAGTCGATGGTGAATTAATTGATCAAGTATTAAGTAGTTTTGGCATTAGTCTTGATGAAGTCAATAATGACGACATTGAGCAAGATGCTAGCCCTGATGATAGTTCTGAAATTGACCTTGACGATAGTTATAAGGAGCTTGCTAACGTTGCAATGGGTAGAGCAGCCGACCTGCTTGCAAGGCTGTTAAATGCTTTTGTAAAAATGCCTATCCCTAATGTTAAGCACATAGAGATTAGTGAACTGGAAATGGCTATGCAGCACATTAAGTCTAACGATTCTATTTCTGCAGTGTGTCAGGGATTTATCGGGGCTGGAGTGGCTGGTGAAGCACTCATGATATTTAATGAAGCCAGTTACACTGATATTGCAGAATTAATGAAATACGATGGTGAAATTACTGAAACAGTTCAGCTTGAATTGCTCATGGATATTTCTAGTGTCTTATGCAATGCGTGTTTAGCTGGAATAGCAGATCAACTTGATATTAATTTTAGTCTTGGTCACCCAATGATTATTGGACAACACATACATTTCGATGACATTTTAAAAGGTTCATCAACGCAGTGGAAAAAACTTCTCACTATAGAAATGGGATATGAAATTGAAAATAAAAATATTAGCTGTGATTTGTTATTGCTCATAACTGAAGATTCAATAGAGTCACTTAATGAAAGAGTTTCATACTTACTTGATTAAATGATAGGAAAAGAGATTTAAAATATGCAAACAGGTCAAGTAAATATCAAAGACATTCATTGGCTTATGAATATGCTGCAATCAATAGATGTAGGATTAATTGTGCTTGATCGTGATTACAAAGTTCTTGTCTGGAATTCTTTTATGGAAAATCATAGCGGTATCGGGCCGGCAATTATAAAAGATAAAGTTTTATTTGATGAGTGCCCAACCATACCTGAAGATTGGTTTCGTCAAAAAGCTGAATCGGTATTTGTATTAAAAAATAGTGCATTCACTGTTTGGGAACAACGACCTTATTTATTTCTGTTTAAGAACTACCGACCCATAACAGGGTCAGCAGATTACATGTATCAAAATATAACATTAATACCGCTCTTATCCGCAGATAATGAAGTAGGGCATATAGGTGTATTAATTTACGATGTAACTGATATAGCCGTAAATAAAATAAAGCTTGAAGAAGCTAATAAAAAATTAGCCGAATTAAGTAAAACCGATCACTTAACACAATTAAACAATCGTGGTGCCTGGGAAGGCTATTTAGAAAGAGAATATAAACGCTCTATAAGAAGCAATCACATATGTAGCGTAGTAATGTTTGATATCGATCATTTTAAAAATGTAAATGATACTTACGGGCATCAGGCAGGCGATGAAGTGATTAGACGAACATCGGCTTTATTAAAAGAAACAATGAGGCTAACTGACATTGCTGGCCGTTATGGTGGTGAAGAGTTCGGTGTTATTTTAGTTGATACAAATTCAGAAAATGCTTTAATTTTTACAGAACGTTTACGTAAAAGAATTGAAGATGAAGTCGTTGAGTACGAAGGTAATAAAATAAAATTCACAATCAGTTTAGGTATTTCACAATTATCTAAAGACTGTAAAACCTATCAAAACTGGCTTGAACAGTCTGATCAGGCGCTTTATGTTTGTAAAGAGTCTGGGCGAAACAAATCTGAAATCTATAAATCAAAATAAAGATCTAATAGATTGTCTAAGCTAACAATCTGCACTCTAATTCAATCTCATTATCTAGTATTTAGAACTTTTATCTTATATAAACTCTTTTATTCACTTTAAATTCGCATGATGAGTCATATCGAGATAAAATAGCGCATTATTTATCTATTTGGTTTTTTACGCATGTCTAACGATCAAGAAGAATTAAACCGTGAGACAGCAAAGTTGTCATGGTCAGAATTAGAAAAGCATTTTGCACGTGGTTCTGTCATTAAAGTTGAAAAAGGCATGGATTTAATTAAAGTGGCTGTCATCATCAAACAAGATGATAAGCCAGCTCTTGAAAAAATGCTTGCTGACGGAACGGTATCCAATGCATCAATCGATGATGCTAAATTATGGAACGAATGTTCAACTGAATTCTGGGCTGTAGTGCTCGCACCCTGGGTAATTGTGCAGGCAATTGATACTAAGCTCGACTCTTAATCTCTTATTAATTATTTAAAGACATGAAATCAAAAAGAGCCTTTTTAGGCTCTTTTTTTAATTAAAGTATTATTGATTAAGGCTTACGATTTCTGGGCTGTTGAGACTTGCCTTTACCTTGATACTTTTTGCCTTTAGAAGGCATCACCGGATTTTTGTTATTAGCAAAATAAGATTTCTTTTTGCTATGACCCTGGTTATTACCTTGACTCTTTTCCTGTGGTTGCCAATTTGGTACAAGATGGCGCTTTCCATTACCAATCAAATCAGCACGGCCCATTTTTTTCAATGCTTCTCTTAAAATTGGCCAGTTTTCTGCTGCGTGATAACGCAAAAATGCTTTGTGTAACTTACGTTGTTTAGCACCACTCACTGTATTTACTTTTTCAGAATCCCTCGTGACCTTTTTAAGTGGGTTTCTACCAGTGTGATACATCGCAGAGGCAATCGCTAACGGTGTAGGCAAAAATGCTTGCACTTGATCAGGCCTAAACTTGTTCTTTTTAAGCCACAAAGCCAGGTTAAGCATGTCTTCATCAGTTGTACCCGGGTGCGCAGAGATGAAGTAGGGGATTAAATACTGTTCTTTGCCCGCTAACTCTGAATATTTCTCAAACATTTCTTTAAATCGATCATAAGTGCCAATACCCGGCTTCATCATCTTATCTAAAGGACCTTGTTCGGTATGTTCGGGGGCAATTTTTAAATAACCGCCAACATGATGCGTGACTAGCTCTTTAACGTATTCAGGCGATTCAACGGCAAGGTCGTAACGTAGTCCAGATGCTATAAAGATCCTTTTAATGCCCTGTAATGAACGTGCGCGACGATATAAGCTGATTAGCGGCTTATGGTCAGTGTTTAAATTCTCGCAAATACCGGGGAAGACACAGGATAATCGACGGCATGAGCTTTCAATTGCCTTACTCTTGCATGCTAGCCTGTACATATTGGCAGTGGGGCCACCAAGGTCTGAAATATTGCCGGTAAAGCCAGGCACATTATCTCTAATGTTTTCGATTTCTCGTATAACGGAGTCTTCTGAACGACTCTGAATAATGCGCCCTTCATGTTCTGTTATTGAACAAAAAGTACAACCACCAAAACAACCACGCATAATATTGATTGAGAAACGAATCATCTCATAAGCTGGCATTTTTGCCTGACCATAAGATGGGTGCGGCAGGCGGGTATAAGGTAATTCAAATAATCGATCGAATTCTTCAGTGCTCAAAGGTACTGGTGGCGGATTAAGCCATACAAATCGTTTACCATGTTGTTGTATCAGCGCGCGAGCATTACCCGGGTTGGTTTCTAAATGAAACACTCGTGAGGTATGGGCATAGGTAACATCATCGCTAACAACCTGATCATACGTAGGTAAGCGTATAACAGTGTTACTGCGGTCTAATTTAGTGCGTTTCTTTTCAAAACGTACGATGCTGCTGGTCGTTACATCGGGCTTAGATTCACAATCTGGTTCAGACTGATAGGGGTCAATATGTGCTTCAACGCGACCCGGCTTATCCACATCTGTGGAATTGATAATAGTGAAATGCCCCGGTACGGACTGAGTCATAAAACCAGTGCCTAATATATCGCGTATTTCAGATACAGGCTCCCCATTCGCTAAACGATGAGCCAGTTCCACAATAGCTCGCTCAGCATTACCAAATAAGAGAATATCGGCTTTTGAATCAGGTAACACGGAACGTCGTACTTTTTCTGACCAGTAATCGTAATGTGCGATACGACGAAGACTCGCTTCGATACCCCCGATGACAATAGGCACGCCTTTAAAGGCCTCACGAGCACGTTGTGCGTAAACGATTACAGAGCGATCAGGGCGTTTACCGCCTTCACCACCGGCTGTATATGCATCATTACTGCGTATTTTCTTATCAGAAGTGTAGCCATTAACCATCGAATCCATATTACCGGCAGTAATACCAAAAAATAGATTAGGCTTTCCCAGTGCCATAAAAGCTTCTTTATCATGCCAGTCAGGCTGAGAAATAATACCCACTCTAAAACCCTGAGACTCAAGCAATCGCCCAATTAAAGCCATGCCAAAGCTAGGATGATCGATATAAGCGTCACCAGTAACAAGAATAATATCGCAAGAATCCCAACCAAGATGATCCATCTCATCTCGGCTCATCGGCAATACGGGTGCCGTACCAAAACGCTTGGCCCAAAATTGGCGGTATGAGAATAGGGAGGCAGCTGTTGACATAGTATTAATATATGATTAAAAGTCGTATTCTAACATTTAAGACACTATATATAGCCAACAATATTAGTTATTTGTTATATATCTTCGTTTCTTTACTGTTTTCATTATAAAATGTGTATTCTTAACTATAATAAACCTAGGGTTATTCTTGCTAAACTTAGTATTAATGTTATCTAAAGTTATAAATGGTCTTAAATAATAAATATGAAAAAAATAAGAATGAATATCAGATATAGCTGGATTGCTATCATCATTTCGGCTTTATTCATTATTTCTTGTTCTTCTGATGAAAATGAAACTTCATATGCACCGGCATTTTCATCAAGTAAGTCTAATGAAAGTAAAAAAGAGTATGTATTTGGTGTTCATCCGCTACATAATCCACAACGCTTACATGAAGTTTTTTCACCTTTAATGGATTATTTAAATAAACATTTTGAAGACGTCTCTTTTAAACTTGAAGCATCAAGAAACTATGCTGTGTACGACAAAAAACTTTATGCTCAAAAATTTGATTTCGCATTACCAAACCCTTACCAAACTGTAAATGCTGTAAAACATGATTATAAAATATTTGGTAAAATGGCAGATGATTATAATTTTAGAGGCATCATACTTATCCGTAGGGACAGTGGTATAAATTCAATTACGGATCTCAAAGGAAAAATAGTTACGTACCCAGCGCCAACTGCTCTGGCAGCGACGATGATGCCCCAGTACTATATTCAACAACATGGTCTTGATGTAATGAAAGATATTGATAACAGATACGTTGGATCTCAAGAGTCATCCATTATGAATGTGTTTTTAAAACATTCATCAGCTTCTGCAACCTGGCCGCTTCCATGGATTGCTTTATCAAAAGAACGGCCTGAAATAGCAGAACAGTTAATCGTTAAATGGGAAACTGATTCTTTACCAAATAACGGTCTTGTTGCAAAAAAAGATATTCCTGTTGACGTTATAAATAAAGTTTCATCACTTTTATTTAATTTACATAAATCAAAAGAAGGTAAAGTCATTTTAGATAGAATGGTGTTATCCGCATTTGAAAAAGCAGACAACACAACATACAAACCCGTTAATGATTTCTTAAGAACTTTTTCGAAAGAAGTTCGTCCTCTAAAATAATATGATCAGTTTTTTTAATAAACTTATATTTTCATCTCTTGCAAGGCAATTAATTTTTGGTGTTGCAACTCTTCACGCCGTACTAATGACAATTTTTGTATTTGATTTAGTGGAAAGGCAGCGTGGTTTTATGTTGTATCAAAATTACCAACAAGCAATTGGCTTAGCCGCTACTCTTGCAACCAATGGTTCTTCCTGGGTCTTAGCTAACGATTTAGCTGGTATTGAAGAAATTATCAATTCTCAGGGTAATTACCCAGACCTTGAATATGCAATGTTTATTGATTTGCACGGCAAAGTTCTTGGCTATTCAGATCGAAATAGAACCGGGCAATATATTAGTGATGAAACCAGTCATAAAATATTATTTGGTGATCAGCAAGTAAAAGTAATTTATGAATCAGATGCATTAATAGATGTTGCAGCACCCGTCATGGTTAACAATAAAATAATAGGGTGGGCACGCGTTGGTATTAGTCGAGTATCTATGACTAACAACCTCAAACTTGTTACCACTAAAGGTTTGATTTATACATTTCTTGCAATTTTTGTTGGTGTCTTATTCGCATGGATTATGGCAAATGGTTTAACAAAGGGCATTAGAAAGCTAAAACATGCGATTGATCAAATATCTGAAGGTTCAAGAGACGTCGTTTGTGAATTAAACCGTCACGATGAGTTAGAAGACTTAAGCCATGATTTTAATAAAATGCTTGTCACACTTACAGAACATGAGAAAAAAATAATTGAAACTCATGAAGCTTTAAATTTAAGTGAATTAAAAGTTTCAAAACTAATTGATAACTTGAGGACAGAGTATGTTTTTTATTCTCATGATATTGACGGTGTTTTTACCTACCTTAGCCCATCCATAACCGATGTATTGGGTTATTCAAACGAAGAGTACATGAAAAGATATGATGCTTTCTACACCGATAATGACCTTAATACTAAAGCAATAAATTATACAAAGTTAGTTCTACAAGGGCGATCTGTACCTCCTTATGAAGTGGAAGTACTCCATAAGGATGGTAGAAAAAGAATCATGGAAGTTACAGAGTCACCTGTAAAAGACGATGAAGGTGGGGTTGTAGCAGTAGAAGGCTTAGCTCGAGATATCACTGAAATGAAACAAGCCGCTGAAAAAATAAAAAATGAAAAAGATAATTTTGAAAGAGAACAGCTACTATTAGAGTCCATCATAAATGCAATCCCCGATCAAATTTATTATAAAAATAACGAAGGTTCATACTTAGGTTCAAATAAAGCATTTGATGACTACATAGGCTTAAGTAAAGATGAAATGGCTAAGATGCAGAATAGCGATTTGTTTTCATCTTCAAAAGTTAAATCAGACCATATAATAGAACATGAAATTGATTTAACAGGGCGTGAAATTCATAAGGAAGAAGTGGTTTCAAATATTGGTGGAAAACAACATGTATTGGATACTGTTTACACAAACTTTAAAAAAGAAAATGGTGACTTATTAGGTTACATACAAATAAGTCGCGATGTATCTGAAATTAGAAACCAGGAGATACAACTTAGACGATCACAGCGTCTTGATGCTCTAGGTAAGCTTACAGGCGGTATTGCACATGACTATAATAATATTCTTGGTGTAATTATTGGGTATGCTGAATTATTGTCTATGTCTGTTAAAGATGAAAAATTAAAAGTTTTTTCTGATCAGATCATGACAGCAGGAAACCGAGCAGCCAGCCTTACAAAAAAACTACTCGCTTTTACAAAAAGCCAAAGCTCTATATCAAGCTCAGTTAACATTAATGATCTGCTAAAAACTGATTTGAATATGTTGCAAAAAACGTTAACTGCTCGTATCGAAGTGGTTTTTGATTTAGATGAGTCGCTCTGGGATGTTTGGATTGACGATAGTGACTTCCATGATTGTATACTCAATATGAGTATTAATGCGATGCATGCAATGCCAGATGGCGGTGAGTTATCTTTTAAAACAAAGAATATTCACTTTTCAGCAAGTGAAGCAATATCATTAAATATGTCTGAAGGTGATTATATTCAGGTCAGTATTGGCGATACTGGCTGTGGGATGGATGAGGTTGTAAAAGAACAATTATTTGATCCATTTTTTACTACTAAAGGTGAAAAAGGTTCTGGTTTGGGATTAAGTCAGGTAATTGGTTTTATCAACCGTTCAAACGCTCACATCAATATATATTCAGAAATAAATAAGGGCAGTACGTTTAATCTTTATTTTAAGCGATACACCTCATCTTCTAATACCAATAATGAAGATAATGAAACAACGGAATCTAACATCACCGTTAAAAAAGGAAAGAATATTCTTGTCGTTGATGATGAACCGGCTTTAAAAGAGTTGGCGGCCAAAATGCTATCTATTCAGGGTTATAATGTATTTGAAGCAGGCAGTGTTAAATCAGCAGTAGAAATACTAAATAACGAATCCATCGATCTAGTATTGAGTGATGTCATTATGCCAGATGCTGATGGCTATGAACTAGCGACGATCATTAAAGAGAACTTTCCTTGGGTAAAATTAATTTTAGCAAGCGGGTTTACAAAGTCAGAGTCACAAAAACCTGAGCACCAGACTTTAACCGATAATCTTCTGCATAAACCATACTCGTCAACTGAATTACTAGAAGCAGTCAACAAACAATTAAAATAATAAAAGTAACGACTTGGAAAATAAAAATAAAAACAGAAGCATCATCTTAATTAATAGATTTTTTATCACTCAGTGTATCTGTATTACTGAAATCTTTTGAGCGTTGTGCCATATGTAATAATTGTCGTGTAACCAGATCATTAATCGACCCCGACTCATATGTGTTTTCTGAAATTAAAGAGCCAGTTTGCTTTCCTGTCAAAATTTCCAAGGCTTCATCAACATGTTCAATGGTGTAAATATGGAAGTCACCAGCTTCAACAGCCGCTATTACTTCTTCATTTAATAAAAGATTTTTCTGATTAATAGCTGGTATGACGCAGCCCTGAGATCCCGTTAGCCCTCTGATTTTACATATTTCAAAAAAGCCTTCAATTTTTTCATTAACACCGCCAATGGCTTGAACTCTTCCTTGTTGATTTAAAGAACCTGTGACAGCTAATCCTTGATTAATTGGAACATCAATTAAAGCTGAAATTAATGCACAATATTCAGCAACAGAAGCACTGTCACCATCAATGCGCCCATAAGATTGCTCAAATGCGATGCTTGCAGAAAATGTTAATGGTATCTCTTTACCATAACGACTAGCCAATAAAGCAGATAAGATTAATACGCCTTTATCATGAATCGATCCACTCAGATCTACTTCGCGTTCAATGTTTATAATTTGACCATTACCCAGCCTTACTGTTGCAGTTATACAAGAAGGTTGACCGAAACCATATTTACCAATATCAAAAACAGATAAGCCATTAACCTGACCTGTTTGTTTACCATCGGTATTTATTAAAATAGTACCCCTGTGTATATCCTCCTGTATGAGGCTTTGTATTCTGGAAATACGTAAGGTTTGTGATTTAATTGCTGAGAGCACATGTTTAACAGTTATATATTTTTCAGAGGCTTTCTGTGCGCAGTAATCTGCTTCAATTAAAAGTTCTGTTATGGAACGTAATTCTGTAGATAGTTTTTCACTATCACCCGCTAAACGTGAACTGTATTGCAGTATACGATTTACAGCACCTTTTTCTAATTCTCTTAGCTTAAGTTTTCTGCATCTGGTTGCAAGTAATCGCGCATATAAAAAGTTATTTTCTGCATTGTGATTAATTTCTTCATCAAAATCAGCTTCAACTTTGAATAGTTCAGAAAAATCAGGATCAAGCTGATGCAATTGATAGTACAGTTGGCGATCACCTATTAATATTATTTTAAGATTAACAGGAATAGGGTCGGGTTCTAAACTTTTAGCAGAATCTGTACTGAGCATTTGTTCCATTGATTCAATGCGTAACAATCTTGAATACAATGTTCTTTTTAAAGCTTCCCATGAAAAAGGTTGAGCTAATAGCTTTTCAGCATCAATAATTAAATAACCACCATTGGCCTGATGGATTGCTCCTGACTTAATTAAAGTAAAGTCAGTAATAATTGATCCCATGTAGCTGTCGTATTCAATACGACCAACCAGATTATGATAAGTTGGATTATCAAGGTATATAACAGGCGCACCTTCATGTTCACTATTATCGACTAGTAAATTAAGTTTATAGCGTTCTAAAGAATTTTCTTTAGAAATTCCAGACTCGCTATTTTCCAGTTCATCATCAAATTTAGCAAAATCCTGTAGATGATCCAATACATCATCTTGTACACTTTCAAGATACTGAACCACACTATTTATATCACCGTAACGACCAATAAGGTCTTTAATTAAATGGCCCGTTGCAAACAACGCCACATCACGATTCATTGATTTTATTTTTTCATTTGAATCACGACTTATCTGATTCAACTGTGGAATGATAAATTCAAGATCTTCCTGTAGCTTATTGATTTTATCATTAAATTTTTCCTGTAAATCAGGAGATATTGAACTAAACTCTTCTAACGACAAGGCTTTGTCATCAATAATAGGACTTAGTGTAAAACCTGTTGGAGTTTCCTCTAGTAAAATTGACTCTTCACGCGCCGCTTTTTTGTATTCTTTTACTAAGTCTTTTTGTTTTGTAGATGCATCCCGTTCAATTAATTGAATTCTTTCTCTGTACTCATTTGTTTCAAAAGCAGCCGGTATTGATTTACCTAACTCAGTGATCAGGGCATTCATATTTTTATGAAATTTATTTCCACGACCTGCGGGCAGTTCTAGAATCTTTGGTCTATGGCTTTGATCAAAGTTATAGGTATAACACCAGTCAGAAGGAACATCTTGATCTACGGCCAGTTTTTTTAATACATCGGTAATGATGACATGTTTGCCGAGCCCAGGTGGCCCCATAACGTATAAGTTGTATCCTTGATGCTCTACACCAATGGCAAAGTCTAAGGCTTTCAGTGCGCGTTCTTGCCCCAGCACATCATTTAAGCTCTCTAGTTCATTCGTTCTATGGAAATCGATACTGTAACGACGAGGGCTTATTTCTAATTGCTTCTTAGTTAATGATTTCATACCCTTAGTCTAACCACTCCCATTAAATAAATGAACTTATATATGAACATTACACTACTATTTATGATGAGCAAGGTATGATGCGACAGTCCATTATAAATACTATAATAGACCATCTATCGATAGGTTTTTTATGAATAAAGATACGAATTTTGATCAGCACAGCAGTCGCTTTAAAAAGAATATTTACGACACACCGAAGGGACAGATACGTTTAAAGCTTGTATTAGATGATATTCTTAATAATATCCCTGTACTCAATGATGAGCCTATTAACATCCTCGACGCAGGTTGTGGAATGGGGCAAGTTTCAAAAGCGCTTTTTAATACTCAACGTCAATTTACTCTATGCGATATTTCTTCTGATTTATTAGAAACGGCTAAAGCATCACTAGGAGAAGACAATAGCAACATTGAATTTATTCACTCCTCATTACAAGATTTAAGTGCCGAACATAATAAAAAATATGATTTAATAATATTTCACGCTGTTCTTGAGTGGCTAGATGATCCTGAATCTATAATTCCAGTGCTTAAAAGTCGATTAAAGCATGGTGGGTACATTTCATTAATGTTTTACAATTTAAATTCAATTATTTTTTACAATTTACTTAAAGGGAATTTTAGGAAAGTCTTACAACAAGACTTTAAAGGTCACCCTGGTGGTTTAACACCAATCAACCCTATAGATCCTGAAGAGCTAGATAGATGGCTTGAAAATAACCAAATCACTGTTCATAAAAAAACGGGGATTAGAGTGTTGTATGACTATTTGAATAAAAACTTGAAAGAGAGTCGTTCAATTGAAGATATTATTGAGATGGAATCAATATACGCACATAAAACGCCATTCAATATGATGGGACGTTATATACATTATATTTGCCAGGCAGAGTGAACTTATAATAAATGCCGACATGATCATCGGCATTTATTAATTACTTACAATGTAAAATTAGTGATTATGACCATCAGGGCCATGAACATGTCCATGAGAAATTTCTTCTTCTGTCGCATCACGTAACTCAGTTACCTTCACATCAAAGTGCAAACGCTCACCAGCAAGAGGGTGATTACCATCGATAGTAATTTCATCATCTTTAACATCAGTTACAGTAATAACTAACATTTCACCTTCAGGGCTTTGAGCGTGAAATTGTGTACCAACTTCTATAGGGCTATCCGCTTCAAACATTTCGCGGCCAACGACCTGTTTTTTACTATCGTCTTTGTGACCATAAGCATCTTCTGGTTCGATAGATACTTTAAATTCATCATTTACAGTCTTGTCTACAAGTGCATTTTCCAGGCCTGGAATGATGTTATTTGAGCCATGTAGATAAACAAACTGACCATCTACTGACTTATCAAGTACGTCTCCAGCATCATTTGTAAGTGTATAATCTAGAGAAACGACTGTGTTTTGAGCGATTTTAGTCATGTATTTGTCTTTTAATAATGGTTATAAAGCACACATTGTATCATATTCAATGAAAAACTCGTTTCCAGATGCGTTATGATTTATAGGCATTCATTGCTACGCATAGGGTTACACTTGACCTGAAACAAAATATCAAGCGTTCAAACAGAGTACATTTAGAAGAAATAGTATGATTATCCTGGTTTTTTTATGAAATTTTTAATTCAGTGCTTCGCCATTTACACATTATCATTTTCTACATATTCGATAGCTAATGAAGAAATATTTCCTGATGATACATTATCACAAAGCATTAAATTACCTGACTGGTTCAAATTAAGCTTCCTCGATCTGAAAGATGATATTGATGATGCGGCATCTGATAATAAACAGGGCATTATTTTATATTTTGGACGTAAAGACTGCCCTTACTGTAAGGCATTAATCGATAATAACTGGATAAAAGGGGATACCCAGCATTACACTCAAAAGAATTTTGATGTTATTGCTATCGATACCAAGGGCATTAAAGGCATTACTGATTTTGATGGTTTTGTTTACGATGAAAAACAATATTCATTAAAAATGAAAACAAACTTTACTCCTTCACTTTTATTCTACAATCTTAAAGAAGAACTTGTATTGCGCTTGTCTGGTTACCAAAAGCCATACCGTTTAATGGCGGCGCTTGAGTATGTGGCTGATGATCACTACAAAGATCAATCTTTCTCTTCGTATTTATCTCTAGCAGTAGAAGCACAAGAGACAAACGGTGAAGAAAATTTAAACTTTCAAAGTTATTTTGAAAAACCGCCATTTAATCTAAATCGAAAGCAATTTAAAGCCGAAAGACCTTTGGCTGTTTTTTTTGAAAAAAAGTTTTGTCATGCCTGCGATATTCTTCATTCAAACCCTCTCGAAGACTCTAGTATCAAACAACAACTGGATAACCTGGATGTTATTCAAATTAACCAAAAGAGTACACAACGCATTATCACACCCGATGGTTCTAAATTAACAGCAACTGAATGGTCTCAACAACTTGACCTGCATTATTCACCTACCATTATATTTTTTGATGAGTCTGGTAAAGAGATTATCCGTATTGACTCAGTAGTGTGGGTGAATAGATTGGGGCGCGTATTAGAATTTATAACCTCAAAAGCCTATAAAAAATATGACACGTTCCAGGACTGGAGAAATAAATAGTGGCCATTAAGCTTGCTGTTAGTCATTGTTTGTTAGGTGAAAAAGTGAGATACGATGGAACAGATAAGCTTTGCTCTGATATTTTAATCCATACTTCTGATATATTTAATATTATTCCATTTTGCCCTGAAGTAAGCATTGGCATGGGGACACCACGTTTACCCATTCGACTCGATCAAATTAAAAAGACTGTTCGTGCAAGACAAATAAAAGATTGTTCCTATGACTATACCGACTCATTAAAAGAATACGCCTTAAATTTTTCGCTTAAACACCCTGATCTAAAAGGGCTTATCAGCAAAAAAGGTTCACCAAGCTGTGGTTACAATAACAGTAAACTTTATAGCGAAGGGGACATTATCAAATACGATGAGTCGGGGATTTTTATATCTGAACTTAAGAGATTAATGCCTGAGTTACTTATTATCGATGAACTCAAATTTAAAGATGAATGTGAAAGAACCAACTTTCTGAAGAATCTGACTTTAATAGAGACAAAAAAAAGCCCCGACTAATCAGGGCTTTTTTTTAGAAATACTAAACAACTATTATTTTAAAATAGCTTGCTTATGTTCACGTGTAGCATCCCATGCCGAATGCACCTGATTCACTGCATTCACAACCATATTTTCAGTAACAGGAATGATTTCACCATCTTCATTCATAATACCGCCGCCTTTAAATCCAGTTAAAGCGATAGCATAAGCATACTTGCAGCAAGTATCTGTATCTGAATCACGCATTTTTATTTCCTCATAAAATGTTTTAATATCGAATTGCGCGGGATTATATATTAAATTTATGACAGGATAAATTAAGAATACGATTATATTTTGTACAACTAATATGAATAGCCTAGGGTTTACCCTATATCTCGATGGTGATAGTCAATATCTCTTTGATTTAATTGAAATTTCAAATACATACATTTGTATTTTATAATATTAGTCTTTAATTAATTTCCGACAAGCGGTACATCTATATCCATAGGTTAGAAAACAAACAAGTTGTTTATGGTTATAGAAAACTGAATATCAGATATATTCCTACCAGCATAAATCATAAAAAGACCTTAAGGACATATGATGGGTACAGATAATATTCACTATGTAAATAAAACCAATATGAAACCACCTTTTCCTACGGGCTATAAACAGATTGTATTTGGCATGGGCTGTTTCTGGGGAGCCGAAAAGTGTTTCTGGGATTTAGAGGGTGTTTATACAACGGCTGTAGGCTATACAGCAGGTCATACTACTGATCCAGGATATCAGGAGGTGTGTAGTGGTTTAACAGGGCACAATGAAGTGGTGTTAGTTGTATACGATGAAAAGAAAATAACTCTAAACCAGCTGCTGGCTATTTTTTGGCAATCGCATAATCCAACTCAGGGAATGCGGCAAGGAAACGATAGGGGAACACAGTATCGATCTGGAATTTATACTGAGGATGATGAGCAGTTACAATCTGCTATTGAGAGTCAAAAGGCTTATCAAAGCATCCTGCATCAGAACAAGCACCCCGATATTACGACAGAAATAAAAAAAGTCGATACGTTTTATTATGCAGAAGATTATCACCAACAATATCTTGCAAAGAATCCGAATGGGTATTGCGGGCTAGGCGGTATAGGCCTTGATTTTCCATCTAAGGCTTATTAAATTATTAATTCCATTTAATGATAAGTATCTTAATTTAATTAAGCTAATTGAAATATGAATTTTGTTTTTTAGAATCAATATAAAGTAGTCATTACTCAAAAAAGGTAATGACTATTCTTAGTTTAATTATTTGAGAAAATACCTGAATCTCTGGCTCTTTTATATTGTTGTAGTTGTTTCATAACTAGTGACATTGCATCTGCATAAGGAACTGTACCCGTCTTTCTAATAATAGCCTTGCCTTCACGACTCAGTGCATATGAAATAAACTTTTTAACTTTATCAGAACTTTTTTTAGGACCTAGTGTTACCAAATAAAGAGGCCTATAAAGCAAATACTCACCATTTTTGATATTTGCATAAGAAGGCTCTTTGCCATCCAGCTTTAATATTTTTAAATCACGACGCTTAGCACTACTAATGCCAGTCGTTCCGATACCATTAATATTTTTTAAAATACCTTTCTCAAGTGGGCCAGATGATTTAACACTAAATTTGGCTTTAAAATCCTGTTTATAGTTTGCAAAAACAAGTTCTCGTAATGTACGACCAACGCCAGATAACTTACCTTTACGCTCATATAATTCAATAGGGGCATCTATACCGCCAAGTTCTTTCCAGTTCTTAATTCTACCAATATAGATTTTTTGCAAATTTATAAAGGAAATACTATCGACAGGATTATCTTTATTTACAACCACCACCAATGCATCCCATGCAACGGGAATTTGATAAGCAGCTCTTTCTTCTTTAACACCGGGTAAAGTGGCGCGGCATGCACCGCCGATATCAATTGTTCCTTTTGCAGCTTTACGTATTCCTTTAGTTGCTCCGCCACCTTGAAGAACGATCTCTACACCTGTTTTTTCCATATAAGCTTTTGCAAGTTCTGTCATAAATGCCTTTTTAGTGATACCACAACCCGCCCATAGCAAACTATCTCCTTCAGTCGCATAGCTGTTAAAGCTAATAATGATCAGTATGTGAATGTAGATAAGTTTTACTAAAGTCGATGTTTTGTACATTTTGACCTGCTTCATTATTATAATCTTGACCTGTAATTTTAATTCATCTCTATAAAAAATAACATTGTTATCTAAGGGTATTTACTTAAATCATGTTCAATATCAACAGCATATATTCATAATATTCTAATATACAGAAGTAGATTTAATCAAAAAATAAACTAGACTATCAATATTAGGATGTATTCATCCTGTATCACCGGGCTACATTGCTACCAAACCGTTTTTATTCCAGATCACTTGGAGAAATTGTGTGAATGAAAATTCATACGAGTGTAAATACCACTGTTTATACTTTAATTAACGATACGGAGAAGCCTCATGCAAAGACTATATTTTGTAATCCCCAATGTCCAAAGTTGCCGTATGATTGTCAATGAACTGCTGCTGGCACGAATTGATGACAAACACATGCATGTCATGGGTAAAGATGGCAATGTTCCGCGAGATTTACCGCAAGCTAATCTTTTACAAACCAGTGATTTTGTCCCGGCTGTTGAACGAGGTTTAACCATTGGCGGTGGAACAGGATTATTTGCCGGTATTTTAGCTTACAGCTTTCAATCAGCCGGATTAGAAGTTGGTGGATTTGCCATTTTATCCATCTGTTTAGCGGGCGGTGGTATCGGTGCATGGATCTCTGGAATGATTGGGGTAGATGTACCAAACTCACAGTTAAAGGCCTTTACACCGGCACTTAATGCTGGCAACTTCCTATTAATAGTGGATGTTAAAAAAGATAAAGTGGTTGAAGTTGAAGAGATGATTAAAAACCTTCACCCTGAAGCTGCAGATCATGGTGTTGAAGCCTCTCTACCTGTCTTTCCCTAAAATACTGCTGAAGAACTGAAAAGTATTTTTTCAGTTTCCTTAAAAAGTCGTAATAGCGCGCCTTATTATCATTCCTTTATGATAATATCGCCGCGCTATGAAAACCTCTGACTTCAAATTTGATCTACCTGATGAACTCATCGCTCAGTTTCCGTTAAAAGAGCGCTGCGATAGCCGTTTGCTCGTTGTAAAAGATGACAAGTTAGACGATCAACATTTTCACAATATTATTGACCAGATCAATCCAGACGATTTATTGGTTTTTAATAATACCCAGGTTATACCAGCTCGCTTACACGGTAAAAAGTCCAGCGGTGGGAAAATAGAAATTCTTATTGAACGAGTGCTAAATGAAACAGCGGCACTGGCTCATGTAAAGGCCAGTAAGTCACCAAAGAAAGGAGCTTTGCTCATCATTAATGATGAATTCTCGGCCACTGTTACTTCACGTGAAGGCAGTTTATTTAAACTGGAATTCAATAGAGCATTACTGCCCGCACTTGATCTCTTTGGCCATATTCCTCTACCGCCATACATTGAGCGAGAAGATGAACAAAGCGACTTTGAGCGCTACCAAACTGTTTATGGAAAAATACCGGGTGCCGTTGCCGCACCAACAGCTGGCTTACATTTTGATACAGCGCTACTCGACACAATAAAAGCTAAAGGCATCGAGACGACTGAAGTGACTTTGCATGTTGGAGCGGGTACTTTTCAGCCTGTTCGCGTTGATAATATTCTCGATCACCACATGCACAGTGAATACATTGAAGTAGGTGATGACACGGTTGCAAAAGTGAAGGTCTGTAAAGAGCGTGGTGGCCGCGTCATTGCAGTTGGCACCACATCGGTTAGAAGCCTTGAATCTGCAGCTTTAGAAGGTTCTTTGAAAAGCTTTTCAGGCGATACGAATATCTTTATCTACCCGGGTTATGAATTTAAAGTGATTGATGCATTAATCACAAACTTTCATTTGTCGGAATCTACATTGCTAATGCTGGTTTGCGCATTAGCCGGTTATGAGACGATGATGAATGCTTATAAGCATGCTGTGAATGAAAAATATCGTTTTTTCAGTTATGGTGATGCCATGTTCATACAGCCTTAACCATAAACCCTATCGTTATAAATTACTTTAAGTTAACTAGCTATGTCATTGTTAAAATTCGATTTATTAAAAACCTCAGGTAAAGCTCGAAGAGCGCGTTTAAACTTCCCTAGAGGTTCTATTGAAACCCCGGCCTTTATGCCTGTGGGTACTTACGGCACTGTAAAAGCCGTTAAACCTGAAGAAGTAGCCGAAATGGGAGCCGAAATAATCTTAGGCAATACTTTCCATTTAATGCTCAGACCCGGCACAGAAATCATTAAAGCTCATGGAGATTTACATGATTTCATGAACTGGAAGAAACCGATTCTAACCGACTCAGGTGGTTTTCAGGTTTTCAGTTTGGCTAAAATGCGCAAGATTACTGAAGAGGGCGTTCACTTCAATTCACCTGTCAATGGCGACAAGATATTTCTCAGCCCAGAAGTCTCTATGCAGGTGCAGAAGGACCTCGGCTCAGACATAGTAATGATTTTTGACGAGTGCACACCGCACCCAGCCACCTTTGAAGTCGCCAGGGATTCAATGCAATTATCACGTCGTTGGGCAAAACGCAGCAAAGATGCGCATGCCGATAATCCATCCGCTTTATTCGGCATAGTACAAGGTGGCATGTACAACGACTTGCGCACAGAATCAGTTCAAGGACTCACCGAAATAGGCTTTGATGGATATGCAATTGGTGGTTTATCAGTAGGAGAAACGGCAGATGAGCGCCACGCTGTACTCGACCACACGACACCCTTATTACCAGAAAATGCACCTCGTTATTTGATGGGCGTTGGTAAACCTGAGGATATAGTCGAGGCCGTACGCCGCGGTGTTGATATGTTTGACTGCGTTATACCAACACGAAATGCACGCAATGGTTATATATTCACCCAGCATGGCACCATTAAAATACGCAATCAGAAACATGAAATGGATACTCGTCCACTAGACGAAGACTGTGGCTGTTACACGTGCCAACACTATAGCCGGTCCTACCTAAGGCACCTTGATAAGTGCCATGAGATTCTGGGGGCGGAACTTAACACGATTCATAACCTCTACTACTACCAACAGCTAATGCGTGAAATTAGAACGGCTCTTGAAGAAGACCGGTTTGAGGAATATGTTAAGGAATTTTACGCACTGAGAGAAAAAGTATAATTAAATATCGTTTTTATTGAAATAGCTAAAAATTCCGTTATTTTTCAATAAATAAAACGTTACTTAGCAGCGCCTTATGTCATAATACCGCGCGTTTACGTATTAATAGAATTAACCTTTGGGGACTTTAAATGAACTTCTTTATTTCTGATGCTATGGCAGAAGGCGCAGCACAAACAGCTCAACAAGGCGATCCAATCATGGGCTTATTGCTTCCGATTGGTCTTGTTGTTTTATTTTACTTCTTCTTGATTCGCCCTCAGAGCAAACGCGCTAAAGAACATCGCCAAATGGTTGATGCGATTAGTAAAGGCGACGAAGTTGTTACATCTGGTGGCATTTTAGGTAAAGTTGTTGATACTAAAGAAAACTTTATCTGCATCGAAATCAGTAAAGATATTACTGTAAATGTACAAAGAAGCATGGTTTCTACGTTAATGCCTAAAGGCACTATCAAAGACCTTAAATAACCCTTATCAATCACATCTGTTGTAAAGACCGGAACAATGATTAACCAATATCCTTTATGGAAATACCTACTACTGTTAGTAGCAGTAGTTATGGGTAGTCTTTATTCGCTACCTAATATCTACGGGGAAGACCCGTCGGTTCAAATATCACATCGTATTTCATCGGTTGATAATGAGACTCAAAGTAAAATTGAAGTCGCTTTATCAATTAAAGATGTTAAAGCGAAATCTTATAAAATTGAGCAGGGCCGATTACTGGTTCGCTTCAATTCAGAAGATGATCAATTAAAAGCGGCTGATATTATTAAAGCGACTCTTAACAGAGAACATATCATCGCCTTAAACCTCGCTCCCGCTACTCCTCAGTGGTTACGTAATTTGGGTGCCCGGCCAATGTACTTAGGTCTCGATTTACGAGGCGGTGTTCACTTCTTGATGGAAGTCGACATGGTCTCTGCAATCGCTCGCCAAATTGATGACTTAACGGCTGAAACACGTAGTTTCTTACGTGGAGAAAAGATCCGCTATTTAGGTATCACCCAATCAACGAATACCATGAGTATCAAATTCCGTAATGCTGAAGACCGCAGTAATGCACAATCAGCTATGGACAAAGAATTTGATGGATTGCGTTTCGAAGAAGCTGATAAAGACGGTACTTTTTTACTTGCACACCTCACTGAACAAGCGATTCGTGACGAAGAAAAAGCCGCATTACAGCAAAACATCACAACACTTCGCAATCGTGTTAATGAGTTAGGTGTTGCAGAGCCGGTTATTCAACAGCAAGGTACTAACCGTATTGTTGTTCAGTTACCTGGTGTTCAAGACACTGCGCGTGCAAAAGAGATTTTGGGTGCAACTGCTACTTTGGAATTCCGCTTAACTGAAGGTAATTATTCCGACTGGACTAATGCTCAAAACACGGGCAGAGCTCCTTTAGGTAGCCGTTTGTATCATGAACGTAATGGTGACCCTGTTTTATTAAAACGTCGCATCATCGTTACTGGCGATCAAATTAATGACGCTGCATCAACAATTGATTCACAATCGGGTACACCTGCAGTTTCTATTCGCCTTGATAGCAAAGGCGCAAAGCGCATGGGTGAAATCACCAGTGATCATATTGGTGACCCAATGGCCGTTGTTTTCATTGAAAACAAAGTTGAAACCAAAACGGTAAATGGTAAAACGATCAAAGTTCGCCGCACAATTGAAGAAGTCATTAACATCGCGACTATTCGTGGTGCTTTTAGTAAAAACTTCCAAATCACCGGCCTTGATTCAACAGAAGCACGTGATTTAGCTCTTTTACTACGTGCTGGTGCTTTACGTGCTCCCGTCGAAATCATTGAAGAGCGTACAGTAGGGCCAAGCTTAGGTCAGGATAATATTGATAAAGGCTTCAACTCAGTTGTTCTAGGTTTTGTTGCTGTACTTATTTTCATGATTCTTTATTACAAAGTGTTTGGTCTTGTTGCCAACATTGCATTGACGATGAACCTGGTTTTAATCTTTGCTGTTCTTTCAATGTTACAGGCAACGTTAACTTTACCGGGTATTGCAGGTATCGTTCTAACTGTTGGTATGGCAGTTGATGCCAATGTGCTGATATTTGAACGAATACGTGAAGAAATACGCAATGGTAATTCGCCACAAGCAAGTATCCATGCAGGTTATGCGAAAGCACTCAGTACAATTACAGATGCCAATATCACAACATTATTGGCAGCTATCGTATTGTTCAGCTTCGGCACTGGTCCTATTAAAGGCTTTGCCATTACCTTATCAATCGGTATTTTGACATCGATGTTCACCGCTATTGTCGGTACTCGTGCAATGATCAATCTGATTTACGGTAATCGCAACATCAGCAAAATATCGATATAACGGAATAACAGCATGCAAATATTTTCAAAAAAACTGGATATTGATTTCATGGGCAAACGTAAGCTGTCCATGGTCTTCTCAATTCTGCTTGTTCTTGGTTCAATTGGTAGTCTTGCAACAAAAGGCTTAAACCTTGGTATCGACTTTACAGGTGGTTACCTGATTGAAGTCAGCTACAAAGAATCGGCGGATTTAAAAGCTATTCGTGCAACACTTAAAGACAATAGTTTTGGAGATGCACAAGTACAACACTTTGGTACGTCTAAAGATGTATTGGTCAGACTAGCACCTCGGGAAGATAGTAATCAGGCAACAATCAGCGACAAGATCTTTAAGGTATTACAGCAACAGTCAACTGATGTCACTATGCGACGCGTTGAGTTCGTTGGCCCACAAGTTGGTGAAGAACTACGTGAACAGGGCGGCATGGCAATGTTAATTGCATTGTTCGGTATCCTTATTTACGTCAGTTTCCGCTTTCAAATAAAGTCTGCATTAGGTGCTATTTTTGCTCTTGTACACGATGTCATCATTACCTTAGGTGTATTCTCTGTCATACAAATGGCTTTTGATTTAAGCGTACTGGCTGCCATTTTAGCCGTCATAGGTTACTCGCTTAATGATACCGTTGTTGTTCTTGATCGAATTCGTGAAAGTTTTAAAGGTATTCGTAAAAAGACACCAAAAGAAATTATTAATATTTCAATCAACTCGACCTTATCTCGTACAGTGATCACGTCATTAACAACCTTACTTGTTTTAACTGCCTTGTTCTATTACGGCGGTGAAGTCATACATGGTTTTGCTTTTGCATTAATCGTCGGTGTTTTAGTGGGTACATACTCATCTATTTACATTGCCAGCAGCACGTTAATGGCAATGAATATCACTAAACAAGATTTTCTTGAGCAAATTAAAGAAGATAAAGAACTGGATGAAATTCCATAATTTAAATGCCTTCATCTTTAAACTAAAACGCCATAACCTTGTTATGGCGTTTTAGTTTTCAACATCTATTTTTATTCAGCTCACTCCAATTTCGATAAGCTTTCAATAATAGGGCAACCTTCCGGCTTTCTTGTATGCTGACATGAATCTATCATTTCACTAAGAGTAAGCTCTAACGCTTGTAATTCTGCTATCTGAGACCGAATTTGATCTCTTTTCAACTCAGCCTTTAATTTAACACCCGAGCACTGTCCTAATCCAATCTCAAATAAGTCTGCTATTTCATTTAAAGTAAAACCTAATCGTTGGGCTTTTTTAATAAACTTTAGGTCTCTAATATTGTCATTATTATAATAACGGAAGCCTTTTATGGGTTTATCTGGCTCTTTTATTAAACCTATTTTTTGGTAATAGCGGATGGTTTCAACTGAAACATTAGATAATGCTGCAATTTTCCCAATAGTAAGCTTTAAATGTGACATATAGGTGAGCCTAAAGGATATACGATTATATAAACATTACTTAATATCATAAATTCATTCAATATTTTATGACATAATTAACATTCACTAATGGACCTGAACTATGAAATATTCTCTAATAATACTGTTGATGTCATTTTCTACGGCAGTTTTTTCTGCGTCGCCTGGTAAACTTGAAGTTATCGATTTCCCCAATATCCCAGAGATTGAAGTCCCTAATGGACTCAATTATGGACAATTCTTTACCAAGCAAAACCCTGCAAAAATCGTCTTCGGTGTCTCTGATCCGGGGCATCAGTTAAAAGAATCACTCACTAATGCTGTTTATACCATCAAGTATCTAAAACCAAGAGGTATACCTTACGAAATAGAACTAGTGCTCTACGGCAAAGCTATTTTAACCGCTAACTCATTTAGTGAAGACTATGCATCATACGCTGCTTTATACAATGAACTAAACAAACACGGAGTGGTATTTAGTATCTGTAATAATACAATTGTAGCTTTAGATGAATCTACAGATGATCTTTATAGTTACATGAAAGTGATACCAGCTGGCATACTTCAATTAGCTAAGAAACAAATGCAAGGCTTTGCGTACATTCACAATACGAAATAGAGTAAACTAAGAATTGATTTAATTGCTTAAAAAATGGAACCTTTTTAAGTAAAAGTTCGTCTGCTCAGTACATCAGAGAAAACTTCTTCTCTGTCGATCATGTATTGATCAGTGAATCTATAAAGGTAATATAAGGATATATGACTAAGATTAAACGCTTCATTTCCATCGACACCTTCTTTTTCCTATTCTTCACGTATCTACTTCTAAAAGGGTGGTTCAATCGTGAAGACAGTTTTCTTACAGCTGAATCAGGAATAGGCTACCAAATTGGTATTATTGGTGCATCGATGATGCTTATTTTACTTCTGTACCCATTACGCAAACATACGCGTTTCATGAGGTCATGGGGTCCAATCCGCTATTGGTTTCAAATTCATATGATGCTCGGCGTAACCGGCCCATTACTTATTCTTTATCATTCAAACTTTAGTCTCGGCTCCACCAATAGCAACGTTGCATTAATCTCAATGTTGATCGTTTCAGGCAGTGGTTTATTAGGGCGAGTTTTTTATACAAAAATTCATGATGGTTTATACGGTAGAAAGGTTGAATTAAATGAACTGAAATTAATAGTTACAGAAATAAAATCTCACTTCTCAGATAGCGAAGGATTTGAAAAAAGATTAGTTACTTATGAAAAAAGAATGCTAAGTCATTATAATTTATTGGTATCAGCATTTCTTATTCCAGTCCGACATTTATACAGTTTTTTTTCAAAAAGAAAAACCCTACGAAAATTTAAAAAAGACAACACTGATATCAGCCATATAAATGATATTGAAAAATACTTTAAAATAATGACTAGAGTTTCAGACTTTAATGTCTACGAACGATTATTTTCTCTTTGGCACTTATTGCACATACCGCTCTTTATCATGCTAATAATCAGCGGTATCGTGCATGTATTAGCTGTTCATATCTACTAGACCAATGAAAAGAAATAACTTCATTCTTATTTTGTTATTTCTTATTTCTATTTTTCCATCACTAAGCTGTGCTGATTCATTTGAATCGTTGATTATGCCTGGCCCAGTAATTAAGGGTCATGCTAAATTTGAACAGAAGTGTAATGAATGTCACAATATTTTTGATAAAGATGATCAAGACTCTTTATGCCTTTCTTGCCATAAAGATATAAGAAAAGATATTGAAAAAAACACTGGCTATCATGGAAAATACCCCGTCATTAGTAATACTGAATGCAATGCATGTCATATTGAACATAAAGGCAGGGATGCGGATATTGTAAAACTGGACAAAAGAACATTTCAGCACCAATTTACCGACTTTGAACTAAAGCATTCACACAACACCGTTGAATGTTCTTCATGTCACTTAAAAGAAAAGAAATATTCGGAAGCAAGTCACCAGTGCAATAGCTGCCATAAAGACAATGATGTCCACAAGGGTAAATTGGGTAAAAAATGTAATAGTTGCCACAATGAAAAAAGTTGGTCCGATATTACTTTTGACCATGACAAGACTGATTTCGCATTAATAGGTAAACATGCAAAAATAAATTGTAATAGCTGTCACATAAATAACAAATATTCCGATACTCCAATTAAATGTAATAGCTGCCATGCTATTGATGATGTTCATAAAGGCTCAAACGGGAAAAAATGCAGTAAATGCCATAACAGTAGAAGCTGGAAAAAACTTAAATTCGACCATAACAAAGATACAGACTTTAAATTAACTGGCCGTCATAAAAAGCAGACATGCGTCGCTTGTCACCCTAAAAACCCTTATAAAGTAAAAATAAAGAAAACATGTGTCAGCTGCCATAATGATGATGACAAACATGACAATAATTTCGGTGGTAAATGTCAGAATTGTCACAATACAAAAAAATGGAAACAGATACTTTTCGACCACAATAAAGACACTAAATATAGATTGAATGGAAAACATAAAAATACAAAATGCACTGATTGCCACATATTTAAACTGTATAAATCAAAAACTCCTACTAAATGCATGACATGCCATAAATTAGACGATGTACATAAAAGCAAAAAAAATACGGACTGTGGTGAATGTCATATACCTAAGAACTGGCATAATGATATTAGATTTGATCATGACTTAACCAATTTCCCATTACTGGGTCTGCATGCGATTACTGCATGTAATGATTGTCATCAAAACAAAGAATACAAAACGAATAAAAATACTTGCATAGACTGTCATAAAAAAGACGATTCACACAAAAGAAAACTCGGGACTGATTGCAAGCGTTGTCACAACCCAAATGACTGGAAAGTTTGGAAGTTTAACCACGATAAAGAGACATCTTTTATTTTAGATGGTTCACACAATAAAATACATTGCCATCAATGCCATGAACACCCCGTAGAAGACAATATAACGACCGGCCAGACATGTGGTGTATGCCATATAGATGATGACGTTCATAATAACCAATTTGGGCAGCGCTGTGAACGTTGTCATAACACAGATACATTTAGTCAGATCGAGATGTCTGATATTTAGTATCAAGGAGGAATATTAAATGGAAAAGAACATTATGTTTCACTTGTTTTTTATTGTTCTGATGAGTATTGGCAATTCACAGGCAGAGACGAATTTCGATCATAGTACTACTGGGTTTCAATTAACTGGTCAGCACAACTTTTTACCGTGTGAATCATGTCATTTACGTGGCATTTTTAAAGGCCTTCCCGATACCTGTGAAGGTTGCCATGAAAGCTTCTCTCAAATAGGTGGTTCATTAAAACCATTAACACATGTCCCAACTAGAGCTGCATGCGATGACTGTCACACAGATAATTCCTGGACAGTTGTACGCATGGACCATGCAGAAATTATTCAACCCTGCATCACATGTCATGATGGATTACAGTACACAGGAAAACCAATCGATCATATTGAAAGTTCTGATACCTGTGATGATTGCCACATTCAAGTTGCCTGGATACCTGCTCGATTTGACCACTTTGGTATAACCGATACTTGCATCACATGCCATGATGGAACCACTGCAATTGGCAAAAATTTAAATCACGTCACCAGTAGCAATATTTGTGAAGACTGCCACACCACCAATGGCTGGATACCTGCATTATTTAGACACGATGGAATTGATACAAATTGCATCAGTTGCCACAACGGAACTATTTCTACTGGTAAAAATCTAAATCATGTACCCAGTAACAATGAATGTGAAATTTGCCATTTAAACACCCTTAGTTGGACTCCTGCATTATTTGATCACAACAATGTCACTGATACCTGCGACACTTGTCATAATGGAATAATTGCTACTGGTAAGGGTACTGGGCATTTCATTACTGATAGGCAATGTGATAGCTGTCACTACGAAAGTGGATGGACTCAAATTAGAGATTATTCACATGAAAGTGCAAATTACCCAGGCAGTCACGGTGTTCCTTTAACCTGTTTCTCATGCCATAGAGAGAAAACTGAAACTCTAGGATGGGTTGCAAGCGCCTACTATCCTGACTGCGGCGCGTGTCATATTAATGATTACGAACCGGATAAACACGAAGGTGCTCCTGTTACAGATAATTTAGATTGTTCTGGGTTGTGTCACAAAGACACACCGGAACATCAAATTTTTCATAGCGACTGGGAACTATAATAGGTTGCATTATGCTTTTAGGGAGAAAAGTATATTTATCGATTGTTCTAATACTATTTTGTTTAAATAAAATAGCTTATGCCGAAGACAATATTAATGACTATCTCTATGTCATTAATGTCTCTTCTTCATTTTTGAAAAAACAGGTAATCATTCCAAAAAAGTTTAAACTTAAATATAAAACCTATCAAACCCGTACTACTATAAAAGGAAAAAAATGGTATAGAACACGCATGGGGTATTTTAAATCTCGAATATCCGCCAATAGAATTATTGGTCAAATCTCAAAGCGATACCCTAAGGCCTGGATAGACAAGCTTAATAATAATGATAAAAAGCACCTGGTATCCTGGCTTAAGAAAAAGTCATCTTCAAAAAAAATAGGTTTTAAAAGAAAATCTAAGAGGCTTTCAAATACTCAACAGATAAAACTTATAAAGAAAGGAAAAAAATTCTTTATAGATAAAAAATATAAATCAGCAATACCTATATTCAGAAAGATTTTTCAATCAGGTACCGGAAAGCATAAACAAAAAGCACTAGAGCTACTTGGTTTATCTAGAGAAAGGAATCATCAGTTAGCCCATGCAGTGGCACAATATAGAAAATATCTCATTCTATATGGCCTTTATAAAGAATCTGCTTCACGTGTACAACAACGTTTAACTGCATTGTTAACCGCAAGAAACAAATCAAAAAGATCCCTTACAAAGAAAAAAACAAACAAGAATAGGGATGCTAGCTGGAGAACATTTGGAGTTTTATTTCAGTTTTATGATAAGGATGAAATAGATATCACAACGAGTAGCAGTACTATAGTATCTGCCGAACAACTGACTACGAATCTTTCTATTTCAGGAAGACTGGTTGGTAGTGACTATAAAGTTAAAACACAGTTTAATGCTATTCACGGCTTTGATCTTATTGATAGTGAAACCAATGATAATCGTGTGACCTCACTTTATGTCGATACTTTATCACCCAGCAAAACATATTCATCCAGATCAGGACGTCAACGAGGTTCAAACGGTGGTGTTTCAGGGCGTTTTGATGGCTTTGATCTTGGCTTCCGCCTTAATACATCAACAAAATTTAACTTTATAACAGGCTATCCAGTTGAAATACACCCGACAGTTGATAGCCAGTCAGACAAGTACTTCAATAGTATTGGAGTTAATATACAATCAAAAAACAAACACTTAGATTATAGTTTTTATTTATTTGAGCAAATATCAGATGGACTGCAAGACCGATATGAAATTGGTGCCGAATTCCGCTACATAACTAAAAAACAATCATTTATTGCTCTTTATGATTACTCATTTCAGTTTGAAAAAACCAATTATTTCATTTCAATAATGAACTGGAAGTTTCCAAATAAACATTCATTAAATATTTATATAAATCATAGACGCAGCCCATTTTTATCTACAACCAATGCACTACGTGGACAGATAGGTGTATCTTCTTTAAGTGATTTACTAGAAACTTTAGAAGAGGATGAAATTGAACAATTATCATCTGATAGAACCGCAATCAGCAAGTCATCAACAATAAAATACACAATTCAGCATACCGATAAGATTAAATATCAAATAGATTACAGTATATCGTCACTAACAGGGACAGTATCTTCAGGCGGGGTAGCAGCAACGAGCGATACAGGTAATGAATACAGTTATGCCTTCAGCTTTTTAGCAAAAAAATGGTTAATGGACTACGACAACTACCTTGTTCGATTACGAACCAGCCAATTATCTACTTCAAATGCAACAATTTTAGATCTAACCGCCCGTTATAGATTCAATAAAAAATGGCGCATTGGACCAAGCTTTCGATACGACATACGTGATTATGATGATGGTAGAGATGTAACTAAAAAAACACTATTAGTACGAATGGACTATAGGCATACTAAATCTGTTAGATTCCAGTTAAACTTGAGCAGGGTGGATAAATTCACTATCTTTCCAGACAACTCGCCACAAGACATAACAGATAACATTATACATATTGGCTATATATATCTATTCTAGGTATTAAAACACAAGATCAAAAAGACTCTCGTTATCTCTTTTGTAATTACTTATCATTTTAATTATTTTACTTTCATTATTAATTTTAGCTAAATCCAAAGCATTCTTTTTATTTTTATTTCTGATATTAACTTTTATTTGTTTATTTAATAACGCCTCAACAACTTCATGTTGATTATCTATAACGGCGAGAATTAAAGCCGTATTTCCATGATTATTTTTAAGATTCAAATCAACAGTATGCTCTATTAATATTAAAGAATTTCTTTTCTTTCCCTTACTAATCGCAAGCATTAAAGGACTGTTTCCTGAATTACTCACACTTTGAGTTTTTGCCCCGCGGCCTAATAAAGAAGCTACTGATTTCTCATCCCCATTAATAGCAATATACGCCAGTACAGAAAAACCTTTTTTATCTTTAATGTTAATATCAGCTCCACGTTTTATCATGTCATCGATAACAGCCGTCTGATTAAGTGCTGCAGCTAATAATAATGGTGTTGTATTTACATTATTGTGAACATCAAACTTAGCCTTATTAGATAATAAAATACTGGATATATTAACCCATGAGTTTTTTATCGAATAATGTAACGCAGTCATACCTGACTTTGATCTAATGTTAACTTTTGATCCCATTTCAATAAGCATACGTACAGAATTATCGCTACCTGAAATTGCAGCCATTATTAATGCCGTGTCACCATTATTTGCTTTAGCATTTATAAATGCTTTATTCTTTATTAACAATTGAGCAATATCAGATGAATCGTCCTTTACTGCCAACATTAAAGCCGTTTCACCATTTTTTGTCTTTAGGTTTACCTTTGCCCCAGATGCAAGCAATAATTTAGTGACATCAAGATGACCACCCAGAACAGATCGCATTAGAGCTGTATAACCTTGAGGGTCTTTTTTATTGATAGGCGATTTTTTCTTCAGTAACTGTTTACATAATTTAATATCGCCTTTCCATGCAGCAACCATAAGATCACTCCATTTTTTATATATACCTTTCTTATTCGATAATACAATACCAGTCTTTCGAGGTGTATTTCTAGTCGATGCAGCAACAGCACCATGAGAAATGAGGTAACGAGCAATTTTTTTACGCTGCAACTTAACTGCATAATCAAGTGCATTATTCTTATATTTATCAAGACTATTAATTCGAGCTCCTGATTTTACTAACAACTTCACATTTGAAAGGCTAGAAAATTTAGTTGCTTGAATTAACGGGGTAACACCACGTTTATTTTTTTTATTAATATTACGCTTATTTATTAAGCCTTGAAAAACAGGTTTTTTATTGTTTTTCAAATATAGACTAAGTGCAGTATCCTTATTATTATTAATAGAATTAATGTTTACTTTTGAACGAATAAGGTAATCTACTATCTCCTTGTTATTATCAATTACAGCAATATGCAACAAGGTATTGCGATCCTTATCAGTTTTTAGAAGAACGGATTTATTAGACAAATTCTTTAAGCCATAAAGATCTATTTTTTTAATAAGACGCTTTAAGTAGTTAAAACTGATTGTTTTATTAATCTTTTTATTAGATAAAATCGACTTTAACTTAATTGATGCCTGTTTATGCTGATTATTAGAAGACTTTCTTAACCAGTATATAGCCTTAGTGATATCCTTTTTATCACCAAAACCATCATAGTACATTAGACCCAATTCATATTGTGATTTTAGATGGTTCTTTCTAGCTGACTTAAGAAACAACAGATAAGCCCTGGGAAGATTTTTTTTAATAACGTGGCCGTTTCTATACAACACAGCAAGCATATATTGAGCTTCAGTATTACCAGACTTAGACAGTTTATTTAAATACTTTTCCGCCTTATTAAAGTTTTTAAGTCTTATTTCTTTCTCAATGGTTTTAATTGTTAATTGTTTAGATTCAGAAAGAGAAGGCAGGGTGCATAAGCACGTTATATGCAATAAGAAAGGGATATAAAAGTATTTGTTAATTCTACGATTCTCCATGTTTAGTTTCAACTTCTATGCCTAAGCTTTTTAAAAAGCCAGTTGGTAAAATACCACCAGCACTTATAATTACAGCATCATTATCTAAATCAATTGAATTGTCATTTACAGAAATAGTGACATTATCATTTGTTATTGTTTGTACATTTGAAGAGTAGAGCACGTTTATTTTTCCATTTGCCACGGCTTGATCGATCTTATCCCTATTTTTTGGTTTAGCTCGAGAAAAAGCATCACTTCTATAAGATAAAGTAACTGTAGTATCTGGCTCTTCTGAAATACTTAATGCAGCTTCTAAAGCACTATCACCACCACCGACAATAAGAACCTTATTACCTTTATATTGTTCTGGATCGATTAACTGGTATACGACCTTAGATAAATCCTCACCTGGTACACCTAATTTTCTAGGCGTGCCTCGTCGACCTATACACAGTAAAACTTTTTGTGTTTGATATTTACCTTTACTCGTTTTAATCAGAAAGCCATTCTCACATTTATCAATTGATTCAAGCATTTCATTACAATTTATTTTTATACCCGTTTTATTTACAACCTGATCCCAAAAAGACAAAAGAGCCTCCTTAGTCGTTTCTTTTAATCTCTGCTTTCCTACAATCGGTAATTGAACAGGCGAGGTCATTACAATTTTCCCACGGGGAAACTTAAACACCGTGCCACCGAAACTGTCCTGATCGATTGTTCTATATTTTAATTTATAATCTTGTGCAGCTAATGTTGCTGAAAAACCTGATGGACCAGCACCAACTATAAACACATCCAATAAACCAGGGTCTTTGGATTTACTTAAACTATTCTTTATATTTGAGACAGCTTGCTTACCTTGCTCAATTGCATTTCGAATAAGGCCCATACCACCTAATTCACCAGCGATATATATACCATTAATATTTGTTTCAAAAGTAGGGGCAACAAAAGGTATATCCACGCCTCGTTTGGCTGTACCAAATACTAGTGTAATTGCATGAAATGGACATGCTTTTTCACAGGCACCATGACCAATACAATGAGATGGATTTATCAATTTGGCTTTATTGTGGATTATTCCAAGAACATTGCCTTCTGGGCATGCGCTTACACATGCTTTACAGGCAAGGCACTTTGTTTCATCTATAACAGGGTGTAGTGAAGCAGGCTCAGACAAACCTTCGGCATGAGCAGTTTCTAATTGCCTGACATTTGAATGATGTTTCTTTTGAGTTAACCGCCAATAGATGAAGACGATAAAGACCGGAACAAAATAGTAAATCCATATAATATTATCTGTAGAAGCATCCATGCACGTACTATAAATCAATTCATGGTATTAAACCTTACAAAGAGTGCATACTTTAATATATGGTAGAAATTAGCTGATAACTGTATATACACCATTTAACATAATATACAGTATCAGGCATCTGTACGGACATATGGTCTGTACCGGTTAAATTTGTTGATATTGAAAAAGCTGATAGGGCGAGGGCTGCAGCCATGCTGCCGCTAATTAGTTGCTTTGATAGGTTGGCGAATAATTTTTTTGACTTCGTACATTTTGACCGTTGGCTATACATATCGTACACAATCGACCCTTCTGGAAGTTTTAATAACTTTTCTACCTTGAAAGCTAGCTCATCATCCATAGTTCGTGGGTAGTTTCTGTATCCAGAAAGACGTGATTTATTAATATCAAGCAATCTATACAGATCACCGTCTGAAACTAAGTCATAGCGGTCTTTCACTTTATCTAAATATAAATTTGTATCCATTTTTTCGGCTCCGTTAAAAAAATATAACTTCTTGATTATAGGTGTTCAGCTCGTCTGTACAAGGACATAGGTGC
>JAUVDT010000142.1 GCA_030595185.1 Gammaproteobacteria bacterium
CAACACAAAGAGTATATTAGAGGAAAATCATTTAAAAAGTATCCGTGTGGCAGTCATGATGGGTGGTGATTCAGCTGAACGTGAAGTATCACTAAATAGTGGAAATGCAGCACTAGTTGCTTTGCAAAATCAGGGAATTGATGCATTTGCAATGGACGTGAGCTTTAAACAGGACAATGAAAAAAATATTTGTCAGCAGATTAATAGTGAAAAATTTGATATAGCCTTTATAGCACTACATGGTCGTGGTGGTGAAGATGGTGTGATACAGGGTGTTCTGGAAGCACAGGGAATTCCGTATACCGGCTGTGGTGTATTAGCTTCTGCCATTGGAATGGATAAATTACGCAGCAAGTTATTATGGGCAGGCAATAAGCTCCCTACACCTGCTTTTGAATTGGTTGAGAGCATAGATGTCTCTGAAAAAAGAGTGGCAGAACTTGCTGAACAATTAGGCTTTCCGGTAATGGTTAAACCTGTTCATGAAGGTTCCAGTATAGGTATGAATAAAGCAGTTGATAAGTCGTCTTTATCTGATGCTTTGAAAATTGCTGCAGAATATGATGAGCAGATTTTAGTAGAAAAGTGGGTTACAGGTAAAGAATATACCTGTGCAGTTTTAAATGGGCAGGCTTTACCTTTGATTGAGTTAGAAACATCCAGAGATTTTTATGATTATCAGGCAAAGTATATTAATGATGATACACAATACCATTGTCCCTGTGATCTGACTGAAGAAAAGCAGCTGCAGTATCAGTTATTAGTGCTGCAAGCATTTAATAGTATTGGAGCTAAAGGCTGGGGAAGAGTTGATTTTATGTGTGATGACCAAGGTCTGCCATGGCTGATTGAAATCAATACAGTACCGGGTTTAACCAGTCATAGCCTGGTACCAATGGCGGCTAAAGTATCAGGT
This sequence comes from Gammaproteobacteria bacterium, assembly GCA_030595185.1. Lineage (GTDB taxonomy): Bacteria > Pseudomonadota > Gammaproteobacteria > SZUA-229 > SZUA-229 > JAUVDT01. Next base: position 917 of record JAUVDT010000142.1, read on the forward strand.
CTGAACTTTGAAGAATTAATAGTGCAGATTTTAGCAACTGCAGATAATAAATAGACTAGACATCATGTCCAATAAAACAAAGGAAAAAAGAAAGGTTAAGCAACAGGTAGTAGAAAACACGATGATTTATTTATTACCTAAAATATTGTTTATTGTTGTTTTTATGGGGGTACTTGTTTCGAGTTGGTTTTTTGTTGATTGGTTGTATCAGCCGGATAGTTTTCCTATTAAACAAGTGAAGCTGGAAAATCAGTTAAAGAATCAGAAAAGTAAGGAGTTGCAAGTTATTGCCAGCAAGGCTGTTAATGGTGGTTTTTTTAGTCTTGATATTGATAAGTTTCGCTCCGAATTATTATTCAGTTTACCCTGGGTAGAAGAGGTGAGAGTAAGAAAGGTCTGGCCGGATAAATTACTGGTTTCTATTAAAGAGCATCAACCTATTAGTCGTTGGGTCTCAATAGATAAGCTGCAAAAGAATCCAGATCATAGCCAGAATGATATTGAATTATTAAGTAGGAATGGTGTTATTTTTTATCCGAAACTTACAGATAAACAGACAAAAAAGTTTAATCGGATGGCTGTATTAAGCGGGCCTGAAATGAATGCAAAAATTATTTTAGAAACCTGTGTCAAAATTAATAAAAGCTTAAAGAAACTAAATAGTAGAGTGCAGCAATGTGGTATGAATGGACGTAGAAGTTGGTTGATTACCTTGAGTAATGGCATTGTAATCAAATTAGGCAAAGAAAATGTGATGCAAAATTTGCATCAATATATTGATGTTTTTTCTGATCAATTATCAAAATATTTTGATCAGGTGGATTATGCAGATCTACGTTTTAGTAATGGTTTTAGTGTTAAATGGAAAGTAACAAATGATGAAAGCAATATGCAAACGAATAATGGGGATAGGCAGGGCATATGACTAAGCGAAATGATAAACAGCTTATTGTTGGGTTGGATATAGGAACCTCTAATGTGACTGCTATTGTGGCAGAAGTCAGCGCTGAGGGTGATATTGATATTATAGGAATGGGAAAACATGCCTCAAGAGGAATGAAAAAAGGGGTTGTGGTTAATATTGAATCTACTGCTAATTCCATCAAACGAGCTGTTGAAGAGGCAGAACTCATGGCGGGGTGTGAAATACATTCAGTTTATGTGGGTATTGCAGGGAGCCATATTAATAGCTTTAATTCTCATGGAATGGTGGCCATTCGTGATAAAGAAGTGAGTGCTGATGACTTAGATAGAGTGATGGATGCAGCCAGAGCGGTTGTTATATCAACTGATCAAAAAATATTACATGTACTTCCGCAACAGTTTCTAATTGATGATCAGGGTGGCATTCGTGAACCTGTTGGTATGTCAGGAGTTCGCCTGGAAGTTGATGTGCATATGGTCACCGGTTCTGATAGTGCTGTGCAAAATGTGATTAAGTGTATTCACCGTTGTCACCTGGAAGTAGATGATATTATTTTAGAACAGGTGGCTGGAAGTAATTCGGTATTAACCGAAGATGAAAAAGAATTAGGTGTTTGCCTGGTTGATATTGGTGGTGGTACCACAGATGTGGCAGTTTTAATGAATGGGGCTATTCGTCATAGTAAAGTATTTCCTGTGGCAGGAGATCAGGTGACTAATGATATTGCTGTCGCCTTAAGAACACCGACAAAATATGCTGAAGAAATTAAGGTTAAATATGCCTGTGCTCTGCGTCAATTGACCAATCCGGATGAGATGATAGAAGTGCCCAGTGTTGGTGAACGTCCTCCAAGGCGTTTAGCGAGACAGGTTTTGGCCGAAGTAGTTGAGCCACGTTATGAAGAGTTATTTACTTTGATAAAAAATGAATTACAGCGTAGTGGTCTGGAAGAATTTTGTGCGGCTGGTGTCGTCATTACCGGTGGTAGTGCAAAAATGGAAGGTGCTGTTGAATTGGCAGAAGAGGTATTTCATATGCCGGTAAGAATAGGAGTGCCTCAGGAAATAGATGGGCTAACAGATATGGTTAAAGACCCACTCTATGCAACAGGTGTGGGACTTATTTTATGTGGTAACCAGAATCAGCAACATGGTAGTACTGATTTTGATGAAGAAGTTGGAGTGTTTTCTAAAATTAGTCAGTGGTTTCGTGGAAACTTTTGACAGCTAGTAAATATTGTTAATTATGATATTTCGTTGATAATAAAGAAGGGGTAGGTAGAATGTTTGAATTAATGGATACAACAAGTGATCGTGCAGTAATAAAAGTCATGGGTGTTGGTGGCGGTGGTGGTAATGCCGTTGAGCATATGGCGAACAGCAATTTAGATGGTGTTGATTTTATTTGTGCTAATACAGATGCACAGGCCTTATCAAATTCATCTTCACATACACTATTGCAAATTGGTAATGAAATCACCAAAGGTTTAGGTGCTGGAGCCAATCCTGCTGTGGGTCGTGATGCTGCAATTGAAGATCGAGAGCGTATAAAAGAAGCCATTACCGGTACTGATATGTTAT
>JAUVDT010000015.1 GCA_030595185.1 Gammaproteobacteria bacterium
TGAATCACACATTCAGCATATTGAAGAACTTCTAACAGATGGCCAGAAATTCTTCAATATTCGTAATTTTAAATTAATGGAGCAATTACCCCTGAGCAAAAGAAGCCTGTCTGCGTTAAAAATTATTATTGATAAGGTAACGTCTAGCTAAATGCTTAGCTAAATTGTCACTACTATTAACACCCACCTTTTATCTGATAAACACACTGTTTATCCATTAAACAATCAATCCACAGTCGGATACTACAAGTTCAAAAATATTGTCCTAAAATATGAATATAGTCCTGTTATTAATGCTAAAGGTAGAAAACAAGCAGTGCATGCTGTTTATTATATTAGAAAGGAGTCTTAAAGCTTATTAAACAGGCGTTTCTCACACAGTTGGTAATGGTTCACACTTAGACAATGTTAAAACAAATCCCTATTTCACAACTTAAAACAGGCATGTTCTTACATGGCCTGAATTTGAAATTATCGCTATTCCCCGGCATAAAAGCTCAAACCAGCATAAACAGCAGGCACCTGTTACAAAACATAGTGGATACCGGCATTCAGGAAGTAACCATCGACACGATCAAAGGCAATGATGTAGATGAAGATGAACCTGCACTACAAGCTCTTAAACACCAAATCATCATTACGCATGGTAGAAAAAAACGCCAACCAATACCTGCACCCGCTTTACCAAAATTAGAATCGCGTTCTTTTGAAGAAGAAATTAAAACAGCTAAATCATTAAAACGTCATACGATGGAAGCCGTTAATAATGCTTTCGCTGATATAAAGATGGGACGCAAAATAAACACCCTCGAAATAAAGACATCGGTTAAAAAAATGACAGATTCCATCATTCGGAATCAAGATGCTTTGTTGGCATTAGGCCAAATACGTCAAAAGAGTAACTACTTGTTCGATCACGCTATAAACACTTGCATACTCGCGCTGTCATTTGGTAAATGGCAAAAGCTAGACCATGAAACAATCCTAAATTTAGGAACTGCTGCGTTATTACATGACATCGGTGAAATAAAGCTGGATGACAAACTCATAAATTTAAAAGGTAACCTAAATGAGCAAGAATTTGCAGAAGTGCAAAAACATGTCGATTACTCTGTGCAGTTACTATCAACAAACCCAGGTATACACCCTCAAATAGTCACTTTAGTGCAACAACATCATGAACGACTTGATGGATCAGGCTACCCTAGTGGATTACAAGGTTCTGAAATTGATCCTCTTTCACAAGTGTTAGGGCTCATTGATATTTATGATTCGATGACAGCCGAAACTTTATACAGTTACTCAACTGCCCCCACACATGTACTAAAACAGTTATTAGAAAGTGAAAATGAATTGTTCGATTCACTATTAATTAAACAATTCATCAAATGTATCGGCATTTATCCTGTTGGCAGCTTAGTCAAATTAAGTAATGGTTGCATTGCTATTGTTAATGAAATTTTTAACCACGATTCCTTACACCCAAAAGTAAAAGTCATTTATAACGCACGACAAGAACACTTCATTCAACCTATTGACCTCAACCTGCTCGAACTTCTTTATAGCGAGGAAAGTATTTCAATTAAAGGCTCTGTTGACCCCAACCTACTTCATATAGATCTTGCTGCATTTATATAAGCCAACTGTCTTACTCTCGTAATAAAATTTGATCTATTTATCATAAAACCATTAAAACACTCAATATCACCTCTTTTACTGCAATTAAGTCCTTATATTCACTAGAAAACTTTCATTTTTAAGCTAGAATGTTTAGTTATATATAAAGTTTCATTAATTTATGAATAATTTAACAACGGATTTAGGGAAATAAGTTAACTCTATTATGGCAATTCCAACAGGACGAAATCAGCGACGTTACGAACGTTTTACTGTCTCGATGGAGGTAGAACTCGTATACCCTGATGAAACAACACATCGATGCACTACCCGAAATATTAGTGAAGGTGGTTTGTTCATACTATTACCCAATACAGTATTCCCTCCGCTTGGTGAAATGGTCAACATCACAAAAGTTCCCGGACAAGATATAAACACTGAATTACCGCATGACACGGCTGTTGTTGTACATAAAGACGATGCAGGTATTGGACTTGCTTTTGTAGATTTAGACCTGGGAAGTTTTGAATAAAATTCAATAATTTCTAAATAAAACAAATAAATGGATTACTGTAAAGAGCAATGAGCGGACAAACAAAAAAACCGGTTAACATTAATTATAATGAGCTAGTGACAGAGCTGAAAAACACTCTCAACTTTCATCTAAAAGATCTATTTACCTCTTTTTTCAATCATGCAGATACTGCTTTGTTTGAGCTAGCTAATGAAGCTAGCAATAACGAAGAGCAGAAACAGTATTTTGATCTTTTACACAGTGTTCGATCTGATAAAGCAAACCTTAGCCGGGGATTATCTGATGCGTTAAGAAGTTATCTTAAACCCATTACTGCCTTATCACCCTCTTTAGACTCAGCAATAGAAGATGACGATGATGACGATGAATTAAGCCTCGTTAGTCAGGACACAATGGATGAAATGGTATTAGTCAATACTATTTCTGGTAAAGCATACGAAGACTTTAGTGAAGCCATCAATCATTTATCAATTCGCCTGGAGTTTTTAGCCGAACAAACTCCAATGATATTTTCAAAAGACGCCTTAATTCCTTTGCACTTTTGTGAATCGTTCCAGCAAACCATCACCATTTTAGATATTTCAACGTCTGATAAGTTAATTCTCTATAAACTATTTGATAACGAAGTTGCTAGTAATCTAAATGTTTTATATGACAAGTTAAACACCCTGCTGATTGACGCGGGCGTTTTACCAAAAATCAGACGTAAAGTACCTCATAATGAAAACGCTGGTTCATCTGGCAGCAATCTGGATGAGTACGAAGACATGGATGAGGAGGAAACCCTCAATGAGTCTGGCGGCTCACATGGCGGCGGTAGCTCAGGTGGTCGTCGCTCATCGGGTAGTAATCAGGGTGCGGCTGGTAACGCTGATCAGCCTGGAGAAGCAATGTCTTCTGGCACGGGCGGTAACAACGAATCGAGGCCCATTTCAGAGACTGAAAAATACAATAATGCCTTACTTGAAAAGTACGGCAATAAAAATATTGGTGGTTACCCAATAGACCGAGCCAGCGATATTATTCGTGATTTTATTGGTAACGATGCTGCCTCTGCTGGTTCAACAGAAGGTAACCCTCAGTTTTACGGCCACAAAGATGTTCTGACTGCATTAACTAAAATGCAAAACGTCACTCACACTCAAATTCAGGAAACACATCCTGTTATTGAGAGAATAGACGCTGCGTCAATAAAACAAGCCTTGCTTTCTACTATTGCCAGCGAACAAGGTGGCACGATAACGAAACAGATCAATCAAGTTATCGAAAAGACAATTGACTTCATTAAACTGATTTTCGATGCCATCATTGATGATGAAAGCATATCTGACACAGTCAAAGCATTATTATTAACACTACAAATTCCTGTTATTAAGGCCTCGATGCTAGACCAGGAGTTTTTCATCAATGATGACCATCCTGCTCGCGAATTACTCGATAAAATTGCTGAACTTGGCGTAGGTGTAACTGAGCACTCAGATCCTCTGTACAAAGAACTACAAGAGACTATTAAGACTTTATTGGCTGACTACAATGATGATATCGACGCATTCGTTGTTGCTCTTGATAAAATTAAAGCCATTATCAGTCGTCAGGAAACAGAGGCTGAAGAAAAAGAACAACATGCTCAGGAACAGGTTCAAAAAGAACACGCTAGAAAAATTGTGCTCTGGGAATTACGTAAATGCACTCTTGAGAAAAAACTGCCATCACTTGTTCATAAGTTAATATTAAAACTTTGGCCTACGCTAATGTTTAATCACTATATCAAGAAAGGCAAACAAAATGATGGCTGGATATCACTTGTCACAACACTGAATGAATTAATAGAAAGTGTACAACAGCCTGCTAATGCACATGATTATAAATACCTTCAAGACAATCACGAAGAGATTGCCTCACGCGTTGAGAAACGTTTAAAGAAATCTAAACGGGCTAAAGAACATCTTGAAGAAGCCATGCAAAGCCTTCGGGAAACTTATGCTCATTTACTAGATACTGAAGAATTCGATGAAGCACTGGCTGCTCCAGAACTGTCAACAATGCCAGTTATGGATACACCTATCGAAGATGTAGAAAAAGAATATACTGAAGAGCAACTCCAAAACCAACAAACTCTTGCTGAAGATGAGCCTGTTGACCTACGTGCAAAACTTCAACTGTTACCAAGTGATGTTCGCCCTGGTGTGTGGTTCCAGATTACTCTCGACAACAAGCATATCCGTAGACTAAAACTATCAGTCATTATTATGGAAGAAGCATTACTAGTATTCGTTGATCATAATGGTGAACGCATTGTTGAAAAAGATGCAGAAACTTTTGCAGAAGAATTGAAAAATGGTGATGCACAAATCATCATGCATCATTCAGTATTCGATCATGCATTGGGCTCAGTATTCGACACAATAAAATAGTTGAGTTCACACTCGCAGCATAGCAATATTTTTTTGCTATGCGCCTAATACCCCTTATGAATTGTCTTTAATAAACTTTTCAATTTCTTCTGGCGTTGTTATCCCTATATTCGTCGCTAATAACTCACCAGCTGGGTTATATAGATAAAAAGTCGGTGTACCCTGAAAACGACCACCACCAAACTTCGCAAATTCAGATTGTTCTAATTTGATTAAGAAATTAGGAAAATTCAATTCATGTATATTGATAAACTCTCGTGACTTTTCAACCTGTTCAAAGCCATCCATTGATATCCCTAACACAGTCGCATCTTTATCGGCATGGTCATCTTGAAAGAAAGTCATTTGTGGCATTTCTGCATTACAAATATGGCAGTTATAGGCCCAAAAAATAACAACCGTCCATTTACCTTTTCCGATGTATTCATTCACATTATGCGTTTTACCATCAACATCTCTAACCGTTACGTCGGGGACTGCTGCAAAAGCCATCGTAGTGAATAGGCTCAAAAATACAATTTGTATTAACTTCATTTTGTAAGACACTGTGTTTCCCTTATTACTTTAACTTTTCTTATCTAATACGAGTGCGAAATTAAGAAATAATTCAAATTTGATGAAAATGTTATCAATAACCCCCATATAAACATACCTAAAGAGTAGTTAATGACGATATAAACACTTGATTTACATCAAAAAAAGAGGATCTTATCAATATTTCACAAACTATGACAGCCGCTGTCTATTATAATAAATTATCGACTTATTCTAAATGATAATGTATCTCATTTGCATTTTGATTATCATTTAGTTATAGTCTCCAGCCTCTCAAACCATAAGGACTATTTACCGTGGTATCTTCATTATTTCGAACAGTTCTCATCACTATTCTCTCCCTTACTAGTTACGCTAGCCTGGTTAATGCAGCAACGGAAGTTAATGTTTATTCTGCCCGTAAAGAAGCCCTTATAAAGCCGTTATTAAAACGTTTTACCCAACAAACAGGCATCACTGTAAACCTAGTAACAGGTAAAGCCGATGCCTTACTTAAGCGGCTGGAAAGCGAAGGCAGAAACACCCCTGCTGATATCTTAATTACTACCGATGCTGGCCGATTACACCGTGCTCATCAAGCCAATGTTCTGCAAGCCATTCAATCTAAAACACTTGATCAAGTTATCCCTTCTATTTATAGAGAGCCTCAAGGTTACTGGTACGGTTTATCAGTTCGTGCCCGTCCTATTTTTTATGTAAAAGGAAAAGTTAACCCTGATAACTTATCCAGTTATGGCGATTTAACTAAACCAGAATTTAAACGACAAATTTGTATTCGTTCATCTAACAATATTTATAACCAGTCTCTAGTAGCTTCTATGATTGAAGCTAACGGTATTGCTGCCACTGAAAAGTGGGCGACTGGTTTGGTTAAAAATATGGCCAGACCACCTCGCGGTGGTGACCGTGATCAAATTCGCGCTGCTGCATCTGGTCAGTGCAATATCGCCGTTGCGAATACTTATTATTTTGCAGCGATGATGGCTGGTAAAAAAGCAAAAGATAAAAAGGCCGCTTCTAAAATGGCTATTTTATGGCCTAATCAGGCGGGCCGTGGAACACATGTCAATATTAGTGGCGCAGGTATCACAAAGTATGCCGCACACAAAGAAAATGCCATTCTCTTATTAGAGTTTTTAGCTAATAAAGAATCTCAGAAATGGTATGCCGAAAATAACCATGAGTACCCTATCAGAAAAGATGTTGAAGCCAGTCCTTTATTACAAAGCTGGGGAAAATTTAAATCGGATGCAATTAACCTGTCTGTTTTAGGTAAAAACAACCCGGACGCCGTTAAATTAATGGACCGTGCTGGTTGGAAATAATGTTTAGAATATTATTCGCAAAGGCATTAAAATAAAAAATGTCTGACCAAGAAATACTGTTTTCCACAACCAAAAAATCTTTTACGATAAGTGCCTATCTCGATCGATGGCACTTTATTGTTTTATTGGTTGCATTAATTTGTGCTGTTCCTGTGCTCACTGTTTTCAGTTATGTCTTTCAACCGGCAGGTGATGTTTGGCGACATTTAACGGAAACGGTTTTATCCGACTACGTCATCAATTCACTGTTATTAATTATCGGTGTGAGTTTTGGCACGTTAACGATGGGCATCTCTTGCGCCTGGTTAACCAGCGTCTATAACTTTCCTGGTCGCAAAGTGTTCCAATGGTTATTACTATTACCAATGGCCTTACCTGCTTATATCATCGCCTACACTTATACCGGTATGATGGACTTTGCAGGCCCCATTCAAAGCAACCTGCGTGAATGGTTTGACTGGTCTTATGGCGACTACTGGTTCCCTGAGATTCGTTCTATGTGGGGCGCCACATCGATGCTGTCACTGGTACTTTATCCTTACGTTTATTTATTAGCGAGAGCCGCTTTTCTTGAACAATCTATCGTTGCACTGGAAGCCGGCAGAAGTTTAGGTGCAGGCCCGTGGAAAAGTTTTTTTAAAATCGCTTTGCCCATGGCAAGGCCCGCCATCATTACCGGTTTGTCATTAGTATTAATGGAAACACTGGCTGACTACGGCACCGTTCAATACTTTGGCATTTCAACCTTCACGACCGGTATTTTTCGTACCTGGTTCGGTCTTAATGACAGCGCTGCGGCTGCCCAGCTATCTACCATGCTATTGATATTTGTATTGGTATTAATCACCTTAGAGCGTATATCCAGAAAACAAGCACGTTATTTTCACGGCTCTAACCGAGAAAAAAGACACTCACATTTAGAACTATCACCAAAAAAAGCCTGGCTCGCGACATTCGTTTGTTTAATGCCTGTTTTATGGGGCTTTATTTTACCCTTCATACAGCTGTCTCAATGGGCAATAGAAACCTATGCCGATATGGTAGACAGTGATTTCATCACTTTAATCTGGCATAGCCTCTCATTAGCCGCCAGTGCCGCTATTCTGGCCTTGTTACTCGCTTTACTACTGGCTTATGGACAACGCCTTAAAAATACCAAAATCATCCATATAGCCGTTAGAATCGCCAGTATGGGTTACGCCATCCCAGCGACTGTTATTGCTATTGGCGTCATGCTGCCACTAGCATGGATTGATAACACCTTAGATGGCTGGCTACGCGCGCAATTTGATGTTTCTAGTGGGCTATTACTCAGCGGTACACTGTTCGCTTTAATGTTTGCTTATATGGTTCGATTTCTTGCCGTCTCTGTCGGCACGGTTGAAGCGGCTCTGGGTAAAATCAAACATTCAATGGATGATGCCGCACGCTCTTTAGGACTCAAACCCAGACAGGTTCTCTTTCAAATTCACATGCCACTGATGCGCCGCAGTTTATTAACGGCTATTTTATTGGTTTTTGTTGATGTGCTAAAAGAATTGCCTGCTACATTAATTCTGCGTCCCTTCAATTTTAATACTCTTGCCGTTAGGGCTTATGAACTGGCATCAGACGAACGACTTGCCGATGCCTCAACCGCTGCGCTTTGCATCGTGATTGTCGGTATAATACCGGTCATATTACTCAGCCAATCAATCAATAAACAAAAAACATGAGCAGCTTACTAACACTTAAAAATATTTCAGTTGCCTATGGTCAACAAACCATCGTGCAGAATATTGATTTAGAGCTGAAAGAAGGTCAAATCACTTGTCTCTTAGGACCCAGTGGTTGTGGTAAAACAACCCTACTAAGAACCATTGCCGGTTTTGAAAAACCCTCGCAAGGCGACATCAAAATTCGCAATCAAGTTGTTAGCACAGCCAACAAGGTACTGGCGCCAGAAAACCGAAATATCGGCATGGTGTTTCAGGACTTTGCATTATTCCCTCATCTCAATATCGAAGCGAATATTCGCTTTGGTCTTAGTAAAAAAATGTCCGATAGCGAACAACTAGAACGTTGTAATGAACTACTGGAATTAGTCGGACTGAGTGGTAGTAATACTAAATACCCGCATCAATTATCAGGCGGCCAGCAACAACGTATCGCATTAGCAAGAGCACTCGCACCTAAACCAGATATTCTATTATTAGATGAGCCATTCTCAAGTTTAGATGTTGAGCTTAGGCAACAATTAGCTCGTGAAGTCCGAGATATTTTAAAACAACTGAACATTACCGCTATCCTTGTTACTCACGATCAAAATGAAGCCTTTGCAATGGCCGATACGGTTGGCCTAATTTATCAGGGCACGTTAGTACAATATGACACTCCTTATAATTTGTACCACACACCTGCAACTCGTTTCGTTGCTAACTTTATTGGTCAGGGTGTTTTTATTCCTGGTGAATACATTGGTGATCAAAAAATCAATACCGATTTAGGCATCATTCAAGGCGATGTACCCGAGCAGTGTAAAGTAGGTTGCAAACTGGACTTATTGATTCGTCCTGACGATATTATTCATGATGATGACAGCGATATTCAATTAGAGATTACTGAACGACTTTTCCGCGGCTCCGATTTTCTTTATACACTAAAGTTAGAAACCGGCCGCAGTATTTTATGCATTGCAGGCAGTCACCACGACCATTCTTTACATGAGAAGATTGGTATCAAAATGGATATTGACCACCTGGTTATGTTTCCACGAACAGAAACTGTTTCTGATAATACGGCAGCGATAAAAACATGATAAAAAGTATTCTTGATTTCTTCGATCAATTCAACAATAAAAATGAGCCTATTGATGAAGTTCACCAGCTCAAACTAGCCAGTGCTTCTTTATTGGTTGAAATGATTCGCATGGATCATAAAATAGAACAAGCTGAACACAACATGGTTAAAGCCTTAATAAAAAAAGACTTTAATTTAAGTGAAGAAGAGACAGAAACTTTATTTACATTAGCAGAAGAAGAAAGCCAAAATGCAATCGACTACTATCGCTTTGCTAAATTAATCAACAAAGAGTATGACAATAGTAAGAAGATCACAATCATAGAAAATCTCTGGCACATCGCTTATGCCGATGATGAGCTCGACAAATACGAAGAACACTATCTACGAAAAGTAGCCGACTTACTGCATATACCACACAAAGAATTCATACAAGCAAAACACCGCGTTATTGAAGCTAAATAAACAATGACAGAAAATAAAGCAGGGTCGCCCGTCGCTAGCCAAATGCTTTACAAGCAGCAACAAGAAAAAAATAAACCTGACGCCCCCATTATTATTGCCATTGACTTACAAACCCCTGCCAATGTCGGCGCGATTTATCGACTTGCAGATGCGACAGCTGTTGAAAAGATCATTTTCATTCAAGATGAGAAAACTACATTTCAACATAATAAAATAGTAAAACGCACGTCACGTAATACTTGCCTGAAAATAGCAACAGAATATTGGAGCCACGAAAAATTTCGTTCTGATTATCAGCAATTACCGACATTAACGGCACTTGAATTAACCACAACAGCAAGTAATGTTTTTGATACAAAACTACCAACACCCTGTAGTTTTGTCATTGGTTCTGAGCGCCACGGTATTCCTGAAAGTATTTTAAATAAATGCCATGCTGCTGTAAAAATTCCAATGTACGGCGATAATGGCTCAATGAATGTCAGTCATGCGCTTGCTATCTGCCTTTATGAATGGCACCGTCAACACACGTCAATAGACTCTCAACAAGGAAAATAAAATGCGCTTTTTACACACCATGTTACGTGTCGGTAATCTCGAAAAATCCATCGCCTTTTATACAGAAATTTTTGGCATGACGTTATTACGTAAAAAGGATTACCCGGATGGTAAATTCACACTGGCTTTTATTGGTTACGGTGATGAATCTGAAAACACGGCTATTGAATTAACCCATAACTGGGATACCGATCATTACGACATTGGAAACGGCTTTGGCCATTTAGCCATTGAAGTTGATGATGTTTATAAAGCCACAGAAAGCATCCGCCAACAAGGTGGCAAAATTATCAGAGAAGCTGGGGCAATGAATGCAGGATCAACTATCATTGCTTTCGTTGAAGACCCCGATGGTTACCAAATCGAATTACTAGGACCCAAAACATGACTTACATAATGGTCACTACCGCCGATGAATTAGAACAATGTTGCACAGCGCTTGCTGACAGTCCTTTTCTCGCGCTGGATACCGAATTTCTACGTGAAACGACTTACTATTCGAAATTAGCACTTATTCAAATTGGTAATGGATCTTCAACGTATATTATCGATCCTATAACACTCAGCGATCTCACTCCATTTTTCGAATTGGTCAACAACCCTGATGTCGTTAAAGTGTTGCACTCTGCACGACAAGATTATGAAATTTTTTATAATCTACAAGGTGATTTACCAAAACCTATTTTTGATACACAAGTCGCTGCATCGTTACTGGGGTACGGTGAACAAATTGGCTATGCGAATTTAGTTAAAAACCTGTTAGATGTTGATGTTGATAAATCACAAACACGCACTGACTGGACGAAACGACCTCTCAATCAAAAACAATTATCGTATGCCGCCAGTGATGTTATTTATTTGGCAAAAATCTACCCAATCATGCAACAAAAACTGGCTGACTTAAATCGAACCGATTGGTTAGCTGATGATTTTGAGCAACTAACAAGCATTGCTTGTTATCAAGTTGATCAACGCTCTATGTGGAAGAAGATAAAATCAGCCAATCGTTTATCCGGTAAAAGATTATCCATTGTTCAAGAACTGGCTGACTGGAGAGAGACACAGGCGATTAAGAGAAATATTCCTCGCAAACGGGCAATGTCTGATGACGTGATTGTTGATATCGCTAACCAGCACCCAACCAATATTACCGAACTACGTGCAATACGCCAAATTAACCAGCGTTTGCAAGAGCACGATTTAAAACAAATACTAAATTGTATTGAAGTCGGTGAGAACAAACCAGAATCAGAATGGCCGCACTTTACTCGCGCTAAAAAGCCCTCCACACAGCAGTCGGCTATTGTTGATATTCTCTCAGCCATCGTTCAATTAAAGGCTTCTGAAAATAATATCAGTCCTGCTTTTATCTGCAGTAAAAAGGATTTGGTTAAATTAGTGTGTGGCGATACCGACAGTAATTTGTATAAGGGATGGAGAAAGTTACTGGTAGGCGATGATATTAAGCGGTTTTTATTAGGTGAAACGAAAATCCACCTAACTAACAACAAGCTATTATTAGATTAATATCAACGACTTATTTGATATTACTAATGTAGTATGGTAAAAACTAGCTATAAGATAATAATAACTGGATATTGCCATGAACAATGTTTACTCACTCTTTAAAAACACTCGCCCTGTTTGGACTCCTGCACTGGAAGAACTGGAAGCTGATGTTGAAGAGATGGTAGAAATTCCGCTATTAGGTAATATCACAGCCGGTTCGCCTATTGAACGTATTGTTCAGCAAGAAAAAGTACGTGTTCCCGCCAATATGGTTCGTAAAAATACCTATGCGTTACAAGTGAAAGGTGAGTCGATGATTGATGACAATATCCAGGACGGTGATGTCATCATAGTCAATAAAACAGAAACAGCTGAAAATGGACAATCAGTCGTTGCCTTAATTCATGGCGACCAGGTCACCCTTAAGAAATTTTATATCGAAGAAGATGGAATTCGTTTACAGCCTGCTAACCCAAGCATGAAACCTATGCACTTCAAGCATGATGAAGTACACGTATTAGGTATCGTTTCTGGTGTTATACGCCAGTTTGATTAAAAACCACTATCTGGCTTTAATATAAAAAGCATCCTCACCGACTGGGCGACAAAGAATAGATTTAGCATTCTCAAAGCGACATGATATTGAATGTGATTTTTGTTCCCAGCCAACCACTAATTGATTTGTCTTTACATTCTCATCTTCATCTTCATCATCGTATCCACCCTCACTCTCTTCTGGTACAGATGTATATAACTTTCTATATGTGATTTCTATGTCTTTTGAATTACGTTTAGCAGTAATGATTGATCTTAATTTATATTTATAGATACCTGTTGCATGCAACCCTCTTAACTTCGATGATGAACATACCAGTTTTTTTCCTTTAGTTTTACATTCTACCTTTGGAGAACTTAAGTAAGCAGATGGCTTAGATTTTTCAAACCATTTTAAACTAGTAATTGATTTAGGAAATTTGAGTCTAGTTTTATTCGAGGGTACGGGAGGGTTTGGTTTCCATTTTTTTCTGACAACAGCGACTGCTTTTTTAGACTTAGTAGGTGCCGTATCTGATGAACGAGATTGCTCTTTTATATACTCAGAAAAAGGCTGAATTTTTGCTGTGAAAGCCTGCTCATACCAATAATCGGACAACTCCTCATTTCTTTTAACACCGTCACCATTTTCATACATTTTGGCTAGATTTGCTTGAGAGTTTTTATGATTTTTATTCGCCGCTTGAGAAATATAACGAAAGGCTTTTTTCAAATTAATTTGAAAACCACCAACACCTTTATAATATATTAATCCCAATCGATAAGCTGCATCAACATGCCCCTGATCTGCCGCTTTTGTATACCATTCAATCGCTTTTGCGTTATCACTTTTTACGCGATTGCCTAACTCATATGATCTAGCGATAGAATACTGAGAACTCGCCTTGCCCTTTTCAGCTGATTCAAGTACATCTGCAGGCAGAGCGGCATGAACCAATGAAGCAAAAAGCAGCTGTAATAAGACAAAACTACTCCGATGAATCAATTGTATTTTTTTCATCACGCTAACCTATTTAAGCCAAAATTTATCATTAATCATATTTATTATTATAAAACTATAGCATGTTTCCTCAAAATTATTATTTCCTACAAAAACTGCTTTAATTTATGATTCAATATACAATACAAACAGATTAATCATATGATGGAACGAATCATGAAAAAGCTGCTCTCTTTAAGCATTATCAGTTTATTATTTATATCCTTACAGTCCCTTGCTGGCAGACCTGCTGAAGACGATTCACCTCTTGATATGGCACCTATTCCAGAAGAATCCAGTTCTAATATTCCTGCACCAGAAACAATGATGCAGGATACCGTTTCTGAAGAAATGAATACTGAAATGACAACAACCAATATCGAGCAGACAGGTGATGTTATTCAGATGAAAGAAACACCTGATAAAGCTCATATTGTGATTATTGATTTCCCAATAAGAGGCATGGACATGTCGAAAGTTCTTAATGAATTAGGTGAACCTAATACTCGCTTCCCTGCTGTTGGTACACCACCAATTACTCGCTGGGTTTATTCTGATCGCACCGTATTTTTTGAGTACTCGCATGTTATACACGTGGTTGCCCGATAGATATTCGTCTAACAACAGCGGAAACACCAATACAAAATATTGCTGACCCTATACTTGAAAAGGCAGGGGTTAGCTTATCTATAAAACGAGAAGATCTAAACGACCCATTTATTCAAGGTAATAAATGGTTAAAACTAAAACCCAATCTCGAACTTGCTAAACAACAAGGTTATAAAAGACTATTAACTTTTGGTGGTTGCTATAGCAATCATATTTATGCAACAGCAGCAGCTGGTCAACGATTCAATTTTGAAACCATCGGTATCATCCGAGGCCCCGAACCAAAAACTTATAGCTCAACCCTGCAATTTGCGAAGCAAGCAGGAATGCAGCTGCACTTTATCGATAGAAAAACTTACCGCACAATTCAAGATATTAAAATACAACAAGAATTAAGTCTCCCCTTTCAGCCGGCATATATTATTCCTGAAGGCGGTTCAAATCATTTAGCCGTTAACTCTTGTGCCGAATATACTAAAACTATTCCTACAGACTACGACATTATTACCTGCGCTTGTGGAACAGGTGGAACATTGGCTGGCATCATCAAGGGCATGGATGGCAAAAAAAACATCATAGGTTTCCCGGTACTCAAAGGTGGTGATTTTTTATATTCGGATATACAAAACTTCCTTAGCAACTCATCTACGCAATTGAATTTCAACAATTGGACACTCAATACTGATTACCATTTTGGTGGCTATGGGAGAACAACAGAACAACTGAATGACTTTATTATTAACTTCTACCAGCAACACAATATTCTGCTTGAGCCGGTTTACACGGGGAAAATGATGTTTGCCATATTTGATTTAATTAAGAAAGCTTACTTCAAAAAGGGCACTAAAATATTAGCAATTCATAGTGGTGGAATACAAGGATTGGAAGGCTTTCCTAAATTAAAAGAAAGCTTACATCTGGATTAAAGAGCATAAGTTTAGAATTAACCTAACAGCTTGAAATATGAGTTTATAAATAATCAACGGATGGATATAAACAGTACAAAGAGGACATTTAAAAGATATTGTTTTTACCGCAAATGAACGCGAATTAACGCAAAACAAAACCAAGAAAGGTAGGCGAGTTTTATGCTCCAAAATACTAAAACAACATTCAGAATAGCTAATTTTATCGGAAATTGGTGCGCACAGCGCACCCTACGAAAGCTTTAATCTTTTGACTTTTTTGCGTGTATTCGCGTTCATTTGCGGTAAATATTTTTTGACTTTAATGGCTATTTCAAGATAACTTGAGACATTCAAATTATCCGTTCATATAAAAAACAATATTAATTCTTATATTCGTTAATAATATCGCCAGCAAACTCTTCAAGCGTTCCGAATTCTTTTTTCAGCGTATCAGTAAGTTCAGTTTCATCCACTCGATTGCCGTTGAAACTAATGACTTTATTAGGCTGTAATGTAAACTCTTTTACATATTCAACAAACTCATCATTAACTTGTTGTTTATAAGCGGCGAATTCATCATTAACCTTGTTTGCTTGTTCCTGTTGTTGTTTCATAAAGTCAGCAAAATCATCCTTAGGCTTTTCTTTATGCAATTCAAAATCTTCACCTGGCGATTCAACATTCAATAGTCCTTCTTGCAAAGCTACCGCTTCAGCTCCATCATTCACGTCAACAATAAAGCTAGTTCCACGAATACCTAATGTTACAAAGCTGGTTTTAATCTTGCGAGGTTTTTTACCGAATATTTTTTTAAAGGCAAAATAGATTCTTCCACCTAACTGAGATAACCATTCAGATTTTTCGACTAATAAAGAGCTACTTTCATTTAATACGGCCATTGATCCATCACTGAATTGAACAACGGCTCTACTAGCACTTCGAGTAATAATTGTTTCTGTTTCTTTAACTAAGTTATTAAGTTTTTCAGGCTTATATGTCTGACCATCAGACATTAGAATTTGAACTTCACCCTCTGTTTTAACAATGCGACCACGAAAACCTTCCGCACTAGCCAGTATAGGGTGCAATAAACACATGCCCATCAAGATCATTAAAATACGTTTATTTTTCATATTCCCCCCGCTTTGACTAGCGCGCTATCCTATCGTTATTATCTAAATAATGACTATATATCTAATTATACGTAATCAAATGTCATTTATTTGTGAGTTAAATCACTTTTATGTAAATACAAGCCCTGAATAACCACTCAGTGAATTAAAACAGAACAAGCTAGCCTTCGATGCATTATTCATATAAAAACAGTAATATAGCAAGAATTACTGACAATGACGCCCAAATGAACACAGGGCAAACCTAATGATTAATACAAATTTAATAATTGGCCGACTAGGCAGCGGTAAAACCAGCTGTATCAAACACTTAATCAGTAATATACCTGAAAATGAATACTGGGTAATTATTGTTAATGAATTCGGACAAATTGGTATAGATTCAGCCTTAATCGCCGACCAACAAGAATCAAATACGAGTGTGACAGAAATAAGTGGTGGTTGCATTTGTTGCGCTGCTCAGTCTCAATTGCGCGTAACATTAACTCAGCTTATTCGACAACATAAACCCGATAGAATTATTATAGAAGCCACCGGCCTTGGTCACCCTGCTGGTATTGTTGATTTATTGCGCGATGAGTTTTTATGCAAAATAATTGAAATCGATTCAATTATTACCATCATGGATATTTCATTATTTGATTTACCTTTTAACCCTCTTGATAAAACATCACTTTTATCAACGGAAAACCTTAAACAACAAGTTCAGTTAGCCGACATAATCGTACTCAATAAAATGGATTTAGCAAAAGATGCTAGCATTGATCACTGCCATACTTATTTTGACACGATCTACCCTAAGAAAAATCAAATCCTTTTTACTGAGAAAGGCATCATTGATACTAAATATTTAACATTAAAATCCGATATTGAAAATAAAAACATTAAGAACACCATTCAGTCAAAGCCTTACTGCTCACATTCGACTCTATTATCGGTAAATAATTTCACCATTGAATGCTTTTCATCCGAAAGCGATGAATACATGAGCTTTGGTTATATTTTTTCAGACAGGCTGGCTTTCAACCGTAAGAAGTTAGAAATAAATTTTAAACAAGCCTTCGATAATAGACACTTTGAACTTGTCCGTTTAAAAGCGATTTTTAATTGTGGAAAGTTCTGGCATGCTTTTAATTATACGGTTGATGGCAATGATATATCCGAATCATTTTACCGGCGGGATAGCAGAATTGAATTAATCTCTAAAAATAAAAACCTGGATATAACGTCATTTCAGAAATTGCTATTTTCTTGTGCAAAAGACTTACTTTAGCGCATCATTCAAGCTTGAATCCAGTACATGATTTGGATAGCGCAATTTAAAACGTTTATATAATAACTTCGCTTTTTCCATATCACCTTTTTCAAACAAGCCTGCCATTAAGCCAACCATTTCATCAGCTGATATTGGCTTAGAGCGTTGCAACATATACATAGGCTGCTTACGAAAAGATGATTCATTACTTTCTATTAATATCTGTTCTTTCAGAAAAGACATCTGTAAAGCAACAGTCACCATAATAACAACAGATGCGGCAACCGAGAGTTGCATGAAATATTTATTTCTTTTCTTGTATTTTTTTGGACTTTCTACCGCTGCGTTCAGAATTACTGCATCTATTTTCTCTGAAGGCATAATTGAGTCTTTATCTACTTCTAGTGTTTGATAAAATTTACTGACCTTCATTTCTTCTTCTGAAACATTGCTCATAATTCAATTCTCAATCAATAATTTCTTTTAAGCGAGTTACTGCATAACGCATTCTACTTTTTACCGTATCGACACTCACTTGCATCACTTCAGCAATTTGTACTGAGGTCAACCCGGCTTCTTCTCTTAATAAAAACACATCCCTTTGTTTCTGAGGCAATTCATTAATCGCCTGTTTAAATTTCATTTTTAGATGGTTCTTTGCCATCATTTCATCCGGCTGCAAAGCATTATCAATTACTGCTGAATCATCTTCTATATTTGACATGATCGTACGTACTGACTCACGTCTAAAATAATCTTTCAGTGTATTATTTGCTATCTGGTATAAAAAAGTTTTAAAACTCGCCTTTACCTGATATTGCTGACGACTATTAATTAACTTTAACCAGACATCCTGATATAACTCATCCAATATCGCATCAGATGCGAATAATTGTCGCCTCATATAACGATACAGCGCCAGACGATAACGCTCATATAATTTATTAAAAGATAATAAATCATCTTTAGCGTAGGCCTGCATCAACGCTTCATCACTTATTTCATCCAGTGATAGCTCTTGAGCTGATGACTGAAGATTTATATCCGTATCCAGCTCAGCAATAGTGCGCAGCTTTTTCAAACGCGGTATCACGCTATCACTTCCACAGGAGTCACGAGCAGTAATATCATCTTCCTACACCTTTAAACGAATATCCTTTCATAAGGGTCTAATTAACCTATTTATAGTTCCAGAACGGTGGCAATTCGAGTTTCATGATGCCTTCAATTTTATTATTCTTTCTATCTAGTACAGCAATTTGGAACTTTTTGAAGCAATGAAATTGATAGTAACGCCAATCTTTATTCACTGCGTCATGATCAGACATAAAGATTTTCCATTGTTCTATATTGCTCGGTTTATCCATTATCAAAGGAATTATATTAGCTTGTAATTCATCCAAATTAGCGATTACTTCTGTGTCTGCCGCTTCAAACAAATGACCGAGTGCAAAAACAATAGGTTGACCTTTAACAAGGCTTGCCAGATATTCTGTCTTTTTCTCGCTTGTATCGGGGTACGGCAATACGAGCATCACACGATCTGACATTCCTGCAGTGACCAGACTTTTATCTACTCCGGCCGTTTCAACTTGCTTTTTATCTAGACAATATATTTGTCCATCAAAAAACACATTGGTTAATGGGTGTGCAGACCAGGCAGTTCCTACTCCCCAGCCTAATGCTGTCAATTGCAATATCACAATAGCCGACATATCAAAACGTAAATTAGGTTTATCAACTCTATAAATTAATAACGTTAATCCAGGGCCCAAAACAATATCGACAAATGCAATCATCATTATCCATTGCATACGATAATCCGTATCAAAATAGGGTGCGGGATACCACACGTAGATAATGAGCATTAAAATGATGCTAAAAACAAAAAGACTTGCGGCTAAATGAATTAGAAATGCTTTTTTCTTCGACACTTTGTTCTCCTGTATTAACGCTTAATTCTTATTTTTAACAGCAACTATCATCACAACAAGCTGAAGACGGCTTATCCGCTTGTATATAAGCTGAGAGCACAAAATCAGTGACATTTGTATCCGGAGCCCAGTCTTTAATAAACGCTCGTGATTCATCTTTCGGTGTTATTTTTATATTAATAAAACCGCTGTCTTGCATCATTTGTTTTAATTCTTCTATTGGTGATGCTCCTGCCATGCAACCTGACAATAATTCTTTATCATTTCGTATTTCATCCGGTAATGGGGCACTGGCAACCACATCTGAAATAGCCAGACGCCCGCCATCTTTCAACACGCGAAAAGCATCATTAAATACTTGTTCTTTATTAGGTGATAAATTAATCACACAGTTTGAAATAATGACATCGACAGATACATCAGCCACTGGTAAGTGTTCGATTTCACCTAAACGAAACTCAACATTACTATGGCCTGATTTTTCCGCATTTAAACGCGCTTTACTCAGCATAACAGGCGTCATATCAACACCAATCACTTGTCCTGTACCGGCTAATTCCTGAGCGGCTAGAAAACAATCAAAACCACCGCCACTGCCTAAATCCAGTACTGTTTCATGCGCCTGGATACTGGCGATGGCTTTAGGTGTACCACAACCCAAGCCCATATCGGCACCTTCAGGCGTCGAGTTCACATCTTCTTCCGAGTAGCCCATGCGAGTTGAGACAACGGTGTTGATACCAGAATCTGACGAAACACCACAGCATGAACTTTCTACACCACAACAATCGCCATCATTACTTGCTTCGGCAACTTTGCTGTAACTTTCTCTAATTTGTTGACGGATCTGATCTTCTTTTACGCTCATAATGATTACCTTAAACTTAACTTATACTTAAAAACGCTGATAAATGTTGCACCATTTCAGTATTTACCCAACATTCAACATGCTTGCCACGGCGTTCCATTTTGATCAAGCCAGCTTGATTGAGTTCCTTTAAATGGTGCGACAATGTAGAGGCAGCGATATCAATATCCTTCCCTAAATCACCCACAACGATCTTCATGCAATGGTCAATTTCACAACTTTTACCCACTTCACAGCAGGTGAGCAAACGATGAAAAATAGCCAACCGATGAGGATTAGACAAGGCTTTGAATGCACCGGATAATGCAATGTTATCAATTCTATAATTCGACATATTTCGAACTATAGAACAATATGCAGATAA
Organism: Gammaproteobacteria bacterium; assembly: GCA_030595185.1. Classification (GTDB taxonomy): domain Bacteria; phylum Pseudomonadota; class Gammaproteobacteria; order SZUA-229; family SZUA-229; genus JAUVDT01. The sequence continues at coordinate 20,362 of JAUVDT010000015.1, forward strand.
ACTCAAACTGTCGTGCCAGAGAAACAATCAAATCAACAAACTAATAAATTCGACCTTCTGTATAAAGGTCACGAGGCCTAATGCCATAGGCACCAGGATCAAGACCTCTAAGAACTTCGTAAGACTCACCCATTAAGTCAACCACTGGGTAATTACCAAGATCCTTTTTATCTTTACCCAAAAGTAGCATGACATTCGGCTTTATATGACGCTCCGGATTCTGTGATATTACGATACCCACTTCACCCGATTTCATTTCCAATAAAGAGCCTGTTGGGTGAACACCCATACATTTTAAAAATTGCTCTACTAATTCAGTCTGAAAATACTTATTTCGCCAGCCAAACAACTTTTGTAATGAGGCATGGGCTGAAATCGCTGCACTATATGGCCGTTCAGACATCATTGCCTGGTAGCAATCAATCATTCCGGCTAAACGACCAAAGACAGGAATCTGACGCCCCGATAATTTATTAGGATAACCACTGCCATCGTAACGTTCATGATGTGTTAATACGGTATTTAAGCTTTCTTCATGCAAATTATCAAGCAATACTAAATAGTCGTAGCCTTCATCAACATGTTGTTTTACTTTAACAAATTCCTCATCATTCAATAAGCGGCGTTTCAGCAATACCTCTTCCTTCACATTTAATTTACCGATATCAAATAACAAAACACCCACCGCAAGGTGCGAAATATCGTCTTGTGGCAGCCCTGCAAACCGGGCAAATGCAATCGCTATAACCGTATGGTGAACAGAAGGTGAAAATACAAGATCGTCCTGAGAACGCAATTGAGAAAGCCAGAGCATGGCATCAGGGTTTCTCAAAATGCTTTCAATTAATGGATTAAGCAAAGATTTGATTTTTTTCAGATCAAGATTAGAGCCTTGCTTAATAGCAGAAACCATAGCAAGAAACTTTTTTATCGCGCCTTCAAAAGCAACACGAGCAGCTGACATCTCATCAGCCACTGTCGTTTCATACTTATAATCAACTTCACGAATACGGTTGATTAAAAACGCATCCAAAAACTTATTACTGGGTAATGTGAAATTCTCATCCCAATACATATCCGCAGCAATACCACGGTCGGTATCAATAAAAACATACTCACAATACTGGTCTAAAGCCCTTATTTCATCTTTATCTTGAATATAAAAGCCTTGAATAAGAAAAGGCGTATCTAACCACGGTCGATCCAGATTAGATACATACATGCCTTTTTTCAGACGGCCAGTGCGAACTTTGCGCTCCATCAGGTACCACATTAAAAATAATTAAACTCTAATATAAGATAGTATATATAAAGTGAATTAGTAATAATAATAAGGGAAATTTTTACGCTTTATCAAGATTTCACATTATTTATACATAATCACTTAGTTGACTGGTCAATATTAAGCCGATGGCAGAGTGAGAACTTAAGCTGCGATTTTTACTAAAGGGATATATACCTCATTTGCACGAAGCTTTATCATACCCACCAACTACAATATTGGGCAAAAACATGCTGCATTACTACTTAATGGCCATTTTCATCTTCATGGCACTGGGCGCTTTTAAAATCGATGGCTGGATATCCGTTATCTTACTGCTGCTCGCCACATTCGCCTGTAGCCCTATGTTTCAATTACCCTCTAAAAAGGTGAAATGGCTTATTGTCTTCGTACTAGTAGCCATCGCCATTTATACGTTTCCAGACGTTGAACAATACAGAGAAGCATTCGAGCAATCACTCGACACTACTCCCATTCAAAAACAAAATTAAATGTCTGACAATAACGACAATTTTGAAGAGCTGGTACTAAAGGAAAGCATCGTCGGTGCTGCTGGCCTCAATTCCAACCACCTACAAATTGGTATTCGTGGCGACCCGTCATTACGTGAAACCACGTTTGATCGTAAACGTTATAACAGCCCTGCCGATGACGTCATCGATGCATTACAAGAAAACCTGCTCGATTTAATGCTAAATCGCAGTACCTACCGAATTTATGTTGGCTTCAATAGCGGAGAGATTCGCACGCACTCTGTTTTTGACCCTTTGCGTCAGGAAATACACACAGCAGAAAAAATGGCCGACCGTGAATATGTCGAACGTCAGTTTCCAGCCGTTAGTTATGACGATAAGATTCAGCAAATGCGCGAACTGTATGCAGCGTTACGGGGTGGTGATATTTATAAAAAGCTACCTGACTACTGGCAAAACATTCTCAACAAACGCAGTGCTAACTGGCAACCAATGAAAGCTGATGAGTTAGAGCCTATTATTAGCACCTTCAAAACATTACGTGATATGCAACAATATTATTTACGCAACGTTACCCTATGCATTGTGCAAGGTTTAGTGAGCATGCAATTTAATTGTGATGGCACACAAATCATCAATGCAGAAAATTACAAAAAATTTCTCGAAGAAAATTTACCCTAATGTCTATTAACAAAAAGATGCCAGACATCCTTTATCAGGATGAAGATTTTATCGTCTTAAATAAACCCGCTAATTTATTATCAGTCCCTGGTCGCGGCCCCGACAAACAAGACTGTTTATCCGCCAGAGTTCAAGCCGATTTTCCCAGCGCATTAATTGTACATCGGCTGGACTATGATACGTCTGGTATTATTTTAATGGCATTAAACAAACCCGCTCAAAGTAATATAAGCCGACTCTTTCAAGAGAGAGAGATTGATAAAATGTATACTGCAATTGTATACGGCCACCCAAAAGATGATTCGGGTTCCATCGACCTTCCGATGCGCTGCGACTATGAACGCCGCCCATTACAAATAATAGACCATGAACAAGGTAAACAAGCCCTCACGCACTGGAAAGTGCTGCAACGTTATGACAACAACACCAGTCGCATTGAATTAAAACCACACACCGGTCGTTCACACCAACTTAGGCTGCACATGTACTCACTGGGATACCCCATATTAGGCGATAACCTTTATGGCACAACTGAAACCCACGCAATGAGTGGTCGTTTACTCTTGCACGCAACTCAACTTAGCTTTAAACACCCTAACTCAGGTCAGTTCATCGATATTATAAATTCAGCTGCTTTTTAGTTTTTTATTTCATCACTCTAATATTTGAGCTATTATTAAACAAACAACTCAACTGAACGAATTGATATGACAAATATTCATTTTCCTGTTGATGGCCAAGGCACTCAGTCTTTAAAAAAACAGAACACGAATGACAAAAGTTCATTTCATGTCGATGCAACATCACCCGACTCAAAAAATCAAAAAAAGAATCCTGACAAAAACAAAACCAAACTTAAAGACCAACAACCCAAAGATAGTACAGTAGATACGATTGTTAACAAAAAAGTTACACAAGAAACAAACAGAGACAAGGTAGTAAGAACCCCCAGTCGCCGACAAGAAAATCGACGTAAAGAAAACACATCCGTTATCTTAAATACAAGAAGCGAACAGGACCGCAGAAAAAATTCTGGACAGCGAGAAAACGATTCAAGCAATGATGACGAACAATTTGGTATAGATACAAAAGCCTAAGAGATATTAATTACACTATGAGTATTGACGGAACTTGCATTTACAACTGCGAGGATGAACACGGACCTATCTATGTTTATCAAACAAGAACAACACGCATATTAAGCTTTGATGGTGAAGTCGAACAAAGCTGTATGAATTTAAACGACATCAATGGTCTTGTTCATCGTTACACGCAAGCCATGATGACAGGTTTGTTTTTTATTCCCACTGCTAGCACAGCTATCATTATGGGCTTAGGTGCGGGTTCAATGGCAAAATGCCTGCTCAATAGTTTTGATGAACTAGAAGTACACGCTATCGAATACCGTGCAGAAGTAGCCAGCATCGCAAAACGTTTTTTTAGCTTAACTGATGATAAACGATTACACATTCATATTGATGATGCCGTTAGTTATATGAAAAATAACAGCATCAAAAGCGATATCATTTTTTCAGACCTGTATAACACCCATGGAATGGAACCGAGACAGATTCAATTATCTTATTTAAGAAACTGTAAAAAAGCACTCAAACCACAAGGCGTTTTAGTATTAAACCTTTGGCATCAGGATTTTAGATCAACAGAAGAAATTGAAGATTTATTATCACACGAATTTGAAAACCGACTACTCAGCTTCGAAGTAAAAGGCGGCAACACCATTGTGCTTGCTTTTAAGAACAATATTCCTGCAATAAAACAAAAATTTTTACTTTCACAAGGAAAGCTTTTTCAAAAACAAATGAATATCCCAATTGAATCTTATGCAAAGCATCTTTGGAACACACAGCAATATAAGTTTGGTATTGAGTAATCAAACATCAAATAAACTTATTGATTCCAGCTCGATCTGACAATTCGAATATCGAAAGCCACCCGAAGCTGAAGTTCAGAAAAGAAGTTATTACCGCAAATGAACGCGAATTAACGCAAAAAAATCAAAACCTTTTTATTAATAATAGTACTTACAGTGAGAGTAAAGTTAATTAACCAAAAAATCTTCGTCATTCCCGCGTGCTTTTAGCGGGAATCCAGTGGCTTTTTCTTTTACGTCACTGGATTCCGGTTAAAACAACACCGGAATGACAGTCTCTTTAGCTTTATAAAATAAAATCTACAGTCTTTTGACTTTTTTGCATTTATTCGCGTTCATTTGCGGTAAAAATAAAGATTTTATTAGTGCCCGCTAAATACGGGCATTTATTAGGTTACTTATGAATTCATACTTTATAGTTGTAGATTAAATTTAAGCCTGTGTAAGTTAGAGAGACAGATTTGATTCTGTCTCTTTAACAGACATTACTTATTGCAACGAGTTACCATTTTCGCTGTCTTCATCTTCCGTTTCTTCTACTACTAAGCTTAAACCACCGAATGCATTACTATCTTCTTTTTCATCTTCTTCTGGTTCTTGTATGCCATCACCCAGTTCGATTTTAAGTCGTACGTTGTTTTCTGAATCAGCGTTTTTAATCGCCACTTCTTTACTTATTCTTCCTGCTTTAAATAGTTTAAGCAATGCGCTGTCAAATGTTTGCATGCCTATATTTTCAGATTTTTCCATTATTTCTTTAATCTCAGCAACCTGACCTTTTTTAATGAGATCTGCCACCATAGGTGTACCCAGTAAAACTTCTATCGCAGCACAGCGTTTATTATCAATAGTTTGTACCAGACGCTGTGAAATAAAGGCACGTAAATTAAGTGATAAGTCATGCAATATTTGTTTATGTCGATCTTTGGGAAAAAAGTTAATGATACGATCAAGTGCCTGATTCGCATTGTTTGCATGTAATGTCGAAATGGCTAAATGACCTGTTTCTGCAAAGGCTAAAGCATGTTCCATCGTTTCGGCATCACGTATCTCACCAATCAAAATAACATCAGGTGCCTGACGCAAAGTATTTTTTAGTGCATCCTCATAAGAGTCTGTATCCACTCCTATTTCTCGCTGGTTAACAATCGACAGCTTATGTTTGTGTACAAATTCAATGGGGTCTTCAATAGTAATGATATGCCCTTTACTATTACTATTACGATAGTCTATGAGTGCAGCAAGAGATGTCGATTTACCGGAACCCGTTCCACCCACAAACAATATCAAACCATTTTTTTTCATAATCATGGTTTTTAATACTTCAGGCAAACCAAGATCATTTAAATTCGGGATATCCATTTTGATATTACGAATAACCATACTGATTTCATTACGCTGTTTAAATATATTTATTCTGAATCGTCCAACACCTGCTTCGGATAATGCCAAATTCATTTCAGGTTTAAGCTCAAAATCTTGTATTTGCTGCTCATTCATTAATTCATAAGCTAATTTTTTAACCACGCCAGCTGGTAAGGGTTGCTTAGCCAAAGGCTTTAATTCACCATTAAATTTTGCGCTTGGAGGTGCTCCCGTACTTAGATAGAGATCTGATCCATCATGTTTAACTAAAACTTGAAGATAATTTGTAATACCACTCATCGATTAACCGCTCTTAAATATTTAAATATTTTTAAAGTTTAGTTCAGATATAGGCAGTTGCCATCTAAAATCTAACTATTCTGTCAATCGATTATCTCTAATAAGTGCTAAAATTACTATCAAAGACAAATACCTACAATCTCAGTACCTATATATTAGCATTAGTTGATATAATAGCTGGCTAACTCAAACTAACGCAGGGGCTCCGAATGCCATATTTTGTATATAAAATTAGTGAAGGTGCGACTGCGCTGATAAAAAACCTGGAAAAGCTGGATGAGTTTGAAGGCTATAAAGATGCTAAAAACCGCGCTCGTGAGCTTCGTCCTGAATTAGTAAACGATAAAACTCTGGTTAGAGTTGTGTTTGCTGATAACGCGTTGCATGCCGAAGAAATGCTGATGGAGAAGAGAGAACAGCCCATCATGCAAGAATGGGAAAAGTAATCCCTATTTACAATGGATGAAACCGAATACCGCAGTGCCTATAAAAGCTTAAATCCACACAAATGTGTATTTGAAAAGGCGATTAACTCCAGGCGCTGCCGCTGTGATGCCTCTGAACGCTTTAATTTAGCCGACCGTGAAGGCGTTGCTTGCGCTGATGCTATTTTGCTCAGCCGATGTGAGCAGTATTTGAAGACAATGCGTGAAAATGCACGCTTTTCTCTGCAATTAACCCAAATTAACGGCCCATTACCTCACGCTAAAGAGATTCGGGTTCAGCTTGCCAGCGTTATAGAACTCAATCGCTTACAGAATACTGAAAGCAATGATGAATTACCGAATATTCGCCAGGTCATCGCCACTGGTATTGATACATACAGCACAATTGATCAATTTCCCTATTCTGAGTTAACCAAGGCCATCGGCCAATTTAAAAGCCGACAAAAAAGGCAAAAGAGATAACCCTTTTGCCTTTCATAGTAATACCGTACCACTTAATTTAAAACTAATCTTTGCCCGCCGGCTTATCAAAACTAACAACCACAGACGACTTTGGCTCATCAATAAAATGAGGCCTGGCACTCTTATCACGGCCATGCTCTTGAGCCAGTTCAGATTCACGCGAAACAACCAGACCCAAACATTCTCTTATATCCAATATTGTCTGCTCAGATAAAGGATGCTTCATACCAGGAGCCGTATAAGTATCTTTAGCAACACTGCTCAAAACTTTTTTGACCACATTAAGAATACGTTCTTCTTTAGTTAGATCATTTGACATAAAAACCTCAATATTTTAAGTGAATGGCTATTTCAATCACTATACTTTTAACACCAGAATCTATTAGAATGGATCCAGATAATATATAGCACAAATATTATATCATAAGGATATACTTAAGTAGGCGTATATAGAAACAGGACCGTTATCCATCTTATAGCCAGCTCAATACCATGATGTTTAATGCTTTTTAAAACCATAAATTAATTGTGCATTTTTAACACCATGAATCCCTTTATAACAAAAAATACAAAAACAAAAAAGCTCATCTTGACTGGATTCTCATTAGTCATCGTTTTAATGACTCTTATCATTATTATTAGCATGACAGAATTCAAATATGCCAGCCAACAATTACAAGAAATTGTAAACGTCAATAATTATAAAAAGAAGCTCGTAGAAACCATGCACATCAGTGCGTTTAAACGCGTATCCAGCTTACAACGCATGGTTCTTTTAAATGATGCATTTGAACAAGATGATGAAGCCATGTTCATTGATGAACAAGGTAGTGTATTTACCAGAGCAAGACAAAACTTGCTAATGACAAAATTAAACAAAGAAGAAATTAATTTATTGGATGAACAGTCTCAATTTGCACAACTTACCGTCCCTATCATCAGGCACATTGTAAACCTTACGCGCGAAGGAAAAATTGAAGAAGCTCAAAACCTTATCCAAAGCGAACTTATTCCAGCACAACAAATTATTTTTCAGGCATTAAGCAACTTACAGAACATCCAGGAAAAAAACATTAATACAGCTTTTAGTTCAATGTTAACCACTCAAAATTTTTCACGTTATTACATGTTAGGGCTAGGCTTAACCGCAGCTATCTTAAGCATAATGATAGCAATACTTACATACAGAAGAGTACGTAGAGCAGAACACCAGCTATCTTATGAAAAAGAACGCGCACAAATCACATTGCAAAATATTGTAGATGGCGTTATTACAACCAATGAAAAAGGTCTTATTGATTTCATTAACCCAACCGCAGCTGCATTAACAGGCTGGCATCAAAACTTAGCTATCGGCCAACCTTTACTCAACGTACTAAACATCAACGATGTAGAAATGAATAAATGTTGCACATCTTCGGAAGAGTTAAGCACTTGTAATAATGACTCACTCATTTTACTAACGCGTGATAATAAAAAAATAGCCATTGAATACAATACAGCCAACTTACCTTCAGATAAACTTTCAAACAAAGGCTTGGTTGTCACGTTTCAAGATGTAACAAAAGCCAGAGAGCTCACTCAAACGCTCAGTTATCAAGCTACGCATGACCCACTAACAGGGTTATACAACCGCATGGCCTTTGAAGAAAAACTAGAAAGCAGAATCAAAGACTCTCGAAACAAAAAACAGACACACGTTTTATGTTTTCTTGATCTCGACTATTTTAAAGAAGTTAATGATTCAGCCGGGCACGTTGCAGGTGATGAGTTATTAATACAGCTGACAAAAATATTTTCAAAACATGTTCGTAACAGTGATTTTTTAGCACGTATGGGTGGCGATGAATTTGCCATCATTTTAGAAAACTGCAATACCGATAAAGCACTCGATATCACTGAAGATATTCGGCATGAGGTCAATGAACACCATTTTGAATGGTTAGGTAAAGTCTACAGAGTCAGTGTCAGCATTGGTATTACTATTATCACTCATAATGCAAAAGACAATGCGCATGTATTGGCACAAGCAGATAAAGCTTGTTATCTTGCAAAAGAGAGTGGCAGAAATTTAATTAAATTTTATACTGATACAAAAAAAATCCCTTTTAATGAAATGCATGATGCGTAACTCTTATCATGCATCCAAATCTGGTATTAACTGATCCTTCAGTTTTTCTATTAAATCTTTAATGACTAACTTTCGTTTTTTTAAACGTTGAATCTGCAAACGATCAGCAGTTGGTACTTCGTGTAAGTGAAATATTACATCATCCAGATCTCTGTGCTCTAGCGTTAACGCTTCTATGCGGCGTTCAACTTGCTCAGTATCGATGTAATAATTACCCATATCTTAACATTGCTCCCATGGCAATCCATGAAAACGCCAACCATCTAATGAGCTACGTTGATGTTCATCGTTCAATTCACCTTCAAAGCCTTCATTGATATGAAAAACATTAGTCAGCCCGGCTTCCATTAAACAATGCCCTGCCTGTAAAGAACGCTTTCCACTTCTACAAATTAAAACAATGGGTGCACACGACTCACCTTCTTCACATGAAGCGCCACCTAATAAAAGCTTTCTAATTTCTGCAACAAAATGTGGATTAATATCCCAATCGGGTTCATCGATCCAGGCAATATGAACCGCTCCTACAGGATGCCCCACAAATAGAAATTCCATGCTGGAGCGTATATCAATTAATAATGTACGTGGATTAGCTTGCTGCATATCGAAAGCTTGTTGTGCCGATACTTCAAATTCATCCATAACCTTTATCTCACTTAACTTTTCTTAAATTCAAGACATGCTGAGTTAATACAATAACGCAAGCCTGTTGGCTCTGGGCCATCTTCAAACACATGCCCTAAATGTGCATCACACTGACTACATAATACTTCAACTCGTGTCATTCCGTGACTACTATCTCTGTTTTCAGTGATAGCTTGTTCATTAACAGGCATCCAATAACTAGGCCAGCCACTGCCTGAATCATATTTTTCATGCGAGCTAAATAATGGCTGCTGACAGCAAATACACTGATAGCTGCCTTCATCTTTATTATTATAGTAGTTTCCACTAAAAGCGGGTTCGGTGCCATGCTGACGGGTTATTCTATATTCTTCATCACTTAATTGTTCACGCCACTGCTCTTCCGTTTTTTCAACTTTACTCATTATTACTCCTCCAAATCTAATGTTTGTTTAAGCGTTTCGAGTTCTTCTGAGACTAGCATCCATCTTTCTTCATCTTGCTCTAACTGTTTATCGATATCGGCCTGATCTCTTAATAATTCAGTTAATCGCACTTTATTTTCTTCAAGATAACAGTCTTCGCTGGATAATTCAGCGTGAATTTTTTCCTTTCTAGCATTTAACTTATCCATTGAGTTATCAAGTGATTTAATTTCTTTTGTTAAAGGCTGTAACTGCTTGCGTAATTCAGCTTTTTGCTGACGTGATTCTTTTTTACTCTGCCCTTGATTAGTTTTCACCCCACCAGATGCGGCATTTAATTGCTCGGCCTTCCAATCCTTTAATGCCAGACGGTAATCATCCAAATCACCTTTAAATAATTCACACTTACCATCTTGAACTAAGTAAAAACGATCTGTTACCGCTGTTAACAAATAACGGTCATGAGAAACAACGATTAATGCGCCTGCAAAATCTTGTATCGCCGACACCAATGCGAAACGCATTTCAATATCA
>JAUVDT010000018.1 GCA_030595185.1 Gammaproteobacteria bacterium
TCATCCAGCATAGACATCGCACATAAGAAAACAGTAAAATACCGCAAATATCTATTCTAACGGGAGTCTGGCTTGGTCAGGCTCCCGTTTCTTATATCTAACGGAGGTCATTTTGAGGCAATCGGCACTTTTGGCGCTGGAAGATGGGAGCCTTTTTTGGGGCGAATCCATTGGTGTAGAAGGCTCTACTACAGGTGAAGTGGTTTTTAATACCGCGATGACAGGCTATCAAGAAATCTTAACGGATCCATCGTATAGCTGTCAGATTGTTACTTTGACCTATCCTCATATTGGTAATGTTGGTGTTAATTCCGGTGATGCTGAATCAACCGGCGTGCATGCGGCTGGCTTGGTGATTCGTGATTTGCCGTTGCTGCACAGCAACTGGCGTGCGGAAGAAAGCCTTGATGCTTATTTAGAGCGTAATAAAGTCGTTGCGATTGCTGATATTGATACTCGTCGCCTGACACGTATTTTGCGTGATAAAGGTGCGCAGAGTGGTTGCATTGTTGCTGGTGAGAATATTGATGCTGATGCGGCTATCGCTCAGGCAAAATCATTTGCTGGCCTGAAGGGTATGGATTTAGCTAAAGAAGTGACTGTTGATAAAACTTACGAGTGGCATCAAACATCAGTTTCTTTAGAGTCGAATAAAGACGAAGAAATTACTTCTGGCCAAAAACACCATGTTGTTGCTTATGACTTTGGTATCAAACACAACATTGCTCGTATGTTGGTTGACCGTGGTTGTAAGGTCACTATTGTTCCTGCGAAGACTCCGGCTAAAGATGTGTTAGCGATGAAACCGGATGGTGTGTTTTTATCAAATGGCCCAGGTGATCCAGAGCCATGTGATTATGCGATCGACGCCATCAAAGAAATCTTAGAAACTGATATTCCTACTTTTGGTATTTGTTTGGGACATCAGTTGTTGGCTTTGGCTTGTGGCGCGAAAACTGAAAAAATGAAATTCGGCCATCATGGTGCTAATCACCCGGTACAAGATATGGAAACGGGTGTGGTAATGATTAGTAGTCAGAACCATGGTTTTGCGGTTGATGAAAGCAGTTTGCCTGCGAACCTTAAAGCGACGCACCGTTCATTGTTTGATCAATCGTTACAAGGTATACATCGTACGGATAAACCAGCGTTCGGTTTTCAGGGTCATCCTGAAGCGAGTCCGGGGCCTACTGATGTATCGCCAGTGTTTGATCACTTCATTGATCTAATAGAAAAAAGATAGTTTTTACCGCAAATAAACGCTAATGAACGCGAATTTAGAAGCTGAGTAAGTCCAAGGCTGATACAAAATATATTTATTGAGCTAAAAGGAATTAGTTATGGTTAGGGATAAGACCATCTCGGAACAAGTGATTTATTGTGCTTATAAAGTCAGTAATGGTTTGGGATTTGGTTTTCTTGAATCAGTTTATGAAAGTGCGTTGTGTGTAGAACTGAATAAACTAGGTATTGCGTTTCAACAGCAAGCTCCTATTGATGTTATGTATCGTCAGCAACTGGTTGGTCATTTTGTTGCTGATTTAATTGTTGAGAATAAGTTGTTGGTGGAGTTAAAGGCTGTTTCAGCGTTTAGCCAGCAGCATTCCGCACAGGTAATGAATTACCTTCGAGCGACAGAGTTACAGGTTGGTTTGCTAATCAATTTTGGTGCTTCAAAAGTAAGCATCAAAAGAATCGTTTGGCAATACGACGAAACAGAGATTATTTAATGATTTGTGAATTTGCGTTTATTTGCGTTTATTTGCGGTAAAAATTATAAAGGTTTTAATTAATGCCTAAGCGTTTAGATATAGAAAGTGTCCTTATCATTGGTGCCGGCCCGATTGTCATCGGTCAGGCGTGTGAGTTTGACTATTCCGGTGCTCAGGCCTGTAAGGCGCTGCGTGAAGAGGGTTACCGTGTCATTCTGGTGAACTCAAATCCAGCAACCATCATGACTGATCCTGAAATGGCCGATGCAACTTATATCGAGCCAATCAACTGGCAGACGGTTGCGCGCATTATCGAAAAAGAACGTCCTACTGTTTTGTTGCCTACGATGGGTGGTCAGACTGCATTGAACTGTGCGTTGGATCTTGATCGCGAAGGCGTTTTAGAAAAATACAATGTAGAAATGATCGGTGCGAAGAAAGAAGCCATCGACATGGCGGAAGATCGTCAGAAGTTTAAAGTGGCGATGGAAGAAATTGGTTTAGATATGCCACGTGCTGCAATTGCTCACAGCTTGGAAGAAGCCTATCAAGTTCAAGCACAGGTTGGTTTCCCAACTGTCATTCGTCCTTCATTCACCATGGGTGGATCGGGTGGTGGTATTGCATACAACAAAGAAGAATTCGAAGAGATTTGTAAGCGCGGTCTTGATCTGTCACCAGTAAGTGAATTATTGGTTGAAGAATCAGTGCTGGGTTGGAAAGAATACGAAATGGAAGTGGTGCGTGATACTAATGATAACTGCATCATTATCTGCTCAATTGAAAACCTTGATCCAATGGGTATTCATACTGGTGATTCAATCACTGTGGCTCCTGCACAAACATTGACCGATAAAGAATATCAGCATATGCGTGATAAATCGTTGGCTGTGCTGCGTAAAATCGGCGTTGAAACCGGTGGTTCAAACGTGCAGTGGGCGATTAATCCAGAAGATGGTCGCATGACGATTATCGAAATGAACCCGCGTGTGTCACGTTCGTCTGCATTGGCATCTAAAGCTACCGGTTTCCCAATTGCGAAAATTGCGGCGAAGCTGGCGATTGGTTACACCTTGGATGAGTTACAAAACGACATTACCGGTGGCGCAACACCAGCATCTTTTGAGCCATCAATTGACTACGTTGTTACTAAAATACCGCGTTTCACTTTCGAGAAATTCCCAGAAGCGGATAACCACTTAACGACTCAAATGAAGTCGGTAGGTGAAGTCATGGCGATTGGTCGTACTTTCCAGGAATCGCTGCAAAAAGCATTGCGTGGGCTGGAGACGGGCATGGATGGTTTCACTGAAGTGATCGAAGCCAGTACGCCAGACGAAGAAGTCGATGACCTAATTAAACAAGAATTGATTCAAGCCGGTCCGGATCGTCTTTGGTATGTTGCTGAGGCTTTCCGTCAAGGTTATAGCATGGATGATTTATTCGATTTAACGAAAATCGACCCATGGTTCCTAATTCAAATTGAAGACTTGATCAAAATCGAAGAAAGCCTTCGTGGTACGGTTTTAACATCGATTGATAAAGATCAGATGTACCGTTTAAAGCGTAAAGGTTTCTCGGATAGTCGCTTAGCGTCGGTAATGTCGGTATCTGAAGATCAAGTACGTAAACATCGCCACAGCTTAGACATTCATCCTGTGTACAAGCGTGTTGATACTTGTGCGGCTGAATTCTCAACATCGACTGCTTATATGTATTCGACGTATGAAGAAGAATGCGAAGCGAATGTTACTGATAAAGAAAAAATTGTTGTATTAGGTGGTGGTCCAAACCGTATCGGTCAAGGTATCGAGTTTGATTACTGTTGTGTGCATGCAGCATTCGCAATGCGTGAAGATGGTTATGAAACCATTATGATCAACTGTAACCCTGAGACGGTTTCAACGGATTACGATACATCAGATCGTTTGTACTTTGAGCCATTAACTTTAGAAGATGTGCTGGAAGTCTTATTGCTAGAAAAGCCAAAAGGCGTGATCGTGCAATACGGTGGTCAAACACCACTTAAATTAGCGCGTGCGTTAGAAGCGGCGGGTGTACCAATAATCGGTACATCACCAGATGCCATTGATTTAGCCGAAGATCGCGAACGTTTCCAGCAGTTAGTGAATAGTCTTGGTTTGAAACAGCCACCGAATCGTTTAGCGCGCTCAGAAGGCGAAGCGGTTAAGAATGCAGCTGAAATTGGTTATCCGTTAGTGGTTCGTCCATCTTATGTTTTAGGTGGTCGTGCAATGGAAATCGTTTACAGTGAAAAAGATTTAATGCGTTACATGAATGAAGCCTTCAAGGTTTCAAACGATGCACCAGTATTATTAGATCACTTCTTGGATAACGCGATTGAAGTTGATGTGGATGCTATCTGTGATGGTAAAGATGTCTTAATCGGCAGCATTATGGAGCATATTGAACAAGCCGGTGTTCACTCAGGTGATTCAGCGTGTTCATTGCCTCCATATAGCTTATCACCAGAAATGTTGGATGGTTTGCGTGAGCAGACTCGTCAACTAGCATTGGGTTTAAATGTTGTTGGTTTGATGAATATTCAGTTCGCGATTCAAGATGACGTTATTTACTTAATTGAAGTAAACCCACGTGCATCACGTACCGTACCGTTTGTGTCAAAAGCTATTGGTCGTCCATTGGCTAAAGTAGCGGCGCGTTGTATGGCGGGTGTGTCATTGGTTGAACAAGGTATGACGGAAGAAATTATTCCAGATTATTTCTCAGTTAAAGAAGCGGTGTTCCCATTCGTTAAATTCCCTGGTGTTGATCCATTATTAGGGCCAGAAATGAAATCGACCGGTGAAGTGATGGGTATCGGTCTTACTTTCGGTGAGGCTTTTGCGAAAGCTCAAGCAGGTGCTGGTGCTGATCTGCCTACAAAGGGCAAAGTCTTTATCAGTGTTAAAGAGCGTGATCGTGCATCGGCTGTTGAGCTGGGGCGTGATTTAGTGGGGCAAGGCTTTGAGATAGTAGCGACGCGCGGCACAGGTCGTTTGTTGAGTGATGCCGGTGTTGACTGCGAAATAATCAACAAGGTTTATGAAGGTCGCCCGCATATTGTTGATATGATCAAAAATGATGAAATAGCATTAATTATCAATACCACAGAAGGCAAAAAAGCGATAAAAGATTCATTTACGATTCGCTCTTCTGCGTTACAACATAAGGTGAGTTACACCACAACTATGGCTGGGGCGCGAGCAACAGGTCAAGCAATTAAACACTTAGCAGATAATGATGTTCGCAGGCTACAAGATCTGCAGCAGGGATAAATAATAATGACAAAATACCCATTAACAGTAGAAGGCGCGGCAGCCTTAACTGCTGAATTGAAAAAATTGAAACAAGAAGATCGCCCAACGGTTATCGCGGCAATTGCTGAAGCGCGTGAACACGGTGATTTAAAAGAAAATGCAGAATACCATGCAGCGCGTGAACAACAGGGTTTTATCGAGGGTCGTGTTCAAAATATCGAAGGTAAACTGAGTAACTCAGTGATTATTGATGTTGCCACGCTTAACCAAAATGGCAAAGTTGTGTTTGGTGTGACAGTTGAGTTAGTTGATGAAGACAACGGTGATGAAGTTAGCTATAAAATAGTTGGCGAAGATGAAGCAGATATCAAAATCAATAAAATCTCAGTGGGTTCACCAATTGCTAAGGCATTAATTGGCAAAGAAGAAGGCGAAGTGGTTGAGGTGCGTACGCCAGGTGGTACGCGTACATTCGAATTGGTAGAAGTTAAATATATATCTAACAGTTGAAGTGTAGGGCGTGTTCAATGTGCCCTGCACGAGTTTCTCTACTTATAAATCAGGAAACTCAATAACCCGTTTGTCTTTGTTGCGACGGAAGATGGTCACTGTTTTACCAATTGACTGAACTTGCTCAGAATTGCTTTGTTTACAAATATCATCAATTTGCTGATTACGTTGGTCGCGATCACCTGCAGATAATTTAATTTTGACTAATTCATGGCAATCCAACGCAATATTCAATTCATTTAAAACAGCCTCAGTGAAACCATTTTGACCCAGCATGATCACGGGATTTAGGTCATGTGTCAGTTTGCGAAGGTGTTTAATCTGAGATTTTGAAAGCATAAGAAGTTGCCTGATAAGATGGCCTGAATAAAGTCGACCAGATTGAAAGAGCGCGGATTTTAGCACGCAGTCGTTAAAACGCCTATAAACTATAAACACTATTATTGTATAAATCAGACGAAATATCCCCATGGCACGAAGTAAAAGCAGTAAACGCTGGTTAAAAGAACATTTTGATGATGAATTTGTGCGTCGTTCACAGATCGAAGGCTATCGCTCGCGTGCGGTTTATAAGCTTAAAGAAATTGATGAAAAAGACCGTTTAATCAAGCCAGGCATGACGATTATCGACTTGGGGGCTGCCCCGGGTGGTTGGTCGCAGTATGCTGCTGAAGTATTAAAAGGCAAAGGGCGGGTTGTAGCGCTGGATTTATTGTTGATTGAACCGGAAATTGAAGGTGTTGAGTTTATACAGGGCGACTTTAGAGAAGATACTGTACTGGCTCAATTGATGGCAACCTTAAATTCTGAGCCAGCAGACCTTGTTTTCTCAGATATGGCCCCCAATATGAGTGGTGTGAAGAATGTTGATAATGCCAGATCGATGTATTTGGCTGAATTAACCTTGGAGCTTGCGAAAGCAACGTTGAAGCCTGAAGGGGCTATTTTGGTTAAAATATTTCAGGGCGAAGGCTTTGAAGAATATTTGAAAAGTTTGCGAGAAAATTTCAAAAAAGTCATCATGCGTAAACCAAAGGCTTCCCGTACTCGAAGCAAAGAAATTTATGCATTGGCAACTGGCTTTAAAGTGGTGTAAATTCGACTATAAGTCTATTTATAAATGTAGTTTTAATTAAAGCGGTGGATCAGGAATGATCTGCATGCAAAATAATTTTTAATCACTGGCCAGTGCAGTTTATCTGGCGGGTGAAAATAACGAGGTACACTCTTGAACGATCTACTTAAAAACCTTATTTTATGGGGTGTGATAGCAGTTATTTTGCTATCGGTTTTCAGTAATTTTAGTCAGCAAGGCACAAGTAGTCAGACGCTGAGCTACTCTGATTTTATGCAAAAAGTTCGTCAGGATGAAGTGGTCTCCGTGAAAATGGCAGATCGTGAAATTGTTGGTAGTTTAAGTAGCGGCATGCAATTCAAAACTTACAGTGTTGAAACAGATAACCGTTCAATGGTCGGTGAGTTACTTGAGCATCGTGTAGACATTCAGGGCGTAGAGCCTGAGCGTCAATCTATCTTAATGCAAATCTTTATTTCATGGTTCCCGTTCCTATTGTTAATTGGTGTGTGGATTTTCTTCATGCGTCAAATGCAAGGCGGCGGCGGTGGTCGTGGTGCTATGTCATTCGGCAAGAGCAAAGCCCGCTTAATGGGCGAAGATGATATAAAAGTCACATTAGACGATGTTGCAGGTGTTGAAGAAGCTAAAGAAGAAGTTGGCGAGTTAGTTGATTTCTTGCGTGACCCGTCTAAATTTCAAGCATTGGGTGGTCAAATTCCACGCGGTATATTGATGGTGGGTTCACCGGGTACGGGTAAAACTTTATTGGCTAAAGCGATTGCTGGTGAAGCAAAGGTACCTTTCTTTACTATTTCGGGTTCTGATTTTGTCGAAATGTTTGTTGGTGTGGGTGCATCTCGTGTGCGCGACATGTTTGAGACAGCCAAAAAGCATTCACCTTGTATTATCTTTATCGACGAAATCGATGCCGTTGGCCGTCAGCGTGGTGCTGGTGTCGGTGGTGGTAATGATGAGCGCGAGCAGACATTGAATCAACTATTGGTTGAGATGGATGGTTTTGAAGGCAATGAAGGCGTTATTGTTATAGCGGCAACTAACCGTCCAGACGTGCTTGATCCTGCGCTATTACGCCCGGGTCGTTTCGATCGTCAGGTGGTTGTTTCTTTGCCTGATATCCGTGGTCGTGAGCAAATTTTAAAAGTACATATGCGTAAAGTGCCGTTAGGTAAAGATGTGAAGCCTGCGATAATTGCACGTGGTACGCCAGGTTTCTCCGGTGCAGATTTAGCAAACTTAGTGAATGAAGCGGCATTATTTGCAGCACGTGGCAATAATAAGTTTGTTGAAATGGATCACTTTGAGAAAGCAAAAGATAAAATCATGATGGGCGCTGAGCGTAAGTCCATGGTGATGAGTGAAGACGAGAAAAAACTTACTGCTTATCATGAGTCCGGTCACGCGATTGTTGGTCGTTTAGTGCCAGATCATGACCCTGTTTATAAGGTGAGTATTATTCCACGTGGCCGTGCCTTGGGTGTGACCATGTTCTTACCTGAAGAAGATCGTTACAGCTACAGTAAGCAGCGTTTAGAAAGTCAGATTTCAAGTTTGTATGGTGGTCGTTTAGCCGAAGAAATTATATTTGGTGCTGAAAGTGTGACCACAGGTGCCTCAAATGATATTGAAAGAGCCACTGAAATAGCGCGCAACATGGTCACTAAATGGGGTCTTTCAGATCGCATGGGGCCATTGGCGTATAGTGAAGACGAGGGAGAAGTTTTCTTAGGTCGTTCTGTGACGCAGCATAAGACGGTTTCTGACGACACTTCCAGTGCAATCGATGAAGAGATTCGTGAATTTATTGATCGCAATTACCAACGTGCTGAAAAATTGCTTAATGATAATATTGATATTTTGCATTCAATGACAGATGCGTTAATGAAATATGAAACGATTGATGCTAATCAGATCGATGCATTAATGAAGAGAGAGCCTGTGCCAGAGCCTAAAGACTGGATTGATGATGACGATGCGTCATCGGGTGATACTAAAGCAGAGGCATCAGAAGAGACATCTAAGTCATCAAAAGATGATAAGTCAGATGGTTCGATTGGTGGCCCGGCAAACTTGCATTAAGCACGTTTGATAGTTGAAAAAAGAAGGGGGCGTAAGCCTCCTTTTTTATTGTTGTTTATAAATATCTGGCGGGTGACTTCAAATAGTACAGAGCGGACGTAAATATTAAAAAGAAAAAATCCACCACAGAGGCACGGAGACACAGAGAAAACCCTTTATGAGCTACCTATGACCTATATAAAAAAGCAGTATAAGTAGGCTTTCTCAGAGTAAAAGTGACAACTAATGGTTTTGACTTTCCTCTGTGTCTCCGTGCCTCTGTGGTGAAATCTTTTGACTGTATAGGGTGCGCTATGCGCACCAAAAGTCTAACAAGTAGAATAATAAATCCTATTTTGAAAAAGATAAAAAATGCGAATTTCTAATCTAAATATGACCGGCACAAATTTTGTAGTGATGGGTATCCTGAATCTGACCCCAGATTCTTTTTCTGATGGTGGTCTGTATCTTGATGTGCCGGTAGCTATAGAAAGAGCGCAGCAAATGATCGCTGAAGGCGCAGATATTATTGATATTGGCGGTGAATCGACGCGACCGGGTGCGCAGCCATTAATTGCAGAAGAAGAAATAGCACGTGTTGTGCCGGTGATTGAAGCATTGCGTGCAGTATCGAATATTGTAATTTCTATCGATACCAGTAAAGCAGAAGTGATGAGAGCGGCGGTTGAAGCAGGTGCAAACTTAATCAATGATGTACGTGCGTTGCAGGAAGATGGTGCATTAAAAGCCGTTGCCGATCTGAAAGTGCCTGTTTGTTTGATGCACATGCAAGGGCAGCCTCGCAGCATGCAGAATAATCCAGAATATGGTGATGTTGTAAAAGAGGTTGTGGCTTTTTTACAAGAACGAATTAATGCGTGTGAAGAGGCGGGCATAGTTCGTGATCAAATCATTGTGGATCCTGGCTTTGGTTTTGGTAAGTCTTTAGAACATAATTTAAGCTTGTTAAAACATCTGTCAGAATTTGTTAATATAGGTCTGCCGGTATTGTTAGGTATATCTCGTAAATCAATGTTAGGGCATATTACAGGTGCCGATGTAGATAAACGCATTGAGGCAGGCTTAGCGACCACTGTTTTGGGGTATCAAGCAGGTGCACGATTATTCAGGGTACATGATGTTAAAGAAACAATTGATGCATTAAAAGTTTGCCATGCCGTTGCGCTAGCAAACTAATAATAAAAAATTGAAGGATTAAGAAATGAGTCAGAAGTATTTTGGTACAGATGGTATTCGAGGGCGTGTCGGAGATGGCATGATGACACCGCGAGCGATATTGAAATTTGGCTGGGCAATTGGAAAAGTACTGGCTGCTCAGGGTAATAGTCTTGTAGTTATTGGTAAAGACACCCGGATTTCAGGTTACATGTTTGAATCGGCATTAGAGGCTGGATTATCTGCAGCTGGCGTTAATGTACGTTTATTAGGGCCTATGCCAACGCCGGGTATTGCTTATCTAA
This sequence comes from Gammaproteobacteria bacterium, assembly GCA_030595185.1. GTDB lineage: Bacteria > Pseudomonadota > Gammaproteobacteria > SZUA-229 > SZUA-229 > JAUVDT01. The sequence continues at coordinate 10,139 of JAUVDT010000018.1, forward strand.
CACGAACATTGCGTGCTTCAGCCGGTATAGTAATAAGCGCGTCACATAATCCTTTCTATGATAACGGTATTAAAATTTTCTCGGCCGAAGGTACAAAACTGCCTGATGAAACAGAGCTGGCTATTGAAGCGATGTTTGAGCAGGAAATGGATACGGTTGATTCTTCTAAATTAGGTCGTGCAGAGCGAATGGTAGATGCGCAAGGCCGTTATATTGAAGCTTGTAAAGCCAGTATTCCAATAGGTACTCGTTTCGCTGGTTTAAAAGTAGTTTTAGATTGCGCTAATGGAGCGACTTATCATATTGCACCTAATGTTTTTATTGAGCTTGGTGCAGAGGTTATTTCAATTGCACACGAGCCCGATGGTTTAAACATTAATAAGGATTGTGGTTCGACACATCCGAGTAACCTTCAAGCGGCCGTTCTGCAACATGAAGCTGATTTAGGTATCGCTTTTGACGGTGATGGTGACCGCGTAGCGATGGTTGATAATACCGGTCGTATTATTGATGGTGATGAAATTCTTTATTTAATTGCACGAGCTCGACATGAGTCAGGAGAATCTCAAGCAGGGGTTGTGGGTACCCTGATGAGTAATATGGGGCTTGAGCTTGCGATTAAAGAAATGGGGCTGGGTTTTGAGCGTAGTGGAGTTGGTGATCGGTTCGTACTAGAAGTGCTCAAGAAAAATGGCTGGTGTTTGGGTGGTGAGTCATCAGGACACATTATATGTTTGGATAGAACAACGACCGGAGATGGTATCGTATCGGCATTACAAGTCATGGCATATCTTGCAGAAAGCAAGCAGAGTCTGGCTGAGGCGTTGTCAGGTATGACAAAGATGCCGCAGCACATGATTAATGTACCGTTGCCGTATAAAACAGATCCAATTCAAACACCGTTGGTTGTTGAGGCTGTTAAAGCGGTTGAAGCTGAGTTAGATGGCCGTGGCCGGGTTCTGTTAAGAGCGTCGGGCACTGAGCCGTTAATTCGCGTTATGGTAGAGGGTGAAGATGAAGCGCAAGTTATTCAACTAACTCAAAACATAGCAGATGCGGTGAGTGTGTCGGTATCGGCTAAAAAGGGCTAAAGGCTTTTTTTTCCGCAAATGAACGCGAATTAAAATCAAAACCTTATTTCTGTAAATGAAGTCACTTAAAGTATTGTCAGATATTTATATTTTGGCAGTGCCTTCCAGCTTAGCTTTGATAACTAAAAAGTGATTTATATCTTAAAGGGTTTAGCTTTTGACTCTTTTTGCGTTTATTAGCGTTCATTTGCGGTAAAAATTTATCTTTATGATCTTAATAGCCGCGCTCGGATTGATTTATCGGCCCTGCATAGGTAAGATTGCAGCGCGTTTGAACACGGCTAATTTGGCCAAATAATTGGGGCGGAGTGCGTTATGCGACAGAATATGATTGCTGGAAACTGGAAAATGAATGGTACCAGTGACAGTGTTAAGACATTAATCGAAGGTGTTGTTTCTGGTTTAAGTGCTGATCAGAAGTGTGATGTGGTTGTTGGTACACCTTACGTTTATATCCCTGCTGTTGTTTCCGCAACTGCGTCATCGGCTGTTAAAGTCGCTGCACACGATGTTTCAGAGCAAGATAAAGGTGCATTCACTGGTGAAGTATCAGGTGAAATGCTAAAAGATGTTGGCTGCGAATACGTGATTATCGGTCACTCAGAGCGTCGTTCTTTATTTGGTGAAACTGACGAAATGTCTGCGCTTAAATACATGGCAGCTCAAAAGAATGGTTTAACACCTATCTTTTGTATTGGTGAATTACTGGAAGAACGTGAAAACGGTACAACTGAAGCGGTTTGTGCGCGTCAGTTAGATGCAATGATCGATGCAGCTGGTATTGCTTCATTAGCAAATGCAGTAATCGCTTATGAGCCTGTTTGGGCTATTGGTACAGGTAAAGTAGCAACACCGGAGCAGGCGCAAGAAGTTCACGCATTTATTCGTAACAAGATAGCTAAATTAGATGCGGGTATTGCAGAGAAAGTACAAATTTTATACGGTGGTAGCATGAACCCGGGTAATGTTGCAGATTTAATTGCACAACCTGATATCGATGGTGGTTTAATCGGTGGTGCATCACTAAAAGCAGAAGACTTCCTGGCATTATGTCAGGCAGCAGGTTGAGGTTAATAAAGTGCAACAATTTCTATTAGTTTTTCATGTGTTCTTGTCAGTTGGTATTATTGGCTTGGTGTTAATTCAGCGCGGTAAAGGTGCTGATGCTGGTGCCGCTTTAGGTGGTGGTTCATCAGGCAGTGTGTTTGGTTCACAAGGCTCGGCAAATTTTTTAAGTACAGCAACTGCTGTCTTAGCGACAGGCTTCTTTGTAGTAAGCCTTACATTGGCTTACTTAGCTGCAAATCGCGAACAGGCGACTAGTGTGGTTAATGGTAGTGTAGTAACTGCGCCTGCAGTGACTCCAGCGCCTGTTAGCGATATTCCTGCCGCTGCAGAAGATGTTACAACGACTAGTGACGTACCTGCAGCAGAATAAAGTGTTACTGCCGATGTGGTGAAATTGGTAGACGCGCCACCTTGAGGGGGTGGTGGGGAGACCCGTGCCGGTTCGACTCCGGCCATCGGCACCATTTATCTTATTATCATTCCTCTATCCCTAAGAAAGACCCATCTTTATTTTTGTCATATCCCTTTAAATGCTAGTTGTGAAATTAGTGCTTAAATTCATCTTAATACGCTCGATAATTTTCCTTATTTAAGGATAAATACCCCAGTTGCCGCTTATTTGTAATTATTATTCTTAAAGTATTCCTTAATATATTCATTAAATAGCGGCATATATGCATTACGGTGTTTTTACGACATTGCGAGAAGGTTTATGGGTTTTTACAATAACAATCTGGGTGGTCAATATATAGGCTTTGGCTTAACTGATAGTGAAAAAGACGATCTTGAGGCTTTTTTAAATACTTTAAGTGATCGATAATCATCCAGTGAGGTGGGCAAACTGTTTGGCTTAAATTTATTAGGTATAAATTTTCTTTGTCTCTACTATTGAATGTTTTTTATGTAATTACTAATCTGGCAGTATTTATTAAAACTCCCAATGTATAATGTAGAATATAATATATTATTATTTTTCAATGGCTTAAAGGCCTAAATGGTTGTTAGAGTGTGGTCTGATGCTTGTTTAAGAATATCAATATAAAAACATTGATTGAAATATAAAAAAATACAATGGCAATTTAGCTGTCAATTAGGCGCGATTTGTTATAAAAATGCAGCTGAAAATTATCTGTTTGCAAAAATAGATGATTAAAAATAATAATTACATTAACAACTCCTAAATTAGTGATACGTAGGAGGGGGACTATGCTCGAAAACTATCTTCCAGTTTTGATCTTTTTAATCATTGGTCTCGCTATCGGCGGCATTATGGTTGCTTTAGGCGGCTTTGTGCTTGCGCCTAGTAAACCGGATAAAGAAAAGAATGCTCCTTTTGAATGCGGCTTTGAAGCATTTGAAGACGCGCGTCTTAAATTTGATATCCGTTTCTATTTGGTTGCCATTCTATTTATTATTTTTGATCTTGAAATTGCATTCCTATTCCCATGGGCTGTGGTACTCGACGAAGTCGGTTTGTTTGGCGTTGTTGCTATGGGCATCTTCCTCGGGATTTTGGTAATTGGCTTTATCTATGAGTGGAAAAAAGGAGCGCTAGAGTGGGAATAGAAGGCGTATTCGAACAGGGTTTTGCTACGACATCAGCTGATAAACTGATTAACTGGGCAAGAACTGGCTCTATGTGGCCAATGACCTTTGGTTTGGCATGCTGTGCAGTTGAAATGATGCACGCAGCGGCTTCACGTTATGATCTCGATCGTTTTGGTATGGGGGTCTTTCGTGGCTCGCCTCGTCAGTCCGACGTTATGATTGTGGCAGGAACCTTAACCAATAAAATGGCACCTGCACTACGTAAAGTATATGACCAGATGCCTGAGCCTCGCTGGGTTATTTCTATGGGTTCATGCGCTAATGGTGGAGGTTATTACCATTATTCTTATTCTGTTGTTAGAGGTTGTGATCGCATAGTACCGGTTGATGTGTACGTGCCGGGTTGCCCGCCAACAGCAGAGGCGCTGATTTACGGTATTTTGCAATTGCATAATAAAATCAGACACACCAATACCATCGCCAGATAACGAAGCAGATAAGTTGAGATAAAAGACCTATGTCGAATAAATTACAAAATCTGTCTGACAAATTACAAGCAACTCTGGCGGCAAAAATTCAGTCGTCCGTGATCGACTGTAATGAGCTAACCATTGAAGTAAGTCCTGGCGACTTGGTTGCCGTGGCTACTGTGTTACGTGATCACGACGATTTAGCTTTCGAACAATTAATTGATTTGTGTGGTGTTGATTACATAGCGTATGGCATTGCAGAATGGACAACCGATAGTTCTACCAACACCGGTTTTAGTCGTGGTGTAGAAAATGCCGATGCAGGGCGTTTGCGTTTTGGTGATGAATTAGCGGGTGCCAATAAAGACAAACCTCGCTTTGCATCTGTTATCCATTTGATATCGTATAAACACAATCATCGCTTACGTGTTCGTACATTTGCAGACGATAATGAGTATCCTGCTATTCCATCGGTTATTGAAGTTTGGAATTCAGTGGATTGGTATGAACGAGAATCATTTGATCTGTTTGGTATCGTTTATGAAAGCCACCCGGATCTACGTCGTATATTGACTGACTATGGTTTTGTCGGTCATCCGTTTAGAAAAGATTTCCCATTGATTGGTAATGTTGAAATGCGCTATGACCCTGAACAAGAGCGCGTTATTTATGAGCCAGTTAGTATCGAGCCGCGTGTGTTAGTGCCGCGTGTTATTCGTGAAGACAATCGTTACCTGTCTGAAGAAGAACAGAATAAAGAGGGTGCAGCAGATGCCTGAAATTCGTAATTACACTTTAAACTTCGGTCCGCAGCATCCTGCAGCACACGGCGTGTTGCGTTTAGTATTGGAAATGGACGGTGAAGTTATTCAGCGTGCTGATCCGCACATTGGTTTATTGCACCGTGCGACAGAAAAGTTAGCTGAATCTAAGCCTTATAACCAAAGCATTGGTTACATGGATCGACTCGATTATGTTTCGATGATGTGTAATGAGCACGGTTATGTCATGGCAATCGAAAAATTATTAAATATCGAAGTGCCAGAACGTGCGCAATACATTCGCGTTATGTTCGATGAAATCACACGTATCTTAAATCACTTAATGTGGATTGGTACGCACGGACTTGATGTCGGCGCGATGACGATCTTCCTTTATGCCTTCCGTGAACGTGAAGACTTAATGGATGTTTATGAGGCTGTTTCTGGTGCGCGTATGCACGCGACTTATTATCGTCCGGGTGGCGTTAATCGTGACCTGCCAAACGTTATGCCGAAATACAAAGCATCAAAATGGCACAGCCAAAAAGAAGTCGATAAATTAAATCAAAATCGCGAAGGCTCATTACTCGATTTTATCGAAGACTTTACCAACCGTTTCCCAACATGTGTCGATGAATACGAAACGCTATTAACAGATAACCGTATTTGGAAACAACGTACAGTTGATATTGGCATTGTTTCACCTGAGCGTGCATTGCAGCTTGGTTTTACCGGCCCAATGTTACGTGGCTCAGGTATCGAGTGGGATCTGCGTAAAAAGCAGCCTTATGAGTGTTACAACAAATTAGATTTTGATATCCCTGTTGGTACTAATGGCGATTGTTACGATCGTTATTTGATACGCGTTGAAGAAATGCGTCAATCAACTCGCATTATCAAACAGTGTGTTGATTGGTTACGAAAAAACCCCGGCCCTGTAATTTTAGAAGACCACAAATTTGCACCACCTCGTCGTGAAACAATGAAAGCGGATATGGAATCATTAATCCATCACTTTAAATTGTTTACCGAAGGTTTTTGTTTGCCTGAAGGTGAATCGTATGCGGCAATCGAACACCCTAAAGGTGAGTTTGGTTGTTATTTGGTTTCTGATGGTGCTAATAAGCCGTATCGATTAAAAATTCGCGCACCAGGTTTCGCTCACCTTTCTGCAATGCATGAAATGACGGTCGGACACATGCTGTCTGATGTGGTGGCGGTAATTGGTACTCAAGATATTGTATTTGGTGAAATTGACCGTTAAGTCGGGTCAAAAATGACGACAAAATTATGACAGACAATAATAACTTATTCACAGCGCACACAATTGAAGAAATCGATGATTGGATTTCTCGTTATCCAGCAGAACAAAAACGTTCTGCGCTTTTAGGTGCGTTAAATGCGGTGCAGCATCAGAACAAAGGTTTCTTAACGATAGAGTTAATGGATGCTGTGGCTGATTATCTTGAACTGGATAAAATAGCGGTTTATGAAGTCGCTAGTTTTTATTCCATGTATGAAACCAAACCAGTGGCCCGCAATAATGTGGCTATCTGCACAAACATTTCTTGCATGTTGATGGGTTCAGATAAAATTGTTGATTACATTGAAAATAAGCTGAGTATTAAACTTGGCGAATCGACTGAAGATGGTCGAATCTATTTGAAAAAAGAAGAAGAATGCCTGGCAGCGTGTGCAGGTGGGCCAATGATGCAAGTCAATCATGTTTATTTTGAAAAATTAACGCCAGAAAAAATCGATAAGATTTTGGATGACTTGGATTAGGAATCGGGATTATATCAATGGCTAACGAAGTTTGTTTTTCAACATTAAAATTCGATGAACCGTGGACTTACGATAATTATCTAAAAGTCGGCGGTTATGATGCGTTACGTAAAATAATTGATGAGAAATTATCACCTGAAGACGTGATTGAAATTATGAAATCTTCTGGTTTACGTGGACGTGGTGGTGCAGGTTTTCCCACCGGTTTGAAGTGGAGTTTTATGCCACGCAATGCACCGGGTCAAAAATACATAGTTTGTAATTCAGATGAGTCTGAACCGGGTACTTGTAAAGACCGTGATATTTTACGTTTCAATCCACATGCATTAGTTGAAGGCATGATGATTGGCGGTTATGCCATAGGTGCAACTGTCGGTTACAACTACATGCGCGGTGAGTTTATGGATGAACCTTATATCCGTTTCTCACAAGCGGTTAAAGAAGCTTACGAAAAAGGTTTCTTAGGTAAAAATATTTTAGGTAGCGGTATTGATTTTGACCTTCATCCATCGCTTGGTGCAGGTGCTTATATTTGCGGTGAAGAGACTGCATTACTGGAATCGCTAGAAGGTAAAAAAGGTCAGCCACGTTTCAAACCACCATTCCCTGCTAATGTGGGTTTATATGGTTTGCCAACCACTATTAATAATACTGAGTCGTTGTCATCTGTGCCTTCCATTATTAAAAATGGCGGCCAATGGTTTGCAGATTTTGGTGTACCCAATGCAGGCGGCGTTAAATTATTTTCAATGTCGGGTCATGTGAATAGCCCGGGTAACTTTGAAATACCAATGGGCACGCCGTTTAAAGATTTATTAGAAATGGCTGGTGGCGTAACAAAAGGTCGTCAGTTAAAAGCAGTTATTCCTGGTGGTTCTTCAGTGCCTGTTGTTCCTGCTGAATTAATGATGCAAGCCAATATGGACTACGATTCAATCACTAAAGTAACCGGTTCAATGCTGGGGTCTGGTGCGGTAATCGTAATGGATGATAGTACCGATATGGTAAAAGCATTGCATCGCTTATCACGTTTTTATTACTCTGAATCTTGTGGCCAGTGCACGCCTTGTCGTGAAGGTACGGGTTGGTTGTATCGTATGTTAACTCGTATTGTAGAAGGCAAGGGCCTACCAGAAGATTTAGATAAATTGGATGATGTAGCCAGTAAAATTGAAGGCCGTACCATTTGTGCTTTAGGTGATGCTGCGGCAATGCCAGTAAGAAGTTTTATAAAACATTATCGTCATGAATTTGAATATTATATTGAGCATAAGCGCAGCATGGTTGGTGCCGCGTGAACGCCGTTCAATATTTTAAAGGGCCGGTTTATAAGAAATGAGTGAAGAGCTGATAACAATAACCGTCGACGGACAGCAAATTCAAGCGCCTAAAGGTGCCGTGCTGATCGAAGTGACAGATAAAGCAGGAATTCGTATTCCACGTTTCTGCTATCACAAAAAGCTGTCGGTCGCTGCTAACTGTCGCATGTGTTTGGTAGATGTTGAAAAAGCACCTAAACCGATGCCTGCTTGTGCTACTCCTGTTATGGATGGCATGGTTGTTCATACCTTATCTAAACGCGCTGTTGATGCACAAAAATCTACAATGGAATTTTTGTTAATCAACCACCCACTCGATTGTCCTATTTGTGATCAGGGTGGCGAATGTGAATTACAAGATGTTGCCATGGGTTACGGTGGCGATATTTCACAATATTCTGATGTTAAGCGTGTCGTGTTCGATAAAAATATTGGTCCTTTAATCTCGACTGAATTTACTCGTTGTATTCTTTGTACTCGTTGCGTGCGTTTTGGTGATGAAATTGCCGGTATGCGCGAACTCGGTGGTATTGGTCGAGGCGATAGCATGGAAATCGGTACTTATATTTCTAAATCTGTTGCTTCAGAAATGTCGGGTAACGTGATTGATATTTGTCCGGTTGGTGCATTGACTGCAAAACCATCTCGCTATGCTGCTCGTGCCTGGGAGATGACTCAATACCCAAGTATTGCGCCACATGATTCAGTTGGCTCAAACATCTTCATACACACATTACGCGATGAAGTTATACGTGTAGTACCTCGCGATAACGAAGAGATTAATGAAGTCTGGATTTCAGATCGCGATCGTTTTAGTTACGAAGGTATGTACAGCGATGACCGCGTAACACAGCCAATGATTAAACAAAATGGTGAGTGGGTCGAATCTGAGTGGCAGACTGCTTTAGAAACCAGTCACGCGGCTTTAACTAAAGTGATTAAGTCTCATGGTGCAGATAGTGTTGCATCAATGGTATCGGCAACATCGACATTAGAAGAATTATATTTATTACAAAAAATGATGCGCGGCATTGGATCAAATAATATTGATCACCGTTTGCGCCAGGTTGATTTCTCAGATCAAGACAGTGCGCCAGTTATGCCTTGGTTGGGAATGAATATTAAAGACCTGGAAAAAATCAATTCTGTTTTGTTGGTTGGTAATAATATTCGTAAAGAGCAACCAATTATTGCACACCGTATTCGTAAAGCAGTGCAGCATCACGATGCCAATGTGAGTTATGTAAATCCTTGTGACTATAACTTTAATTTTAAAGTGACAACGGGTTTGATTACAGATGTTTCAGCCATGACTAGTGAGCTTGCTGCATTAGCTAAAGCGGCAACTGAAAAGTCAGGTAAAACGGTTGCGGCTCATTTGAATGCTTTAGTTAGTGCTGCTAGCGTGACAGATGATCATAGAAATATTGTTGCTGCCTTGTCATCTGACAAAGCAGACAAATCGGTTGTTATGTTAGGAAATGTGGCTGTTAATCATCCACAGTTTGCATTAATTCGTTCTTTATCAAATGAAATTGCAATGCATACCGAAAGTCAGTTGGCGTATACACCTGAATTTTCAAACAGTGCCGGTGCGTGGTTGGCGGGTGCTGTGCCTCATCGTCAATCGGGCGGTGTTGTTACATCTTCAACTGGTCTTGATGCTTCTCAAATGCTAGATGGTAATGTTAAAGCGTTTATTAATTTTAATGTTGAACCAGAATTTGATTGCAGCGATGCTAATAAATCAATCGAAGCAATGAAAAAAGCAGATTTTGTTGTTGTGATGACAGCATTTGTTACTGATGCAATGAAAGAATATGCGGACGTGATTTTACCAATAGCTACTTTTGCTGAAACTTCTGGTACGTACGTCAATATGGAAGGTTTTTGGCAAGGTGCTCGTGGTTGTGTTTCTCCGAAAGGCGAGGCGCGTCCTGGCTGGAAAGTTATTCGAGTATTAGCTAATCAATTTGATCTTGATGGTTTTGAGCAAATTTCATCTGATGATGTGATGAAGGAAGTAAAAACTTTCTGTAGTGATATTCAGCTCGATAATAATAAAGTTGCTAATTCAGTTGCCGATTATTCGAAACTGGCAGGTGCTGTTCGAGTAGGAGATACACCTATTTATGCTGGCGATATGTTAGTGCGCAGGGCCAGTTCATTGCAACAAACAGAAGATGCGAATACAGCTTGTGTAAAAATCAATGCAAAACAAGCTGATGCGTTAAAACTGCAAGGTGCAGAAAAAGTTTGTATTAAACAAAATGATAAAACAACTGTGATGCCTTTAGTTATTGATGAAAGTGTTGCGGATAATAATATAAGTATTCCCAGTGGTTTAATTGAAACTGCTGGATTGGGTGGTGCCTATGGTGCCATAACTGTGGAAAAAATTTAAGGGTTTGTGGCCATGCTTGAAATGATGCTATCAGTATGGGATTGGATGCCTGAAGCGTTACAGGTGTTAATTAAAATTGTTGCGATAGTCGCACCTTTAATGCTTGCGGTCGCGTATACCACTTACGCTGAACGTAAAGTAATCAGTTACATGCAAGTACGAATCGGTCCTAATCGTGTTGGTCCTCGTGGTTGGTTACAGCCAATAGCGGATGCGGTTAAATTAATGTTTAAGGAAATAGTTATTCCGACAAACGCTAACCGTTTCTTATTTTTAATGGCACCCATTTTATCCATTGGACCATCATTAGCAGCCTGGGCTGTTATCCCTTTTAACGATGTTTTATTACTGTCTTCGTTAGATGCTAGCTTACTTTATATATTGGCATTAACCTCGGTTGGTGTTTACGGTGTCATCATCGCGGGTTGGGCGTCTAACTCTAAATACGCAATGATGGGCGCATTACGCTCCGCGGCACAAATAGTGGCTTATGAAATTGCAATGGGTTTTGCGTTGGTTGGTGTTTTAATGGCAGCAGGCAGCTTAAATCTTAATGATATTGTTTTAGGTCAACAAGGAAGTATGGCTAGTTGGTATGTATGGCCACTATTGCCATTGTTCTTTGTTTATTTTATCTCTGGTGTAGCAGAAACAAATCGTGCTCCATTTGATGTTGCAGAAGGTGAATCAGAAATTGTTGCTGGTTTCCATGTGGAATATTCCGGCATGGCGTTTGCCGTTTTCTTCCTGGCTGAATACGCCAATATAATCTTAATCGCTGCCTTAACAGCTATTTTATTCTTTGGTGGTTGGTTATCGCCATTTGAAGGTGTGACAGCGTTAACAGGTACTAGTTTTGCATTCTTGATGGAACTGAGTATTGCTTGGTTCTTGTTAAAAACATCTTTCTTTATATTTGTATTCCTTTGGTTAAGGGCTACATTCCCACGTTATCGTTATGATCAGATTATGCGATTGGGTTGGAAAGTTTTTATTCCAGTTACGATCGTTTGGTTATTCGTTGAGTCGATTATGTTCTTAATGAAAGTTGGCCCATGGTCGGTAGGTGCGTAGGCAAAATTTATGAGACTTCTTAAACATTATATACAAAGCTTTTTGTTACTTGAGATGTTCAAGGGCATGGCGCTGACCGGTCGTTATCTTTTTGCTAGAAAAGTAACGGTTCAGTATCCGGAAGAAAAAACACCAATGTCGACACGTTTTCGTGGATTACACGCACTACGTCGTTACGCAAATGGTGAAGAACGTTGTATCGCTTGTAAGTTATGTGAAGCGGTTTGTCCTGCTTTGGCAATCACTATTGATTCAGAAGTACGTGAGGATGGTTCGCGTAGAACAACACGTTATGATATCGATTTGTTTAAATGTATCTTCTGTGGTTTTTGTGAAGAGGCATGTCCGGTTGATTCAATCGTAGAAACGCAAATATTTGAATACCATTTTGAAAAACGTGGTGAGCAGATAATGACAAAAGAAAAATTATTAGCCGTTGGTGATGAGCATGAAAGCGAAATTGCTGCCTGTAAACAAGCCGACGCTGTTTATAGATAATAGAACAAAATAAAAGAGACTAGACTAAAGAGATTATGATATGAGTTTTCAGGAAGTTGTTTTTTATTTGTTTTCACTGACATTGTTATTGTCAGCTGGTGCTGTTGTGCTTGCACGAAACACAGTTCATTCGGCGTTGTTTCTTGTACTGACCTTCTTTACAACATCAGCCATCTGGTTACTGCTCGAAGCTGAGTTTCTTGCCATTACATTAATATTGGTTTATGTCGGCGCTGTTATGGTGTTGTTCCTATTTGTCATTATGATGCTGGATGTTGATTTAGCAAAATTGAAAGAAGGTTTTATTCAATACCTACCTATAGGCGTACTGGTTGTATTGGTGATGAGTGCTGAAATGATAATGGTTGTTGGTTCATCAAAGTTTGGTACCGATGCTTATCCAATACCCGTTCCAAAAGCCGCTGACTACAGTAATACCAAAGACTTGGGTTCGGTGTTGTACACAGAATATGTTTTACAGTTTGAGTTAGCAGCTGTTATTTTGCTAGTCGCAATTATTGCTGCGATTGCACTGACTATGCGTCGACGTCCTAATACGAAATATCAGTCACCAGCTAAGCAGGTCATGGTTAAGAAAGCTGATCGCTTACGTATTGTGAAAATGGATTCAGAATAAAATGATAATTATAAAATACAGCACAAACGTGAACTGTTTTAAGGTAGTAAAGCTATGATTCCCTTATCGAGTTACCTAACTCTGGCCGCTATTTTATTTGCGATCAGTCTTGCCGGTATATTTCTTAATAGAAAAAATATAATCGTCATATTGATGTGCGTTGAGTTGATGCTGTTAGCCGTTAATATTAATTTCATTGCTTTCTCTCATTTCTTAGGAGATTTGTCAGGTCAGGTTTTTGTATTCTTTATACTGACAGTGGCAGCGGCAGAAGCAGCCATAGGTCTTGCGATACTGGTGGTTCTATTTAGAACTCGTAGCACGATTAATGTTAACGACCTAGATAACTTGAAGGGATAAGTCATGGAAAATTTATATTTGGCTGTTCCATTAGCTTCTTTGTTCGGTGCAATTGTTGCGGGTTTCTTCGGTAAGAAGATAGGTCGCACCGGTTCACATATTGTAACGATTGCCGGTGTCGGTACTTCATTCCTGCTTTCTATGATCGCTTTCAATCACATTGTTTTTGAAGGCGGTGATATTTACAACCAGTCTGTTTATACGTGGATGGTAAGTGATGGTATCCGTTTCGAAATAGGTTTCCTGGTTGATTCGCTATCTGTAATGATGATGTGTGTTGTTACCGGTGTGTCACTTATGGTGCATATTTATACCATCGGTTACATGCATGATGACCCAGGTTATCAACGCTTCTTTAGTTATATCTCATTATTTACGTTCTCAATGTTAATGCTGGTTATGTCGAATAACTTTATGCAGTTATTCTTCGGTTGGGAAGCAGTGGGTTTAGTTTCTTATTTATTGATTGGTTTCTGGTTCAAAAAAGACACGGCTATATTTGCCAATATGAAAGCCTTTTTAGTTAACCGAGTAGGTGACTTTGGTTTTATCTTAGGTATCGCTGCCATTGTTATGTACACAGGCTCTTTGGATTACAAAGAAGTTTTCCAGCAAGCAGATCAAATTGCTAAACAAAATATCAGTATCTTTGGTGACACTGAATTTGCTCTGATGACTGTGATCTGTATCTTATTATTTATTGGTGCGATGGGTAAATCAGCGCAGGTTCCTCTGCATGTCTGGTTGCCCGATTCAATGGAAGGACCTACACCAATTTCAGCATTAATTCACGCGGCAACAATGGTAACGGCTGGTATCTTCATGGTGGCCAGAATGTCACCTTTATACGAGTTATCAGAAACGGCACTGAGCTTTGTGATGATCATTGGTGCAATCACCGCTTTATTTATGGGCTTGATAGGTATTGTGCAAAACGATATTAAACGTGTTATTGCATACTCTACATTATCTCAACTCGGTTATATGACAGTTGCATTAGGTGCGTCTGCTTATTCCGCTGCTGTGTTCCACTTAATGACACATGCATTCTTTAAAGCGTTATTGTTCTTGGCTGCTGGCTCGGTCATTATGGCCATGCATCACAAACAAGACATGAGTGAGATGGGTGGTTTGAGAAAATACATTCCATACACTTATTTAACAATGTTGATTGGTACTCTGGCGTTAATTGGTTTCCCTGGTTTCTCAGGTTTCTTCTCGAAAGACGCGATTATTGAAGCGGTTCACCATTCAGAAATATTCGGTTCAGGTTTTGCTTACTTTGCCGTGTTATCCGGTGTAGTCATTACATCGTTCTATTCTTTCCGTCTTTACTTCCTTGTTTTCCACGGCAAAGAAAGAATGGATGAGCATACAAAATCACACATCCATGAAAGCCCCTGGGTTGTTACCGTGCCATTAGTGTTGCTTGCTATTCCATCTATCTTCATTGGTTGGTTTACGATTGAACCGATGTTGTTTGGCGATTTCTTTGAAGGTGTTATTACCGTACTTCCTCAGCATGACGTGTTGGCGAAAGTGGGTGAAAGTTATCACGGCCAATGGAGTTTTGTTTTACACGGTTTAACTGGCCCTGCTGTTTGGTTTGCATTGGCTGGTTTTGGTATGGCTTGGTACTTCTATATGAAGAAACCAGAGGCGGCTAACCAGGTGAAACAGAAAATATTGCCAATCTATAACATGCTGATGAATAAATATTGGTTTGATAATCTTTATCAAAAAGTTTTTGCAGAAGGTAGTGTTTCCTTAGGTAAAGGCTTGTGGAAGATTGGTGATGTCGGTTTGATTGATGGTTTGATCGTCAATGGTAGTGCCAGAATGGTGGCTTTATTTGCTGCTTTTGCACGCCGTATTCAAACCGGTTATTTATACCATTATGCATTTGCGATGATCATTGGTTTGATTTATCTATTAACTGAATTTGTTTTATTTTAATAAAAAGAATTAAAAATAGGGTACTAACACATGTTTGCTGATTGGCCATTACTTAGTTTGCTTGTCTGGACACCAATATTGGGTGGTCTGGTGGTCTTGCTTGCCGGTGATCACGGTGGTGCTCAGGGCGCTAAACGTCTCGCTTTAATTTTTGCAGTCGCTACTTTTGCATTGAGTATTCCACTCTTTACAGAGTTTGATACCAGTACATCTGCTATGCAGTTTGTTGAACGCTATCCATGGATCAGTACCTTTAATATTAATTATTATTTTGGTGTTGATGGTATCTCGATGCCACTGATTATTTTGACGACATTTATTACCGTTATTGTTGTTATCGCGGGTTGGGATGTTATTAAAGTAAAACCTTCGCAATACATGGCTGCTTTTTTGATCATGGAAGGTTTAATGATTGCAGTGTTCTCAGCATTAGACGCTATATTCTTCTACGTTTTCTGGGAAGGCATGCTAATACCGATGTTTATTATCATTGGTGTTTGGGGTGGCGCAAACAGAGTATATGCGACGATTAAATTCTTTATTTATACCTTCATTGGATCAGTGTTTATGCTGGTTGCAATGATTTATATGTACTTCCAGTCCGGTAGTTTTGATATTCTTGAAATGCATAATTTGAAATTGTCGATGGATGAACAATTTTGGATATTCTTAGCCTTCCTTATGGCTTTTGCCGTAAAAGTACCGATGTGGCCAGTGCATACCTGGTTACCTGATGCGCACGTTGAAGCACCTACCGGTGGTTCAGTAATACTGGCTGCGATCATGTTGAAGATTGGTGGTTACGGTTTTATTCGTTTCAGTTTGCCGATTACTCCAGATGCGAGTCACATGCTGGATTGGTTAGTGATTTTGATGTCATTAACAGCCGTGGTTTATATTGGTTTTGTTGCATTAGTACAGAATGATATGAAGAAGTTGGTGGCTTATTCGTCAATTTCACATATGGGTTTCGTAACGCTTGGTTTATTCATGGTCTTTATGATTTGGGAAAACCCAGCGAACTCTGATTTATCGGGTGCAACTCTGGCAGTTGAAGGTGCCATCATTCAAATGGTTTCACACGGTTTTATTTCAGCGGCTATGTTCCTTGCAATCGGTGTTTTATATGACCGGATGCACAGTCGAAATATTTCTGATTATGGCGGTGTTGTGAACACAATGCCTGTCTTTACGGCATTTGCTGTTTTCTTCGCCATGGCTAATGTAGGTTTACCGGGTACGTCTGGCTTCGTCGGCGAATTCATGATCATCATTGCCAGCTTTAAAGCTAATTTCTGGTTTGCCTTCCTTGGCGCAACAACATTGATCATTGGTGCTGCGTATACTTTATGGATGGTGAAGCGTGTTTATTATGGTGAAGTTGCTAATGACAATGTCGCCAAATTAACAGACTTAAATAGTCGTGAATTCTTAATCATGTCACTACTGGCAATTGCTGTTTTGATACTGGGCTTGTGGCCTGCGCCGTTAATTGATGTGATGCACGCATCGGTTGATAATTTATTACACCACATTGCTGTCTCCAAGCTTTAAAGGTTACTGTTATGACGTTGGACGCTCTAAATATTTCGATTGCATGGCCTGAGATTTTTTTATTATCAATGACCTGCTTACTGTTAATTGTTGATGTTTTTCTCAAACAATCCCAGCGCGATGCTTCTTATCTGATTGCGCAATTTACATTGTTAGGAACGCTTGTACTGACTTGGGTCAATATGACAACAGAGCGCGCCGAAGCTTTCAATGGTACTTTTGTGGTTGATCCATTAGCGGATGTACTCAAAATATTTATTTGTTTAGTTGTCGCTTTAGTTTTTGTGTATTCAAGAGATTACCTGAAAGACCGTAATATCTTTAAAGGTGAGTTTTATGTGTTAGGGCTATTTGGTGTCTTAGGTATGATGATTATGGTGTCATCTAATCATATGCTGAGCCTCTACCTTGGTCTGGAGCTATTATCTTTATCGATGTACGCAATGGTTGCTTTTAACCGTGAGTCGGGGTCATCAGCAGAAGCTGCGATGAAATACTTTGTTCTAGGTGCAATTGCATCGGGTATGTTGTTATACGGGATCTCAATTATTTATGGTGTGACAGGTAGTTTAAGTATTCCTGTTATTGCAGAAAGTTTAGTTAAACAATCGGAAATGAATATTGGTCTTGTCTTTGGTCTGGTGTTTTTAGTGGTTGGTTTGGCATTCAAATTAGGCGCAGTTCCCTTTCATATGTGGGTGCCAGATGTTTATCATGGGGCACCAACAACCGTAACAAGCTACATTGCTAGTGCGCCAAAAATTGCTGGTTTTGCAATTATCATCCGCATATTGGTTGAGGCCTTAGGTGCCTTACAGGAAGACTGGCAGGGCATGTTAATTATTCTGGCTGTTTTATCATTAGGTGTGGGTAACGTGATTGCAATCGCCCAGACTAATTTAAAACGTATGTTGGCTTATTCAACGATCTCACATGTTGGCTTTATATTACTGGGTTTACTGGCTGGAACTAATGCGGGTTACTCAAGTGCGATGTTCTATATACTTGTCTATTCGTTAATGTCAGTGGGTGGTTTTGGTATCATCTTATTGCTATCGAGAGCGGGTTTTGAGTCTGATGAGTTGAATGACTTAAAAGGTTTGAATAAACGCAGCCCCTGGTTTGCATTTATGATGTTAATCTTTATGTTTTCGATGGCAGGTGTGCCTCCAACGGTTGGTTTTTGGGCAAAATTGTCTGTGTTAACCGCTGTGGTTGAAATTGACATGCTTTGGCTGGCTTTAGTCGCGGTCTTCTTCTCAATTATTGGTGTGTATTATTACCTGCGTGTTATCAAATTAATGTATTTTGATGAGCCTGAAGATACCACTGAAATTAAGAACACGACTGAAATGCAAATGGCTTTAAGTCTAAATGGACTTATCATCTTGCTATTAGGCGTGTATCCTAGTGCCTTGATGTCACTATGCTTCTCGGTATTTGCATAGCTGATAATAATTTCAGTATCTTTTTTGAAGGCGCGGCCATTACATCAATGGCCAAAATTAACCTATGAATAATGATTTAGTAATCTGGAGTTTGCTACTGCTGGCTCTTTTTTCTGCGAATATTCCTTTTTTGAGTAATCGTAAGTATTTTTATAAAGCAGTTGAAGCCGGTTTGAAAAAACCAACATGGCTCCGGTTTGCAGAACTTATCTTTTTATATTTTATTGTTGGGCTTATTGGTCTTGCGCTAGAAAATAAAGTAAACGGACAAATTCATGCTCAGGACTGGGAATTTTACGCAATAACATTTTTTATGTTTCTAGTTTTTGCGGTCCCTGGTTTTATTTATCGATATACTTATAAAAAAGAATAAATACGGCTTGCTTTTTCTAATGGAGTCAGTAGAATACGCCACTTAGTTGATGCGGGGTGGAGCAGTCTGGCAGCTCGTCGGGCTCATAACCCGAAGGTCGTAGGTTCAAATCCTACCTCCGCTACCACTTAGAGACCTCGTTATTACGAGGTTTTTTTGTTTCT
>JAUVDT010000128.1 GCA_030595185.1 Gammaproteobacteria bacterium
CCACCGTTGCCTCTTGTGTGGTGTTTAATCAAGAAGGGCCGCTAAAGTCAGATTACCGCCGCTTTAATATCGAGAATATTACCCCCGGCGATGACTATGCTGCCATGGAACAAGCCCTGCGGCGGCGCTATAAACGCCTGCAGGACGGCGAGAGCAGCCTGCCCGATATCCTCTTTATCGACGGTGGTAAAGGTCAACTGCGTATTGCCGAAGATGTGCTCGGTGAGCTCGGCGTCGTGGGCGTGACGCTGGTGGGTATCGCGAAGGGCTCGAGCCGCAAGCCCGGCCTCGAAACCCTGCTGCTGACCACCGACAACGGTGAGCGGGAAATACTGCCCGAGCCCAGTGGCTTGCTGCTGATCCAGCAAATACGCGACGAAGCTCACCGCTTTGCCATTACCGGGCACCGCCAGCGGCGGGACAAAAAGCGCCGTAGCTCGCGCCTTGAGGGCATCGCCGGCGTTGGCCCTAAGCGGCGGCGCGAACTGCTGCGCTTTTTTGGCGGTGTTGCGGCGGTAGAGAAAGCCAGCGTCGCCGATTTGATGCGTGTGCCCTCAATCAACCGAAAAGTGGCCGAAACCATTTACAGCACCCTCCACAACGGGTAACTTGCTAGCGACTTTTTAAACGCGGATTTTCATGCTCAATTTACCCAACATGCTGACCCTTTTGCGGGTCGCGCTCATCCCCTTGCTGGTCGTGGTTTTTTACCTGCCCTGGCAATGGAGCTATCTCGCCAGCGGTGCAATTTTTGGCTTTGCTGCCCTCACGGATCTACTCGATGGCTATCTGGCCAGAAAGCTCAATCAGGAAACCCCCTTCGGTGCCTTTCTCGACCCGGTGGCCGACAAGCTCATCGTTGCCGTTGCGCTGATTATTCTGCTCGAACGCAATGCCTCGCTCGCCTTCGCCATTCCCGTTATCGTCATTATTAGCCGCGAGATCGTTATCTCCGCCTTGCGTGAATGGATGGCCGAGATCGGTGACCGCACCAGCGTTGCTGTGTCGAATATCGGCAAAATCAAAACCACCCTGCAAATGATCGCCATCATCGTCTTGCTAGCCTTTAATCCCGAGCAGTTTGCCCTCTTGGGCGGGCTGGGTTATGTGCTCTTATATGCCGCCGCACTGCTAACGCTGTGGTCGATGCTGGTCTATCTCAAAATTGCCGCGCCGCAACTGCTGCAAGGTTCCCAGGCTAAACCTGAAAAACCCGATTAAGCCGCTATCAACCCTGTTCATTGGCGGAATGCTCGGGTACAATTCCGCCTCTTTTGAGGCTGGATGGCAGAGTGGTCATGCAGCGGACTGCAACTCCGTGTACGCCGGTTCGATTCCGACTCCAGCCTCCATTATTTTGCACAGCACACCTGCCAGTGCTGTCGACTAAAGCAATAAAAACCAGTGCGTAATACGCAAACTGTTTAGAACACTCCGCAGTACTGCCCGGATGGTGAAATTGGTAGACACACAAGACTTAAAATCTTGCGGCTTCACGGCCGTGCCGGTTCGATTCCGGCTCCGGGCACCAAATTAAATCAATAAGTTAAAGTGCGAAAAATAAAACCTTTCAGTGTTCCAATTCTTATAAATTCCAATGTAGATGTATAGTAGACAAAAACAGCTATATCGCTAGCTGGGTCTCATTGAAAAAAACATAAGGTTTATGGGTCGCGCTTTCATGAATAGTATTGTGGCATGGTCGGATAGAGAAATTGAGGCGGCAGTCTCCGCATACTTCGAGCTGTTGAGTGCGCAGCTAGAAGGAAGGCCTACAAACAAGTCGGCTATTTACCGAAACCTGTCTGCCGTACACCCTGCACGAACAGCCAAAGCTTTCGAGTTCAAATTTCAAAATATCAGTGCTGTACTTTATGAAGAAAAATTACCCTATGCTGATGGCTTGCGTCCAAAGGCGAGGTATCAGGCTGCATTAAAAACTGTTGTGCTGAGCCACATCAAACAAAAGGGGTTTGATCAGCAATCGCCTATTGATGTTCTTGTTGGCAAACTTAAACGCTTACGTTCACGAAATTATTTGCCAGTACATGGTAAAGGTACTGGTCGATATGGTCTCTCATTGGAATATTATCTGAGTATTCCGCAAAACAGTTCAAAAGAAGCGGATTTCATGGGTGTTGAGTTAAAAACCAAGCATGGCAAGATGCCGCATACTTTGTTTTCTCGCGTGCCTTCACGCTATTTGGCGTGTAAGGATAAGCGCCAACTAGTTGAAAATTTTGGCTATTACGACGAGAAGAGGGAGCGGCAGGCCCTGTATACCTCATTCAACAACGTCCCTGATTCATTGGGTTTTTATCTTATTGCCAAGCAAAATAGAATTATTGTTAACAAAAAGAAAGTCGAGATATTGGAATACGATGATAGCGTCTTAGAGGACGCGCTTCTCTCTAAACATAATGAAACAGTTTATATATCAGTTTCTACGGGCCGCCTTAAAAGCGGGAAGACTGGTTGTCGTTTTGATCAACTTCTGTACTGTAAAACTCCGTCATTACCGCGCTTTATGCGTATGGCTGATGATGGCAATGTCTATCTCGACTTCACCCTGTCTGAAAAGGAAGGGCGTGTAAAAGACCACGGGTTTTTATGGAGAGTACCGCAGGATGCGATAGCAGGTTTATATCAGAAAGCTCAATTAATCGACCTATCAGAAAAATGAATAAACCGCTAAATCACTACGATGATGGTGAAGATATTTACTACGTATTTGAATACCTTTACCGAGATGCAGATAATTTTAAAGCCTTTGGTCATTTATTATTATCTGGCAAGATTACAGATGAGTATATTGCTGAGCTAAAGACCTATCTTGATTACGATGAATATTTTGTTGCTGAGCAGGTCAATATACCGACTTTATATTCACAGCTTTGGAAATATAGTAATGGGCCAACGCTTGCCGATCATGCTTTTCATGAGTTTTTGTCTTTAAGACCTGCCGTAAGCGAAGAGGTTTTATCTCTAAAACTATGGGGAGAAACCCCTTATATGTTAAAAGCTTTTCGGTTGGCTAACCAACAATCTTGGGATTGTTATCTATCAGTACATTGTGCTGCGTTCTAACAAGCGAATGAATCTTCTTTGAGGTGGCTGCTAGCAAGCTCTCAGATGTTGAAAAGTTGGTTCTGGAATACTGGTATCTAGAGGGTCTGGCAATCCAAGAAGATTGACTTCACGTGAATGTGCACGTTTGATGGGATACGACAAGCCGGGGGAAGCTAACTTTAAAATTCCGGTTTCTGATACTCAGTCATATAAGCAGTTTGGTAATTCCGTTGTTGTGCCGGTCATCGAGGAAATCGCGAGAATTATGAAACCGCATATTCTGAGCCTCAAGGATGAAGAAGATATTCATGTGCATCAGTATTCACTAAGTTTGAATGCGTAGTCATTGGTCGACGTCGTAGATAAAAAGACCCGCAGCCGGATGATGTCCGGCATACGTTCCAGTAATACCAGGCCAGAAGTTCTCACCCGCAAGGCTTTACATCGGCTCGGTTATCGTTATCGGCTAGATAGCAAGGTGGGTAGAATCAAGCCGGATATCATCTTGCGTCGCCACCGAGTGGCTGTTTTTATACATGGTTGTTACTGGCATCAGCATGATGGTTGCAAGCTAGCTTATTCCGACCGATGTTATTCGGATAAGTGGAAAATGAAGTTTGCGGATAATACGCAACGCGATCAGCGTGTGTTAAGTCAGCTGAAAGAAGAAGGTTGGCGTGTTGCCATTATCTGGGAATGCACAACTCGAAGAAAGAGTGAGCTTGAAGGCGCGATAAAAAGATTGGATGAATTCATCAGGACAGGTGTCGGCTGGTATTTTGAGACCCATTATCGTGAAAGCTAACGGTTTACCCTTTTAAAACTGTGCCCACCTAAGAAGGTTCGAGTATAGCTCGAACGCCAGTCCGTCTTCACAGAAATTGAGTGTTGGCTGTGAATAATGCTCTTGTATAAAAGAACAATTAACGTGGCTGTGTGTGAATTTATCTTACGGAGTTGTTTGAGTTGGTGCCCAGGAGAGGACTTGAATCTCCGCAGATGTAATAAAAACTAATGTAAAAACAAAGGGTTAGGTGTTATCTTGGTTTTGTCGTTCCGCTGGCGTTCTAGTCTGTTTTAGCTGCCATCGTTTACTTAAATATTGAATGCACTAGCCATGTGCTGCAGTTCTTTTCTACTGATATTTATAGAGCCGGCAACTGATCTCCATTGTGCCACACTGGCTAGCACCTCATCCTTTATAAGCTGAGCCTGGAAGTTACTGAGTTGGAAGAATTCAATGACTTCCATTGCCAAATTATGTGCTGTTCCATGACCACAACCTGGACA
>JAUVDT010000137.1 GCA_030595185.1 Gammaproteobacteria bacterium
TATCTGGTTCACTGCTGATGATGATGTAGATTATTATGAATTAACTGAACATGATGCCAATGGTAATGAAACTCAGAATGTAGAATATGATGGGGCGGGCGTTGATGATATTTGGTTTACAGAGGATGATGCCATCGATTCCGCCATTTTCCGTGAATATGATGTTAACGGAAATCATATAAAGTTTGTTAGGTCTTATGGTGCTGGTGCAGATGGTATTTTATTTACAAATGATGATATTAGCTATTATCATGCTTTTCAATTCGATGCTAATGGTTATCAAACCCAAAATGTTCGTTTCAATTCCATCGGAGCAGATGGAATTTGGTTCACGGAAGATGATGTTACCAGTAGTTATCAAAGGTTTGCATTTGATGCGAACGGTAATCAAACGTTATCAATAGAATTTACTTCGGCTGGTGCAGATGGACTTTGGGTAACGGCTGATGACATAGCACGCTCTGGCTACTCAATAAATCAATATGATGAAAATGATCAATTAATCCAAGCTGTGTTTTGGGCTTCAGAGGGGGAGGGTGGTGCCGGAAGTGATGGTTTATGGTTAACTGAAGATGATGTTATTGATGCTTATCGCATTTATCAGTATAACGCTGAAAGAAAACTTACTTTAGAGCAGTCCTATAGTGGGCCTGGATTAGATGCACAATGGTTTACCAATGATGATATTAGTTCAGACTATGTAGAGAATGATTATGATGCAAGTGGGAATAAACTTATAGAAACTCGATTCAGTTCTTCAGGTAATGTTACTGGGTACGATGACTATGAAATTGAAACAGACAATCTTCTGTTTGTGAGTTATGCATCAGCGGGAGCAGATAATACCTGGTTTACTGAAGATGATATTATTTCTGGGTATGAAAAGAAGGCTTATGATGATGGGCGTCCACTTATAGAAATTGGAAATAGTCAGAATGTTGTTATTCAATATAATAATTCAGGTGCGGATGGACTTTGGTTTACTGATGATGATAATCGGGTGGGATCTATT
Source organism: Gammaproteobacteria bacterium (assembly GCA_030595185.1). Taxonomy (GTDB): domain Bacteria; phylum Pseudomonadota; class Gammaproteobacteria; order SZUA-229; family SZUA-229; genus JAUVDT01. The sequence goes on from JAUVDT010000137.1 coordinate 1,013, forward strand.
TCTCGGTATTATAAAAACCAATATGACGTTAACGGAAATGAAATTCAAAGCGCTTATTATTCTTCCACGGGGTCTGATGGCTTTTGGCTAACGGCAGATGATGTGGTTTCATACTATTTTACTTATGAGTATGTTGATGGGTTTATTTCGTCTAGAAGTTTTTTTTATGGTGCTGGCGTTGATGGTATCTGGTTTACAGCTGATGACTTTAAAAGCTCAGAGACTGAATATGAATTATGTTATACCGAAAACTGCAGTAACTAAAATTTAAAAAATAGTTTTATATCTATTCTAAAAGCCATCGAGTGAAACATTAATCGATGGCTTTTTTATTGGTATTAATAAACTTTAATTAGCCTCATTTATTTCATCTGACAATGCCTTAACACAAGGTACTTCTGAATTTAATATCGCCACTCTCAATGCTTCAATCGCTTCCGGTCTCGGGTAAGTTTTTCTCCATGCTAATGCCACGCGGCGATAAGGCTCGGGTTCGGTAAATGGAATCATGCTGAGTAGTTCGGCGTGTACGTGGCTGGCTGCGGATGAGCAGGGCAGTACGGTTATGCCGACACCGGTTGCTACCATGTGTGCCATGGTTTCTAGTGAACTACCTTGCAAAGTGTCTTGCATTGAGTTGCTGGATTGCTGGTTGTACTCGGGGCATATTTTTAATACCTGATCGCGGAAGCAGTGGCCTGGGCCTAATAAAAGTAAATTCTCTTCGACTAATTCTTTGGGTTTGATGTGTTTCTTTTTGCGCCATTTGTGGTCGCGCGGTGTGGCGACTACGAAAGGTTCATCATATAACGCATGTGTCACAATGCCGGGTTCATCAAAAGGCAGGGCAATGACAATGACATCCAGCTTGCCTTGTTTGAGTTGTTCTAATAAAACGGCAGTGTAATTTTCTTCAATTATCAAGGGCATTTTAGGCGCGTCTTGATGAATGATGGGGATGAGTTTGGGCAGCAAATAAGGCGCGATGCTGTAAATAACGCCTAAACGTAACGGGCCGGCTAATGGGTCGGTATTGAATTCGGCAATGGTTTTAATGCTGTCGGCTTCTTCAAGGACTTTTTGTGCCTGATGGATGATGCGCTCGCCGATGCTTGTCGTTCTTACTTCGTTTTTTGCACCCCGTTCAAATAAGGTGGTGTCGAGTTCTTGTTCTAGTTTTTTGATACCCAGGCTTAATGTCGGTTGGGTAACAAAGCAGCTTTTAGCGGCGCGACCAAAGTGCTTTTCTCTTGCTACAGCAACGATGTAGCGTAATTCGGTAAGTGTCATAGTATGGCTTCTGTTTAGACAATGAAATGGGTAGATAGATCAAGTCAATTAATGTCTTCTAATCAATAGAGATAGTATATAGCAACTATTGAAATTGTAATTAACAAAACGCAATTAATTGTTGGAAATGTTTTGTGATTTGCAGCGTAAACTTTACAATACCCATCTGTCTATAAAGAGCCACTGGAAACAATATGCCTGAATATCGCTCACGAACTACCACGCATGGCCGTAACATGGCCGGAGCTCGCGCTTTATGGCGTGCTACTGGTATGAAAGACGGTGATTTTGACAAGCCGATCATTGCGATTGCTAACTCTTTTACGCAGTTTGTACCCGGTCATGTGCATTTAAAAGACATGGGGCAACTGGTTGCGCGTGAAATTGAGAAAGCCGGCGGTGTGGCGAAAGAATTTAATACCATTGCGGTCGATGACGGTATTGCAATGGGGCACGGCGGCATGCTGTATTCATTACCATCGCGTGAGATTATCTCGGATTCGGTTGAATACATGGTCAACGCGCATTGTGCTGATGCATTAGTGTGTATATCAAACTGCGACAAAATCACACCGGGCATGCTGAATGCAGCAATGCGTTTAAATATCCCGGTGATATTTGTATCTGGCGGCCCAATGGAGTCAGGCAAATCGGTGATTGACGGTCTAGAGGTTCACTTAGATTTAGTCGATGCCATGGTGACGGCGGCTGATCCTAAAGCCAGCGATGAAACGGTTATGACCATGGAGCGCTCGGCTTGCCCGACCTGTGGTTCTTGCTCTGGTATGTTCACTGCCAACTCAATGAACTGCTTGACGGAAGCGTTGGGTTTATCATTACCGGGCAATGGCTCGATGCTGGCAACCCATGCTGATCGCGAAGAATTATTCCTCAGTGCTGGTCGTCGCATTGTTGATTTGGCAAAACGTTATTACGAGCAGGACGATGAGTCTGTTTTACCGCGTAATATCGCCACTTTTGAAGCCTTTGAAAATGCCATGTGCGTAGATATTGCGATGGGCGGCTCAACCAATACTATCTTACATTTATTGGCGGCGGCAGAAGAAGGCAAAATTAAATTTACGATGGATGATATCGATCGTCTATCGCGTAAAGTGCCGCACCTAAGTAAAGTAGCACCATCAACTCAAAAATATCACATGGAAGACGTACACCGTGCCGGCGGTGTGATGCGTTTATTGGGTGAGTTGGAACGCGGTGGTTTGCTAAATACTGATATTCCCATGATTCACAGTAAAACCTTAATGGAAGCATTGGAAAAATACGATATTCGTCGCACCAAAGATGATGCTGTCAAAAAATTCTTTTTAGCGGGTCCGGGTAACGTACCAACTCAAACCGCATTTAGTCAAAGCAAACGCTGGCCAAGTCTTGATGACAGTGTTGATGACGGCTGTATCCGCGACGTTGAGCACGCTTATAGCAAAGATGGTGGCTTAGCCGTTTTATACGGCAATATTGCGTTGGATGGTTGTGTGGTAAAAACCGCTGGCGTTGATGAGCATATTTTAAAATTCAGCGGCCCTGCACGCATTTTTGAAAGCCAGGATGCT
>JAUVDT010000027.1 GCA_030595185.1 Gammaproteobacteria bacterium
AGAGATTGCGCAGACGGATGATGAAAACCCGGCATTGAAAATTCTTTTTAATGATGCTGCTCCTCGTGGTGCAAAAATGGCAAAGCTAATTACCCAGATCATCGATATTGAGGGTAGGCTAGAAGGTTCGGACTTACGTAAATCCATGCTCTATATGATGGCGGATATTCGTGGTTCCACCGGTCTGGGTCTGGCGAATATTCGTGCTTTCCTAATCTCCGGTGATGATAATTTTAAAGAAACATTTAATGGCTTATGGGCTACAAACACCAAGCGTTTTGCTGACTTGAGTCGAAAGTACAAACACTTAACACCAGAGCAAAAGTCCCTGTTTAATCAGTTTAAATCAGTAAGGGACGAGTTTAAGGTGCTACCACCTAAAATGTTTAAAATTCGTTCAGGTAAAGACTGGAATATTCCTAACTTCTGGCTGGCAACAAAAGCGGCACCTGTTGCGGCGAATATAGAAAGAATACTTGAAGACATGGTTGCTAACCAGAAGGTCTTACTGGAACACGATACAGAGGCTGTGGCTGATTCGGTGGATTTCTTGAATCTGTCTGTTTTGGTGCTGTTAGCAGTAGGTGCGTTTATTACCCTGACCATCTTTATCATGGTGGGTCGTGTCATCGTGGCACCGATTCTTCAGGTGGCGGAAACAGTACGTCATATTGCAGATAATCAGGATTTAACAGTATCGGTACCGGTACTTGGTCGAGATGAAATCGGACAGATGTCCATAGCCTTTAACCACATGGTTGAAGGTTTACGTAATGCTTTCTCGGTTGTAGATAATGCAGCGGGTGAGGTTGCCAGTGGTTCGGGTGACGTGGCACAGAGAGCCGGTGCAAACAGAAAAAGGGCACAGGGTGAGCTTGAACGAAGCAGAACCTCTGAGAAAGTTATCACAGAAATGGGTAACACCGCAGGTCAGGTATCTACTGCTGTAACAGGGCAGCAGCAAGCTGCACAGGTATCGCAGAAAGCCATCGCGGATTTGTTACAGCGGATCGATGGTGTAAGTAAAACCGCACAGGATCAGGATAACGAGGTGGCATCAGCGCTTGGAACAGTAGGTGCGATGGGTGAAACCGGTGCTAAAGTAATGGCAAACGCACAGGATCAGAGTCAGATGGTTGTGCGTGTAACCGATTCGATGGATGAAATGTCATCAGCGGTGGATGACATGCAGAAGGCGGTTGCCCAGGCCACTGAATACGGTAATGCTTCACTGAAAGCGGCGGATGATGGTCGTACTTCGGTTGATGCTTCGGCAGATGGTATGCGTGCCATTGCTGAATCATCTGATCAGATTTCTGAGATCATCGGTGTAATCACAGAGATCGCAGAACAAACCAACTTGCTGGCATTGAATGCTGCGGTAGAGGCGGCTCGAGCCGGTGCTCATGGTAAGGGTTTCGCGGTGGTTGCGGATGAGGTTGGTAAACTGGCACAGCGTTCATCTGAAGCTGCAAAGGAAATTACCCAGTTGATCAAAGAATCAACGTCTAATGTAACCGAGGGTGTAAAACTCTCTGACCAGCTACAGGATGCACTGATCAAGATTGATGAAGGTGGTAAGTTAAACATCAAAGCAATCGAAGCGATTAGTCAGACATCGACAACACTGGCAACGAATACAGATGTAGCACAAAAGCTGATATCAGAACTGAATACTCTTGCACAACAAATCGGAGAGATGGCCGGTGAGCAGGGTGTACGTCGTAAAGAAGCGGAAGCAGCACTGACAAAACTGGAAGAATATTCAAAACTAATCGTGGGACTGGTTGATGAATCTAACCAGGAAGCGAAACAGGTTTCTGATGAAATGGGTGGTGTAATACAACGTGGTGAAGAAATGATGCGAATGACTGAAATGCAGTCACAGCGTTCAAAAGCAATCACTAAGTTGTCAGCTGAATCAGCACAGGCCGCAGCACAAACAGTGGAAGGTGCGGGTAACGTTGTAAAAGTAACCGATTCATTGCAGGAACAGTCACAGAATTTAACTGAGCAGATCTCACAGTTCAAATTCTAATGATTAGTTATTTTACAAAATGTACTAATACACATAATAAGTACTGCCGAATTAATATTATGTGTAGTTCCTTTAATTAAGGAGAGGTTTCAAAATGGCGGAAATATTTAACATTGATGAGGCGGAAGACTCTGAAGATGAAGGCTTGATGCAGCTCGTTGGCTTTGGCGTAGCCAACGAGAAATTCGGAGTTGATATTCTGATGGTTCAGGAAATACTGCGTTCTGCTGAAGTGACGGCTGTACCTAACTCACCGGAATTTGTTGAAGGTGTACTTAACCTTCGCGGTAATATCGTTCCGGTTATTGATTTGCGTAAACGTCTTAATCTTTATGACGAGAATAGTTCGCAGAAAAGAAGCTGGGTATTAATTCTAAATATAGATAACAGAATTGTTGGCTTTATTGTTGATCATGTTACTGAAGTATTGAAGATTGAAGAGAAAAGTATTGAGGCTGCGCCAGATATTATCGTTGCAGGTCTCGAGAGTCAGTATATACAGGGTGTTTGTAAAATAAATGATGGATTAATTATTATTCTTGATTTTGATCTTGTACTGTTTAATGAAGAACAAAAAGTGCTTGGTGAAATGGGTGATGATGAACTTTTATTAACTGAAGGCGAGATTGTTTAATGAAATACGATGGTAATAATTGCCAGACAGGTTGTTGATAATGAGTAAAAATATTTTAATCGTCGATGACTCCACTATTATGCGCAAAATGTTAGTAAAAGTTTTTGAAGGAGCAGGGCACACGGTAGTTGGTATGGCAAGTAGTGGTGCTGAATCTATAGAGTTATATAAAGAATTAAATCCAGACCTGGTGACGATGGATATAACAATGCGAGGCATGGACGGGTTGACTGCTGCCAGAGAAATTATAGCAATCGATAGTAATGCTCGTGTTTTAATATTATCAAACCTGGATGAAGATAAGTATAGAGATGAAGTTGATCGTATTGGTGCGATAGGCCTCGCTAATAAACATAATCCAGATCATATACTTGAACTGGTTGGTGAATAAATATTTATTAATGCCTGATTGTTATACTAATTTGCAGGCATACCTGGCACAAGTTATGGGAAAAATATGAGTGAAATTGATTTATCACAGCTTCCGGATTTTATTGTAGAGGCCACAGAACATCTTGAAGAAATGGAAACTCTGCTATTGCAATTGGTAGAGACTCCTGATGATCTTGAAATTCTTAATGAAATCTTTCGTCCTGTACATACTATTAAAGGTTCTGCCCAATTTATAGGCCTTACCAAAGTTTCTGCATTGGCGCATCGCCTTGAAGACCTTATGGATAAACTGCGTGATGCAAGCATGCAGGCGACCCCCACTATTGTTGAAGTACTGATAGAAGCCAGAGACAGAATAGTTCAGTTGGTAAAAGAGCTGGAACACACACAAGAAGAAGAATCATCAATTGATGACCTTAAAGATAAGCTTACGGCAATCCTGGAGGGCGATGAAAACGCCATACAGTCAGCCGTTAGCAGTCAGTCAGATCAATCAATAGAAAGTAAAATAATAGATGAGCCATTACCTTCATCAAATGAACAAGTGGATGGAAATTTTGATGAAGAAAATGATGAAGAATTATTTTCAATTTACCTTGCTCAGTTAAGAGAACAAACTGCTGTTATTCAATTGGCAATGGATGATATTGATAATGCAGAAGATAAAGAAGCCCGACTATTAGCGTGTATTGAATCTGTAAATAAACTAAATTCATCTGCTAATTATATGGGTTATGGTGAAGTCGCTGAATTTTTAAATGGCTGGGCTGACTCAATAAAAGAAGCGCACAAGGCAGTTGTTAAAGGTAAAGATATTGCGCTCTCATTTATGGATTTCTACTTTGCTGAACTGAAGCAGCTTTTTCCACAGCTTAAGCAACAGGCTGATCAGCCTGAAATCACAGATTCTCAATCCAGTGTGTCTGATAATCAGGTAGCTGAAACCCAAGCATCATCATCGGCACAACAGTTTACAGCTCCAGGTGAAGGCTCTTATGAAGAGCATGACGAAGAACTATTTTCTATCTTCACCAATCAACTACAGCAGCAGGTCACAAGTTTAAAATCAATGACAGCAGGTATTGATGACGCTGCCGATAAAAGTGACCGTCTCAGTGATTGTATTAAGATATTAGAAAAGTTAAACGCTTCAGCAAGCTATATGGGATACGAAGAGATAGCTGAGTTTTATGACGGCTGGATTGATACATTAAAAGCAGCTGCTAAATCTGTTTCAAGAGGTAAGGAAGTTGCCTTATCTTTTATGGATTTTTATTTTTCAGAATTAAAACAGTTCTTTCCAGAGCTTGATCTTCATGCTGTAGCAAGTGACGATGAAATCGTTGAACCTGAAAGTCCTGAATTTGAAATCCCTGAGCCAATAAAGATACAGATGCCTGATGCTGATGATATTGAAGCTGCTTTATCAGCAAGTGCCAATATTGTGCATGATGATGATTTGTTTAGTCGTTTAAGCAATGCGCTTGATGCGACTATCCATCAGGTCAGCGAAGCCGAGGTCGAAACATTAAATACTGTTTTTGATGAAATGGTTGCACCTAAAAAAGAAGTAAAGGCAAAACCTGCAAAAGAAGTTGCACCAGCTGAACCAGAACGCAGAGTACCTGCTGGTGATCGCCGTCTTGATGAAAGAAGGCTATTTGAAGAGCGCAGAAAATCGCGTGAAGGCAAAGATAAAAAGTTAAAGCGTAGTTTAAGAGTTGATTCAGAAAAAATTGATTCTTTAATGAATCAGGTTGGTGAGCTGGTTGTTGATCGTTCTTATTTTGTACAGCTACTTAATGAGCTGGGTGAGTTGCAGCAACATTTAAAAGAAAACCAGAATCTGGATCAGAAAGAACAGAAAATGCTGCGGACATTTAATTATCGTCTTGGTGAAGCTATATCGGGTTTGGGTCGTACATCGAATGAACTCCAGGAAGGGGTGATGAAAATGCGAATGTTACCTATATCGCAGATATTCAACCGTTATCCAAGGCTGGTCCATGATCTTACCCACAACTCAAACAAAAAAGTTAATCTGGTTGTCAATGGTGAAGAGACCGAGCTGGATAAAATGATTGTAGAAGAATTGTCTGATCCATTGATTCATATCATCAGAAATGCAGTCGATCATGGCATAGAAAATATGGAAGATCGTAAGCAGGTAGGCAAACAGCCAGAAGCAACTTTAGCTCTGAATGCATATCAGGAAAGTAACAATATTGTTATTGAAGTAACTGATGATGGTCGTGGCCTTGATAGAGAAAAAATAAAAAATAAGGCAATAGATAAAGGTTTATTTACAGCAGATGAACTGGAGCGAATGTCGCCTTCAGAGATAAACCGTATCATTCTTACAGCTGGTTTTTCTACTGCTGACAAGGTTAGTAATACATCTGGCCGTGGTGTTGGTATGGATGTTGTAAGAAAAAATATTGAAAAACTAAATGGTTCACTGGAAATAGAAACAAAGCCCGGCATCGGAACTCGCATGCGAGTAAAAATTCCTTTAACACTGGCAATTATACATGCGTTAATGATTCGTACAGGTAGTGATGTGTTTGCAATTCCACTGGCAAATGTTGATGAAACAGTACGTATTAATACGGATGAAATTTCTACAGTTGAAGGTGTCGAAGTTATTTACCTGCGTGGACAGACCTTACCTGTATTCCGTCTGTCATCATTATTTAGTATCGAGTCAGATCAGAATACTGAAAGAATGTATGTCGTTATCGTTAGTTCGGGAGGACAAAAAGTTGGCTTTGTTGTTGATGAAATGATGGGGCAGGATGAGGTTGTTATTAAACCACTTGTTGATTATGTGCAGGATAAAAGTGGTTTCTCCGGTGCAACAATTGTTGGTGATGGCAGAATTTCACTTATTTTAGATGTCTATGAAATGGTTCGTATTACAGCTGAGCGGCAGGCTTTGAAACACAAGAAACAGACAGCGCGCCTGAAAGAAAAAATAAAGCCAAGAGCGAAAGCTGATTAATTATTTAAAATAATTAGTTCTTTAAATTCAAATGAAACATGACCCCATAAAGAAAAATCAGGAATTCTATGGCAGATAAAATTAAAGTCCTCATTGTTGATGATGCTTCATTTATGGTGAAAGCACTTAGTGAGATGTTAAGTTCAGATCCTGATATTGAAGTTGTAGGTGTGGCGAAAAATGGTCAGGAAGGTCTGGAAAGAATTAAAGAACTAAAACCAGATGTGATTACTCTTGATGTAGATATGCCGGTAATGGATGGAATCAGAACGGTGCGTCACATTATGATTGAATCACCTGTGCCAATAGTGATGTTAAGTTCACTGTTTAATCATGGTGAAATAACTTTTGAAGCATTGAGGCTGGGTGTTGTTGATTTTATGCCTAAACCTTCAGGCGCTATATCAAAAGATATTCATGATGAACGTAATAAAATTATTGATCGTGTAAAAATTGCAGCAGACGAAGATATTGATAAGGTACGAAGAGTTAAAGTATGCAGGTTAGATAGCAGAGATCGTTTGACTGAACGTTATGAATTTCGACAGCTTGATTATGTTGTTGCCATTGGTACGACTTTGGGTGGCCCCAATACAATTATTAATTTAATGTCACAGCTTTCTCCTGAACTTCCGGCTGCAGTCGTGGTAATACAGGAAATATCACAGAAAATATTACCTGCTTTTGTTGAGAAGTTTAATGAATATACGCCATGGAGAGTGGAAGTTGGAATAGAAGGTACAGTTCTTGAACAAGGTGTTTGTTATGTCTGCTCATATAACGAACCTTTAGTTGTAGAGAATAACCAGAATAGTGAATATTGTTTGATGACAGGTAATAATCCTGAAGAACCTTTGAATGATTTGTTTGATTCTGTGGCTGAGTCATTTAATGAAAACTCAATTGGTGTATTGCTAACAGGAATAGGTAATGATGGTAGCAGAGGGTTTATGTCGATAAAGGAAAAATCCGGTACTACGATAGCGCAATCAACTGAAACATGTGTTTATCCAAACCTGACTCATACCGCTATTGAAAGTGGTGTAGTAGATACTATTGCAAATGCAAACCAGTTGGCAGGTCAAATTGAGTCAACGATAAATAGTAAACGTGATGATTAATATATTTACTTATTTGAATTGTGCAGGAAATTGCTTAATGAGATATTGTTTATGATAGTAACCTGCAATAATTGTAATACTCGTTACAATATTAATGAGAATGCTTTAAAAAAGGCAGAAGTCAGTGCCCGATGCGCTAAATGTAAGCACGTGTTTACTGTGCGTAAAAGCATAGAAAAAACATCAGTTGAAAATGCTGTGGTAGAAAGTCAGCCAGTAAAAAATGAACCGATAAATATTGACGGAATAAATGTAACAGATTCAAATAAGAATGCCAAAATAATTTCTATTTGTAATCAGAAAGGTGGTGTTGCGAAAACAACAACGGCACTTAATCTTGGTGTGTCACTGGGTTTATTAAAAAAACGAGTGCTTATTATTGATTTTGATATCCAGGCAAATTTAACATTGTTAATGGGGTATAAAGATGCAAAGTCATTTTTTGAAGTTATACACTCAAAAGATTCAGGTATATCAGAATATATAATTAAGACAAAATTAAATATGTGGTTGTTGCCGTCAAACAGCAAGATGGCTTTGTTATCAAAGACGCATATACAGGATGAGGATTTTGAATATCTCTTACGTGATAAATTAAAGTCTGTTGCTCCGTATTTTGATTATATTATAATCGATACACCTCCTTCCGGTGATTTCTATACACTCAATGCGCTATTAGCATCGGACATGGCAATTATTCCAACGCCATGTGAATACCTCTCTATGCAAGGTGTTAATCATATTGTAAATATGATTAATGTTGTTCGTGAAAAATCTGATCACGTACTTGATTATAAAATACCTATTACGATGTTTGAACAGGATAATACGGCATCGAGAGTTATTTTAAAGAAATTAAAAGATGAATATAATGACCATGTATTTACAACGATGATTGAGAAAGATTCAAAAATACAAGAGTCTCAGATAGTCCATACACCAACTATTTATTACGATAAGGAAAGCCGCGCAGGAAGGCAGTATTATAATTTAGCAAAAGAAATTATAAATCTGTAGTCATGTGTGAAGTTAAATAATAATATGATTTATAGTAAAAAATTTATTTATCCATTAATGTCTTTTACGATGTCAGTCGGATTGTGGCAATTGGTAGTTATTTATAGTGGATGGAGTCAACAGGTTTTTCCTGGTCCCGTTGCTGTTTTTAATAGTTTTATTGAGCTGATTGCTAGCGGTGCATTACTAGATCATTCAATTGCTAGTTTGTATCGGGTTACTGTTGGGTTTTACTTTGGTGCATTGCTGGGTATTCCTCTTGGTATTCTACTTGGTAGAACCGAAAGTGTAAGGTTTGCAGTCAATCCTATTATTCAGTTTCTGCGCCCGATATCGCCTCTTGCATGGATACCTCTTTCTATGTTGTGGTTTGGTATAGGTGATCAGCCTGCTATATTTCTTATTTTTCTATCGAGCTTTTTCCCTATAGTTGTTGCAACGGCAATAGCGGTCGAATCAATTAATCCAATTTATTTTCAGGTTGCGTCAAACTTTAATCTTTCACGTATTGAAATGATTACAAAAATAGTTATACCAGCTATCGTTCCAGAAGTAGTGACAGCATTACGTCTAACTATCGCAATTGCCTGGCTTGTAGTTGTTGCTGCTGAGATGATTGCGGTACAGTCTGGCTTGGGGTATTTGATACTTGACTCAAGAAATGCTCTTCGCATGGATTTCGTCATGGTAGCAATGATTGTTATAGGTATTATTGGGTTATTGCTTGATATCATCATGTATAAGTTGGGTAGATTAGAACCCATATTAGCTGCAAAGCAGCATAATTAATGAAGGCAGATCATGGGTCATATTAGAATCGAAGGGCTTAGTAAGAGCTACATTAATAAACGTAAAGTAAAGCGTGTTATTAGTGATCCTGAAAACCAGGGTGATGCTGTTAAAGTTTTTGAAAATCTTAATCTCGAGTTTGAAGACGGCGAAATGGTTTGTATTTTGGGACCTTCCGGCTGTGGTAAATCTACCTTGCTTCGTATTATGGCGGGCTTTGATAAAGCAACGTCAGGTAAAATTTTGATCGATGATGAAGAGGCTGTTAAAACCAGTCCTGAACATGTTTTCGTTTTTCAACAAAATGGTTTGTTGCCATGGATGACTGTCTGGCAAAATGTAGAATTAGGTTTGCGACATATTGAAGACGAGAAAGAAAAAACTGAAACCATTCAGGAATATATAGATATGGTTGAGTTAACTAACTTTGAACATCATTATCCCAGCCAACTTTCTGGCGGCATGCAACGACGAGCAGAGTTGGGCAGGGCGCTTGCAGTGAATCCTGACGTACTTTATATGGATGAGCCTTTTACCGGGCTTGATTATCTCACTCATTTAAAAATTCGTGAAGAAGTGATTAATATGCATAGTTATATAGGTAAAACGATGGTGATGGTGACGCACTTTATCGATGATGCATTAATTATGGCAGATCGTATTATTGTTATGAATGACAGGCCTGCAAAAATTATAATGGAGCGTAAGCTGGATTTTTCTCGCCCACGTAATATAGAAAAAGAGCCCGGATTGAGAGATTTACGTGATGAAGTATTCATGATGCTTGGTGTGAGTTATGTTGCTTAAATTAAAACATAAACTGAATGAAGTCTCTGTTCTCTGGTATATATTTGCGGGTATTACTTTGTGGGCTGTTTTTATCTCGTATATGCACTTCTTACTAAATACTGAGCATAGTGATCGTAGAATTGTATCAATGGGGTATATGCCTGTTATTACAAACCTTGCCGCACCTATTCTGGATCATGTTAGTAAAACGACTGGAGATATCCGTTATAAAGCCATGAAGTATTCTGCATTTGCTGAAATGGCAGAGTCTTTACGAAATGGTCAGATTGATGTTGCTTTTATGATCGCACCTTTGTCTATCGTACTTCGGCAACAGGGTGAAGATATTAAGGTTGTTTATATCGGTAATCGTCATGAGAGTACACTGGTTGCCAGGAAAGATCTAAATGTGAAAAATCTGAATGACCTTGTTGGTAAAACTATCGCTGTGCCGATGCGCTACTCAGGTCATAATTTAAGTATTCTAAAATTAATTGAAGAAAATGGTCTCAATGGCCGTATAAATGTCGTTGAAATGAATCCACCTGATATGGCTGCAGCATTATCAACGGGCTCGCTGGATGCCTATTATGTTGGTGAACCTTTTGCTGCACAGACGCTAAAAAGTGGTGATGCGGCTTTAGTTAATTATGTTGAAGATGTATGGCCTGGCTTTATATGTAACCTGGTAATTGTTCGTCAAGAGTTTATTGACCGGGAGCCAGGCGTAGTGAAAAAGCTTGTACAGAGTGCCGTTCGGTCTGGCCTGTGGGCGAAAAATAATCCTAAGAATGCTAGTGAAATTGCCGCAGAGTACTGGAACCAGTCAGAAAGTTTGATTGAGTATGCAATGACAACATCAGGTGGAAGAATTGTATATGACCAATATGTTCCCATTGTTGATGAGCTTCAATACATGGCAGATTTAATGCAGCAATATAAATTATTGGATAATAACGATATTACCGGTCTGGTAGATGATCAGTTTGCAAAAGATGCTCAAATTGACAATGTTTCTACTCTTGAGAGCATTATCTCTATTAGCAAAGATTAAAATAATGCGTCTATACATTAACTAATCCGCATATGTTATTAAAAAGTAAGTAATTTTTTTATAGTGCTCTATAATATATACTAGGGATGTGTGGTTATTTGAGCATTCTTATAATGCTCAAATAACATCATTTCTATGTTGTAACTTCTGGTAAATCGGCAATAAAACGATACCATTATATTAATAAATAGGTTTTATAGAGAAAATATATGGGAATCAATAAGCAGCAAACTATTCTTACCGTTGATGATAATGCTAGAAATCTAGATTTGCTTGATGGTTTTTTACGAGAGGGTAATTACAATATTATTCGGGCTGAAAATGGCGAAAAGGCATTAGAGTTAATTCGAAATAATAATATTGATCTTATACTTTTAGATATTATGATGCCTGGTTTAGATGGCTATCAGGTCTGTGAAGAATTAAAAAAAATGCCAGAATATTCCAGCGTGCCGGTCATTTTTCTTACTGCAAAACATGACGTTGAAAGTATGGTTAAAGGCTTTAATGTTGGAGCCGTAGATTATCTGACTAAACCAATTAATATCGAAGAATTTAATGCCAGAGTAAATACTCACCTTCGTTTAAGACGTAAGGAACTTGAACTTAAGCAGTACGATATTGCAAAGAATAGGTTCATTGCTAATATTGCGGAAGACTTACTTAGCCCCATTGAGAGCTTAAGATCAGTTTTAAAAATGCTTAATGATTCATCTGGTACGCTTGAAAAAGAATTAATGCAAGATTATATTTCTCTAGCATACTCAGCTTCTGATTGTCTTAATGCTATTTCGCAAAATTTAAAGCAATGGTCGGCGCTTCAAAATAATGAATTTCCAGCTGATCCAAAAAACATCAATGCTTATGAAATTTTCAATGACGTTATTGATACTATTCAGGCTGTGAATAAAACAAAAAGTATAACAATTAACAATAAAATTGCATCTAATGAATTTGTGTATTTCGATGAAAAGTATCTAAATATTATAGCGACTAATATCTTATCAAATGCAGTTTCATTTAGTTATAAAGGCAGTGCCGTAAATATTTCTTCAGAAGATTCGAATATTGATGGGTCGTTAACTATCGTTATTGAAGATGAAGGAATTGGAATAAGTCCTGAAGATCAGGAATACCTTTTTCAGTTAGGTAAACAGAACCGAAGGAAAGGTACGGCTGGCGAAATAGGTACAGGTATGGGGCTTGTTTTGTGTCATGACTTACTTTTAAAGAGTAATTGTCGTATCTGGGTTGAAAGTAAGCTGGATAGCGGTACAAAAATGTATTTTAATTTGCTTCAGGGAAGATAGTAGTGTTATTACGGATATTTATGGGAGCTCGGTGTGCAACATAAAGAAACAATGAAGGACTTTGTTAAGGCCTTAACTGAATATATTAAAAATAGTATGAATGGTACCGTGGTTATCATGGGTGATAATGACGGCTGGGGTAAATTATTAATTGAAAATGCACAAATTGTATCTATAAATTACGGTATCTTTCGTGGCATGCAAGTATTGCCTGAGCTTGAAAAGCTAAAAGAAATCAGATTTATGTTCAGGCCTGCGAAAAAAGATGATGGAAAAGGAACTGATGGATATGTAAGTGCGGGTTCTGCGCGCATTAATAATAAAGAGTTCTTTTCATATTTTGGTGTCGCGATTCCACGAGAAAATTCTTCTACAGGAAATGGAAATGTTCCTTCTTATCAGAAAAACTCAAATGAAATTCTCCAGGAAAAAATACTGATTATAGATGATAGCTCAATTGCCAGAACAGCTGCTGCCAGGCCTTTGGCTGAATATGGATATAAAATTATAGAAGCAAAGGATGGTTTTGAAGCGCTTGGGCTGTTAGATAAAGAAGTTCCAGATCTGATTGTTCTTGATCTGATTATGCCAGGTATAGATGGTTATAAAGTTGTTGATTTATTAAAGGGTAATGAAAAGTTTAAAAACCTACCAATTATTATGGTAACTTCAAAAGATAGTTTAATGGATAAGTTGAAAGGAAAAATGAGTCCTACTGATGCTTATATAACAAAACCATTCAAAGATGCTGAATTGTTGAATAAGGTTGTTGAAATTTTACAGTAATCATCATCGTATAAATGCAGGTTTAATCTATGAGTTATGTGTTCCTGGTTCTTAGAAGTCTTGCAGTTTGAAAACCTCATAAGCGGGCTCTTCATAAGGGTGTGCTGTTTTCAAAGCGCTAACTGCTGCTTTAATGTTTTGTTCAGAACAAATCAGCTCAACTTTAAACTCATCAATCAGCTCTAGCTTGCCGTGTTCACCAATAAAAGGCTGGCTATTCTTTAAAGCTCTGAATTGACCTTTTCCCAGGCATTGCCAGCTACACTGGTCATAGTTGCCTATTTTTCCTGCACCGGCATTAAAGAGCGCTTCTTTAACCTTTTCGGTATAATCAACAGGTACGAAAAAACATATTTTATACATAGATATGGTCATATCAATTATACTCGTTTTCTTTTCAAAAACCTTGTTATTAGCTGGTTTTGGTTAGTTTGAATGTATTGCATAATGGCCTTATTAATAACAGGCTTCAAGGAAATAATAATGAGTGTTCAATTATCTGATGTATTAATAGCTGATGTCAAAAAAGCGATTCAGCAACACGATAATACAGCTGCGGATGATATGATTGCTGTGCAATATATGGCAGCATCTATTGGTTACTTTATGTCTGCATTACCAGATGGTCAATATGATAAGAAACAAGTTTTGTCTCAGTTATTTGATTTTACGATGCAAGTATTTGATCAAATGGAAGGAGAGAAGGCACCTAAAGAAGATGCTTTTGGTGTTTGGAAGCCCTAATAAGTAATATTTACTAGATATCATTAATTATGAAAAAAGAGTTCTGGTTAGATCGCTGGGAAAATCGTCAAATTGGGTTTCACCAGGCAGATATAAATTCCCATCTTCTAAATTTTTGGCCAAAAGCCACGGAAGGGGTGCTAAATCGTGTGTTTGTTCCTCTTTGTGGTAAATCGAAAGACTTGCTTTGGTTGTCAAGTCAGGGGTATGACGTAGTTGCTGTTGAGTTTAGCCAGACTGCGGTTGAGGAGTTCTTTGAAGACCATCAATTAAGTTATGAATTGTCAGCCGTAGGGAATTTAAATACTTATACAAGTGAAAATATAACGATATATCAGGGTGACTTCTTTGATTTGACTAAAGAAATAATAGGGTCAGTATCATTTGTATTTGACCGTGCATCATTGATCGCATTACCAGATAATACGCGGGGTAAGTATTGTAAGCATCTGCGTGAGCTAATAGGTGCGGCTGATATTTATCTGATTTGTATGGAATATGATCAATCAAAAATGCAAGGGCCTCCATTCTCAGTATCAGAATTAGAGGTAGAGAAGCATTATTTAGAAAACTATCAGATTCAAAAACTGGAAACGGTTGATCTATTGATAACTTCTCCCCAATTTAAAGAACGAAATCTGGAAAGCTTGAATGAAAAGGTATATAAATTATTACCTATAGAGCTTTCATAAATTGTTAATTACCAGGAACATGCTTTGATATGACTAAAAAAACGAATTCACAAAACAGCTTCAGAAGTGTGGGTAAGCAAAGTATTGAATCGCTTAACTTAACAGTAGAACAATACGAGCATATTAAGACGGGAGCTATGCATTATCATTTAGATGCAGATAATGATGAGAATGTTTTTTTAGTTGCTTTAAGAACTGTTCCAATGGATTCACGCGGTGTTGCGCATATCTTAGAACATACAGCGCTTTGCGGTAGTGAAAACTACCCGGTACGTGATCCTTTTTTTATGATGATTCGTCGTTCACTAAATACGTTCATGAATGCATTTACTAGTAGTGACTGGACAGCTTATCCATTCGCTAGTAAAAATAAAAAAGATTTCGATAATTTATTAAATGTTTATTTAGATGCTGTTTTCTTTTCAAGATTACATGAGTTAGATTTTCTCCAGGAAGGGCACCGAGTTGAATTTGAAAAATCGGATGACCCTAAAACGGATCTGGTTTTTAAAGGTGTTGTATATAATGAAATGAAAGGTGCAATGAGTTCACCTGTTAGTCAACTCTGGCAGCTTTTTACAAAGTATTTGTTTCCAACAAGTACCTATCATTTTAATAGTGGTGGTGAGCCAGAACATATCCCTGATTTAAGCTACGATGATTTAAAGAGCTTCTACGAAAAACATTATCACCCATCAAATGCAATTTTTATGACTTATGGAAATATTCCAGCAAGTGAGCATCAGGCTGTTTTTGAAAAAAATGCATTGTCAAAATTCGAGAAGTTAGATGAAGAAATAAAAGTTGATGATGAAAAAAGATATTTTTCACCTATCGCTATTGAAGAAAGTTATGCGCTTGATAAAGCAGAAATCGATGCGTCTACACAAGGGAAGACTCATCATGTTATGGGGTGGTTATTAGGTAAAAGTACAAACCTGTATGACATGTTAAGTGCGCATATATTGTCTGGTGTTTTACTTGATAATAGTTCTTCTCCGTTACGTCATGCACTGGAAACAAGTGACATTGCTAGTGCGCCATCACCATTATGTGGTCTAGAAGATTCAAATAGAGAAATGTGTTTTATGTGTGGTGTGGAGGGTAGTCAGCCTGAGCACGCTGAAAAGTTTCAAACGCTTGTTTTAGATGTGCTTAATGATGTAGCTGAAAATGGTATCGATCAAACACAAGTTGAGGCAGTACTTCATCAATTAGAATTAAGCCAGCGAGAGATTGGTGGTGATGGTCACCCATATGGGCTTCAGTTAATATTAGACGGCTTATCTGCTGCAACTCATCGAGGCAATCCAATTGATGTATTAAATCTAGATCCTGTTCTTGAACAGTTGCGTGAAGATATTAAACAACCTGACTTTATACAAAAGCTGGTCAAAAAATCATTATTAGATAATCCGCATCGTATTCGCTTAACACTGAAACCTGATTCAGAATTGGCATCACATCGCGATGCGGCAGAGGTGCAGCGTTTATCTGATATGAAAGATAATTTAACCGAACATGATGTTCAGAGAATTATTTCAACAGCAGAAGACTTAGCTGCCCGACAACAGGAAGAAGATGATCCTGAAGTTTTGCCTAAAGTTGGTTTGGAAGACGTGCCTGAAAATATGTTTATTGCGACAGGTAAGCGTATTGATAATTATGATCTACCTGTCAGTTTTTATCCTCAAGGTACAAATGGTATTGCTTATCAGCAGCTAGTTGTTGATTTACCTGATTTTTCAGATGAGCTACTAGAAGTGCTGCCACATTACTGTTCTGTAATAACGGAATTAGGATGCAATGAGCAAACTTATATGGAAACGCAGGCTTGGCAAGCGGCTGTTTCAGGTGGCGTCTCAGCATATTACAGCATGCGTGGTCAAGTTGATGATGAACAGGCAATTAAAGCTTATTTTATACTCTCTGGTAAATCGTTAGTTAATAAGCACGCAGATCTTACTGAGTTAATGAATAAAACGATTGAAACTGTTTCTTTTGATGAAAAAAATAGAGTACGTGAACTAATCGCACAAAAGAAAGCGGGAATGGAACAAAGTGTTACTGGAAGTGGGCATGCTTTAGCTATGGCTGCTGCTAGTAGCATGATGAGTCCTGTTGCAAAATTGTCTAACAGTTTGAATGGGCTTGAAGGCATTGTAAGAATTAAACGGCTGGATGAAACGTTAGAAAATGATTCTGGCCTGGATTCGTTAATTGAAAAGTTTAAACAAATACATGCTTTAATTTTATCGTCTCCTAGACAATTGTTGTTAATTTCGGATGATGATTCTCAGGCTGCATTATTAGAAGATGCTTCTCAGAAGTGGAGTGGCATTAAAGGAGATAATTTTACTGCATTAGAATTGCCTTCAGTATGTGAAAATGTAAAACAAATGTGGGTAACAAGTACGCAAGTAAATTTCTGTGCGAAAGCATTTAAAACAGTTCCAGTTGATCATCAAGATGCCGCTGCTTTATCAGTTCTTGGTGGCTTTATGAGGAATGGTTTTTTACATACACATATTCGTGAAAATGGTGGCGCTTATGGTGGTGGTGCGAGTCAGGATTCTGCGGTAGGCTCATTCCGCTTCTATTCTTATCGTGATCCTCGTCTTACTGAAACATTGGGTGACTTTGATAAGTCGATAGACTGGATGCTTGATACTCATCATGATGAGCGTTTGTTAGAAGAAGCTATTCTTGGTGTTATTGGTGCATTAGATAAACCAGGCTCACCATCTGGCGAGGCTAAACAGGCTTTCCATAATGATTTGTATGGGCGAGATGCTAAACAGCAGCAAGCCTATCGTCAGCGTGTTCTTAAAGTTTCTATGGATGATCTTAAAAGGGTAACTAAAACGTATTTAAAAACAGATGATTACTCTACAGCAGTTATCACTAATTCTTCAACTTATGAAGAGCTTGGTGATTTAGAAATGGAAGTGTTTCATTTGTAATCCGCTTGTAGTAGTTCTAGGAAGTTATCTGCAGGGCAGGGTTTGGAAAATAAATAACCTTGTCCTTGATAGCATTTTAGTTCGGTTAGAATATTAGCTTGAGTGTCAGACTCAATGCCTTCTGCGATTACGGATAAGTCTAGACTTTTAGCGAGGTTTATTATGGCTTCTATAATAACACGACTATCTTTATTGGTTTCTAGATCCATCACAAATGAGCGGTCTATTTTTAAACAGTTAATCGGTAATTGTTTTAAATAACTGAGAGATGAGTAACCTGAGCCAAAGTCATCAAGAGAAATACTTAGTCCAATTTTTTTTAATTTATTTAGTACGGTTTTAGCTTTATCTGCATTTGAAATCAGTACACCTTCTGTTATTTCAACTTCAATGTTTCTTGAGCTTACGCCTGTCCTTAAAAGAATTTTCTTAATATCTTTTACTAGTGTGTTATTTCTAAAGTGTACAGCGGAAAGGTTAAATGAGATTATCAAATCAGGATAAACTTTAAGCCATTCTTTAATGTTTTTACAAGTAGTTTCAAGAACCCATAAATCAACCTTTGTAATTAAGTTTGATTTTTCCATAATTGGTATGAAATCAGCCGGTGATATGTTCGGATATTTCTTATTTGGCCAGCGTATGAGTGCTTCTGCTGCATATATCTTTCTACTTTCAAGCATGACTTTTGACTGGTAATAAACTTCAAACTCTTTTTTATCAAAGGCTCGTTTAATGTTGTCCTCAAGCTTTCTCAGATCCATTGCTTGTTTCGCTAAAGTGGCGGCATAGAAAGTGTAGGTATTCTTCCCGGAAGCTTTAGCTTGATACATGGCAGTGTCAGCTTGTTTTATTAATGTATAGGCATTGTCAGAGTCTGCAAAAGGATAAACAGTTATACCGATGCTGCATGACGTTTTAATAGAGTGTCCATCTATTTCACATGGTTCGGATATGTTTTCAATTATTTTATCTGCAATAGATGTAATGTCGGTAGTGTGTTTGATATTTGTGAGTATAACGGTGAACTCATCGCCACCAAGACGAGCTACACTATCAGTATTTCGTACGCTTTTTAAAAGTTGTTGAGCGGTTCGGGAAATAAGTTTATCGCCAATATCATGCCCCATGGTGTCATTGATGTATTTAAAGCCATCTAAGTCGAGGAATAATATTGCCATTAATGAATCGGAACGGTTACACATTTCTAAACTGTCTTTTAATTTCTTTATAAACATATTCCGATTATAAAGACCCGTTAAAGAATCGTGGTTTGCAAGGAAGACTAAATTTTTCTCTGTTTCTTTGCGTATGCTTATATCTTGAACATTAGCAAGGTACACGGGTGGAACTTCACTATGAGAAAGTTGGATTCTTATTTCAACAGGGTATTGGGTTTCGTCTTTTCTTTTAAATACTGATTCAAGAACAACTTGTGAACGATCTCCATCAAATAGAGATTGGGTGAGCCGATGAAAAGTGTTTTCTGAAATATCTTGAAGCAGGTCAGTTATTTTTAATTGATAAATTTCATGCTTGGAATAGCCTAAATTATCTAAGGCACCAGTGTTTGCTAAATTGAATCTAAGGTTTTTAGTATTGAATGCATAAATTTCATCCCATGAGAGCTCTATCAATCGACCAAATCTTGAATGCTCAACTTCATCTTCTTTGTGGTTTTCATGTAAGTATTTACAGATTGATAGCACGTAAGAGCTATTGTCGATTGTGATTAGCTTGGCAGTGACATTAACTGAATGGTGTTTTTCATCTTTACCAACATGAATGGCATTTAAGCTGGTTTCACCATCTCTCTTTAAATTTCTGCCAATGGCTTTGATGGTCTCAAGATTACTGGTTGGATTAAGTGTGCGAGCATTTAACTTTAAGAGTTCATCATGGCTGTAACCTAATTGCTTACAGGCCACATCATTAACATGAATGAATTGACCATGCCTTCCATCATCTTCGTCATTAAATATTGAAACAAATATGCCATGCTCTAAGTTATCAAATATGTTTTGGTAAATTGTTAACTTATGAGACTCATGTAGTTCTTTTAATGGCTCTAGCAATACAATTTTATAATTTTCAAAACCTTTAATTTCTACATTACTTGTTTGAGCGCAGACATTAATTATTTCATTGTCATGTGTTTGTAGTGAGAGGTTGGTTTTGTTTTCTATATTTAGGTGTTTTGATAGGATTTCATGAGGAGCGTCATCTGTATTGTCAGGTATATCAAAGAAAAGGATTTTTCCAAGAGGGCTGTCTAGTTTTGGGTAAATGCTGGATTTGTATATCTGCGCAAATTTCCGGTTATAGGCTTTGATCATGTAATCTTGATCAACGCATAAGGCGGGGTACGGCAAAGAATTTATAAAATCATTGATGTGTGTAGCGTTTTCCACAAATTGGTATCAGTTATTATTGTTTAATAAATAATATATAGCACATATATATTGAGATATTAGATCTAACAAAGAAAAGTTGGGAATAAAAATAGCTTAGGGTTTATGAGGCTTTTTTAAATAGTTAATAGATTTCATTTCTTTTAGCCGAGAAATAGTTCGCTCAAATTCAAAGCTTAAATTATTGCCTTGATATAGCTCTTCAGGAGGTCCTGCAGCGCTGATAATGATTTTAACGTTACGGTCATAAAATTCGTCTAATAGTTGAATAAAACGCCTGCTTTTATCTTCATTTTGTTCATTTAGGAAAGGAATGTCAGAGATAAAAACCGTATGGAACAGCTTCGATAACTCGATATAGTCAGCAACTGCTCTAGGGCTATTAAATATGTGATCAAAAATAAACCAGACGACATCATCTGCAAGCTTGTAAATAGGCAAGTCGCGATGGTTGATCTTCAGGTGAGTATTTGTTTTGGGTTGGCAAGGGCTAAGTTTAATAAAATAGTCATGTAGCTTTTTTTGATTATCTGGGGTTAGAGGGTAGTTATATAGCTCTGACTTTTGGATGGTATTAAGACGGTGGTCAGTGCCATCCTTAATTTTTACGGTGATGTTATAGTCTTTAATCAGTTTAATCGCTGGAATAAAACGCTCTCGTTGTAAACCATCCTTATATAAATCATCGGGTTCTATATTTGAGGTAAACACCAGTGTTACGCCATTTTTAAACAGCGCTTGCAGTAGGCCATAAAGAATCATCGCATCGGTTATATCTGATACATGGAACTCATCCAGGCAAAGTAGTTTGTATCGACGGGCAAACTTTTTAGCGATTAATTCAAGGGGATTCTTTTGTCCCTTGTACTCCTCAAGCTGGTCATGAATTTCCCTGATATAGCGGTGAAAATGTAGGCGATATTTATTCTTGATATCAAGGCTTTCATAAAACAAGTCCATCATCCATGTTTTACCTCTACCGACGCCGCCCCATAAATATAAACCCTGGGTGGGAACCTGTTTTATAAATAATCGTTTAACTTTTGTGAGGAATGACTCGGGTTGTTGAGGGCTATTCATGGCTTGATAAAGTGTTTCAAAAGCTAAAATGACATCTTCTTGTCCTTTATCGGGAGTTAATTCATTGCTTGATAGTAGCTTCTGATAACGCTCTAAAGGTGTCATTTTAGTTTCTTGTTGGTTTTATTGGTCTATTATATGTCTTTTAATAGTTTTAGCAGCTTCTTAGCCCAAATTCATTATCGACACTGCTTTTATTAGTTTCTTTTAAATCAGACAGATAGTCGTTAGTCAGGGAACCACTGATCAAGTCATGATTACTTTATGCTGGCTAAAAGTGCCCATATTTCCCCGAAGACCGTTGTAATAGAGTGACTATTACGCCTCACTTCGCGAAAAACATGAACACTTTATATCCCAGCCTAAATTTAACCAGACTTAATCAGAGGTTCCCTAGTAGATACTGATTGAGGCATAAATGAGATTTTGGTATAATGGTTTCTTTCTGCGGCAACTCTGTCGCCATATCTGAGAAATAGAATTCTTAATGACGCGATTTATATTTATAACCGGTGGTGTGGTCTCTTCCTTAGGTAAGGGTATTGCAGCAGCGTCACTGGGTGCCATTCTTGAGGCACGCGGTTTAAAAATCCAGATGCTTAAATTAGATCCTTATATCAATGTTGACCCCGGCACGATGAGCCCGTTTCAGCACGGTGAGGTTTTTGTTACCGAAGACGGCGCAGAAACTGATCTCGACTTAGGACATTACGAGCGTTATGTTCACTGTAAAACTGGCAAGATGAGTAACTTCACTGCCGGTCAGGTCTATGAGACGGTTATCCGTAAAGAACGTCGTGGCGATTATAACGGCGGCACAGTACAGATTATTCCTCATATCACCGATCAAATTAAAGCCAATGTTATGGAAGGTGCAGGTGATGCTGACGTAGCACTGGTTGAGATTGGTGGAACAGTCGGTGATATCGAATCATTACCCTTTATTGAAGCAATTCGTCAGATGGGTGTTGAAATGGGGCATGATCGTGCGCTATTCATACACCTGACATTAGTGCCTTATATTGCGTCAGCAGGCGAAATCAAGACCAAACCGACCCAGCATTCAGTTAAAGAATTACGATCCATTGGTATCCAGCCAGATATTTTGCTATGTCGTTCAGAGCAGATAATTGAAGAACCTGAGCGTAAGAAAATTGCACTCTTTACCAATGTTGAAGAAAAAGCGGTTATTTCAGCCGTTGATATGGACCATATTTACAAAATACCTCAGTGGTTACATGACCAGGGTCTGGATGAGATTGTTTGTAAGAAGTTACACCTTGATGTAAAACCAGCTGATTTGCATGAATGGGCTGATGTGGTTGAAGCATTAGAGCACCCAGAGTCTGAAGTAACTGTCGGCATGGTGGGTAAGTATGTTGAACACACTGAATCTTACAAGTCTCTAAATGAATCATTGTTTCATGCGGGTATTCAAAATCGCGTAAAAGTGAATATTCGTTATATTGATTCAGAAAACCTTGAAAATGGTGACTTCTCTGAATTAGAAGGTTTGGATGCGATACAAGTGCCCGGTGGTTTTGGTAGCCGCGGTGTTGAAGGTAAAATTCTAGCTATTAAACATGCTCGCGAAAACAAAATTCCTTATTTAGGCATTTGTCTGGGTATGCAAATGGCAGTTGTTGAATTCGCGCGTAATGTTGTTGGTTTAGACGATGCTAACAGTACCGAGTTTAATCAAAATACGAAAAACCCGGTTATCGGTTTGATAACTGAGTGGCAGCAAGAAGACGGTACAATCGAAACACGTGATGCTGATTCAGATTTAGGCGGCACCATGCGCTTAGGTGGTCAGAGTTGCCATTTGGCAGAAGGTTCGTTATCAAGAACGGTTTATGGCGCTGATGAAATTATTGAACGTCATCGTCATCGTTATGAATTTAATAACAAATTTGAAGCGCCATTAAGTGAAGCAGGCTTAGTATTTTCCGGTAAATCAGCAGATGCGTCTTTGGTTGAGATGGTAGAGCTAGCAGATCACCCCTGGTTTATTGCTTGCCAATTTCATCCAGAATTTACTTCTAATCCACGTGATGGGCATCCATTGTTCAGCAGTTACATTAAAGCAGCAATGACATATCGTGATGAAAAAAATAAAGAGGCAGTAGCTTAATGGATTTATGTGGTTTTAAAGTAGGTATTGATCAACCATTTTTTTTAATCGCTGGCCCTTGTGTTATCGAAAGCGAAAAAATGGCAATGGAAACGGCGACAGAGTTAAAGCGTATTGCTGAAAAGCTCGGTATCCCGTTTATTTATAAATCTTCTTTTGATAAAGCCAATCGCTCATCAATGGAAAGCTTTCGTGGTTTAGGTATCGAAGAAGGCTTGCGTATTTTACAAAAAGTAAAAGATGAAGTGGGCGTGTCTGTACTAACAGATGTGCATGAAGATACGCCTATGGATGAAGTGGCTGATGTCGTTGATGTGTTACAGACACCGGCATTCCTGTGTCGCCAAACAAACTTTATTTTGAAAGTAGCCGCCACTGGCAAACCCGTTAATATCAAAAAAGGTCAGTTTTTAGCGCCCTGGGATATGAAAAACGTGGTTGATAAAGCATTAACAACCGGAAATAAAAATATCATGGTCTGTGACCGTGGTGTTTCATTTGGTTATAACAATCTGGTATCTGACATGCGTTCAATGGCTATCATGCGCGAGACGGGTTGTCCGGTTGTATATGATGCGACGCATTCAGTACAGCTGCCCGGTGGCCAAGGTAGTGTCTCTGGCGGCCAGCGTGAACACGTGCCTGTTTTAGCTCGTGCTGCTGTAGCGGCTGGTTTATCAGGTGTCTTTATTGAAAGTCATCCCAATCCAGCTGAGGCATTGAGTGATGGTCCAAATTCATGGCCATTGGATAAAATGGAATCATTATTATCGATGATGAAACGCATTGATGAAGTGGTTAAATCACAGCCATTTGAAGAAAACTTATTGTAATATCTTTTAGGTATACCACAGGGGTGGTATGCAGCTGAACTGTTGACACAGTCGGTATAAATTTTAGCTAAGTAAATAGCAAGCGGAGAAAAAATGTCCACAATTTCAAAAATACACGGTCGTGAAATCATCGACTCTCGCGGTAACCCAACAGTTGAAGCAGAAGTAACATTGTCATCTGGCGTTGTTGGTCGTGCTGCAGTTCCTTCTGGTGCTTCAACAGGTGAACGTGAAGCTATCGAATTACGCGATGGAGACAAAGGCCGTTATTTAGGTAAAGGTGTAGAAAAATCAGTAGCAAACATTAATGGTCCTTTAAGCGATGCATTGATTGGTATGGATATTAATGACCAAACAGCTATCGATAATAAAATGTTAGAACTAGACGGCAC
>JAUVDT010000107.1 GCA_030595185.1 Gammaproteobacteria bacterium
TAAAGCAGCAGCGACAATAGTTAAACGGGTTTTAAACAAACAAAATGGCAGAATATTTAATGCCGATAGACTTAATAGCCTAAGTAATGAGTCATTAAGAGAATGTGGTTTGTCTAAAAATAAAAGTCGTTATGTTAAAACACTCGCAAAAGCAGTTATTGATAAAGAACTTAACCTCAGAAGACTAGTAAATTTAGATGATGATTCAGTCCGCGAGCAACTCATCACCTACCCTGGCATTGGCCAATGGAGTGCTGATATTTTTTTAATGACAGGATTAGGCCGAGATGACGTCTTTCCTGTTGGTGACTTAATCATTAGAAAATCAATACAGCACCATTATTCAATATCAAGTGATGCTCATTACGATGAGTATTTAGCCATTGCTGAAAGCTGGCGACCTTATCGTACGGTTGCCAGTTATTATTTATGGAAAGCTTTCCATCAAAGAAATAACAAGTTCTTATAGACGCTTCAGAAACCAAACTTTATCGCGTTACAATTTCAGCCAGTTCACCCAGAGCAATATTAATTTGTTTTAACGTCAGGTATTTAGCGTCGTAAGGATCTTCCCAATGACTACAGATTAAACGATTGATGTTTGATTGCGTGTTAGAGACAATATCCATCTCCGTAAAATACTCATCGGCAGTTGGGGATGAAGAAGATGAAAATGATAAGCCTGCAAAGGGAAAGCCTGTAGTACGTTGTACCGACTCATATGTTTCCCTAACCTTAGCTATTCTAAATTCGCCTGCATTAATTACTTGAGCTTCATTTTTAATCACACGAGAAATAAACCAGCAGCGAGGGTGATAAAGCTCAATTTCAGTAACCGATGCGACTTTTCCATATTGAATTGTAACTCTTGCTTGATCGGCGGGAATAACCAGCGATTTTTTAACAATAAGAGTATTACCCGTTACTATCTCGCTATAAGACTCAACTGTTGTACAAGACTGAATAATTAAAGATAAGAAAATGATAATGGAATATTTCATAAGAAGCCATCCTTATACTAGATAAAACCATGACACGATTAGAGTTTCTACAGTTTACCAGCAGAATTTTTTTTACGCTCGTGAAGAGCTAATTTACTCAGATATTGCTGATGACCGGCATCATTCTCATCCCATGCCGTACATGTTTCTGACACGCAAGGTAACTCGTCAGCTGCCGCCCTGTTCTTTACATATAACATTTCATAATAGCGTTTGTTCTCACACACAATACTCTCGAACGCCACGCCAAAGTTTTTAGCCATTAAATACTTCCGTAACTCTTTTTGGCTAGTGCTAGGACAAAAGATATAATCGATATGAACACCTGGATTATTTCCTTCTATCGCACTAATGATGTCAACGGTACACTCACCGCCCACTCCTGCAATAATAAGCAAATGACGTTTTTGTCTGCTAAAACTTAACTCACTTGCATCAGCGGCGATTAGTTCATATTGGTCACTATTAAAGCCATCCAGCCTGGGTTTTAATTGTTCGATAATATGAGGTACTTGATCAACAAAAATAACTTTTTCACACAGGTTTTCGCTAAGGAACTTGAGACCTAAATATCCATGATCACAACAACAGTCCCAGATAGTTGTATATGGGTCTTTCTTTTGTTGCTCTACTACTAAACTAAAAATTGCTTGTAGACGTACTCCTAGGCCAGAAAATGAACTCATAGTGACATGTAAATATAAATAGAGAAACCAATCCAGGATAAAAACAGTAAAGTCCATGGTAATAAAGCACGGCATGAACTGGCTGGTTCTGAAATATCATTAACAGGCTCACCAATTTTTGATTTTTTTTCTGATGCTTTTCTTAGTTTTTTATCTAGCTCTCTCGATTTTTCTTTATGTTGTTTTTTATACTGCTCTATACCTTTCTGAATACCTTGAGAAATTAGCTTTGTTTGCTCTTTAGTTTGGCCAGGCCGTTGATTAGCTCGAGCAACTTTTAAGGCATCTTCTGCAGTTTTCTCTGACACACCCTGTTTTTTGGAATATTTCGCCATAAATTTTATCTTCTACTCAACATTATTTAACTAAATATTAATAAAAACACATTACACTCAAAGAGTACTCTTCTGCATTTTCAATGCTAGTTGCATTATCTCATCACGATGCACTTGCG
Source organism: Gammaproteobacteria bacterium (assembly GCA_030595185.1). Classification (GTDB taxonomy): domain Bacteria; phylum Pseudomonadota; class Gammaproteobacteria; order SZUA-229; family SZUA-229; genus JAUVDT01. The sequence goes on from JAUVDT010000107.1 coordinate 2,142, forward strand.
GGTTAGTTTTCAACAATTCTTTCATCATTATTTTTGCTTTCACATGTTGTTCTAAATATCGCCACAACATCTCAATTTCTAAAAACTGACAATGCACAACATCAAATTTACCATTATATCTTTGATCAGCATTAGTCACTAAATAATATGCCAATTCATATTGCTGTAATTTTATCGCATTTTGCGTCAGCAATAGCATTTCTTCGGCTGAAGATAAAATAAAATCTTTAGATATTTTTTGACACCGTTGAACATATTCAATAGCTCTTTTATATTGATGATTAACCATTAATATATGAATAATAAGTCTTCCCATACAAAGTAATGCACGGCTAGGTTTCCATTGACTCACCCGATCAAATAATTCTTCATAAATCTCTACACTGGCGTATTTTACATTGTCATCATTAAGCAGAAGAACAGTTGCCTCGCTATCACGATCTGAAATCACATACTCATACACTCGTGATAAATTGTTTTCATATTCACGATCGGCTGTTTTTATCCGTAGTTTATTAGAAAAGTCATCTCTTTCACTTTTTGAACTGGCTTTAAAAACAGTATCTTTACGATGATAGCGACTTTCATCAATCGCACCATCCAGCTCATACTGATAATCATCTCTACGTTCTTTAAACATCTTCATACCCAACAGGTAGCCAGCCACTCCACCACTAACATGAGCAATTAAATTAATGCCACCGCCATTACCCTGTGTAAATAAACTCCAGCCATCCCAACCGATATACCAGATAGCTAAAACCCATGCAGGAATATAAAACGTTTTAAAGATAACAATAAACCAAACAAACACTCTAATCCTTGCCTGTGGCATCAAATAAGCAGCCAAACCGATCATACCCGTCACCACGCCAGACAAGCCCAGTGTCGGCACAGCATTAGAGCCAATATTGGCAAGCGAATAAGTAACACCCGTTGCAAACGTAATACCAAATATCACTTTAAGAAACTGTATTTTATTATTAATTAATATTTCTAAAGCGGGCGTAAATGCAAAGAAGAAAATAAGATTGAAAGCAATATGCCAGATATCACCATGAGAAAGTGACGATGTGATCATTTTCCATGGATTCCACGAATCAGGGTAATACATCAAGCCTTGATCAAAACTGGGGGCTAAATCTTCCGAAAACTGCTCATAATGTTTTTTAATAATACTCACTTCACGTTCAGAAAAAGGTACATTCCCAAGATTACGGTTTATATACTCTTCCAACGTTTCATTATCACGATAATAAATATGTATTGTGGCAAGTATATTTCTACAATTGTATTTGTTTTTTAATACGCCTGCATCGGCCTTAGAAACTTTATTACTTGAAAGGTGATGACAATAATTAGAAGCAGCTACATCAATCGTTGTTCTATTTTCCGATTGCAGAAAAAAAACAATAATGCATAACAGTATGATGGCATAAGTTACATACGGAATTTTGTTCAGCTTTAACTCAGTGCTATATGGCAGAAATAGCATAACAATCCTTTATTATTATATTTTTATAGGATCATATCTTAAAAAGAAGCGTTTATAAATTGCGACTCTTATTTTTCAACATCAAGTTCAAGCACCATTGCCTTAAATGCGGACAGTTTATCTTGTACAATGTCATAAGTTTCATTGATATTGTTAGCAACATCACCTTCTAAAACTTTTAAACTTTCCAGTATGTCGCGCGCTTGCTCAAAGCCCTTATCGATACCACTACCAATGGTATCAAGAAATTTATTTAAAGAAGCTGATTCATCATCATTTGGATTCTGTTCTTTAAAAGCACCATAAAAACCTGTAGAGAGACTAACAATTCTTTCCGCTGTTGCTTCAGGGCTAACATCAAGACCAGAATCAACGGCCTCTTGAATAGCAAGTTCACCCAACTCAGGTGTCAACGCCTCATTTATCTTATCGATTGCTGTTTTTAATAAAAGTGCCAGTGATTCGTCTTTAGCACCAATACTGACTTGAGCCGATTCGACAATGGCTGCATTGAGTGATGCTTTTTGTCTTTGAGCGGGTGTCATCTCAGGTGTTTGAGCTTGAACAGGACGATGTTGCGAAGTGCCCTTCTTAACTTGACCGGGAGGACTCTGTGAACCTATATTTGAGGTTGGCATAACAATACCCTCAAGAAATTGAATACATTTAAATTATAGACTCATCTCTATCAATAAATGCACCTCTTGTCATATAACAGCACTAAATACACTCACTTTGTATTCAGTACTGCCACATCGGTACATAAACAACATCGACTCCATAAAAAATAATGCAGGCTAAATAATTATCATAGATAATGATATCGACAGCATGCCGTTTAAGCAGGAACGGCAATGAACATATTGAAAAACAACAACTAATATTGGAACTAATATGGCTTTTGAACCACATAACGATCTTGAAAACTTCTTGTTACAGGTACAAGAAGGAAAGGTAGGTCTAGATGAGTTTATGAACACACTGGTTGAATCACAAGTTTTTCTGCCAGTACGTGATGAACTTAATATTGGTGATTTTCAATCAAAAAAAGCAGTTCCACTATCTCTAGAAGATGAAAATGGTACCAATATACTCGTTATATTCACCAGCCCTGAACGAGCAAAAGACTTTCTTGCAGACTACCCAGACTACAATAGCGGCCTCGTTGAAATATTCAAAAAAATACTGCAGATGAGTGGCGTTGGATATGGCGTAACGATTAACCCTGGTTGTGAAGTCGGAATGGATCTGGAACCAGATATGATTGAACAGATTGTGACTCTTTCACAGATGGTTAACCACTAAACCGCTAGATCTCAAGTATTGATAACCTGTCCGTACAACTTATCAATACTTGTTATATAAAATTTATTCTGCCGTAAAACCAAATGCTTTGTCATGCGCATACACTAACTTACAGTTTTCAATATAGTTTGCATCATGTATACGACCTGCTTTTACATACCCGGTATCACCTTTATTTAAAGTGACAGGTTCTCCATCTTTTTCTAATCCATTATCACTTTTAGTGAAAAACTGAATCACCATTTTTCCTTCAACAACAACCGTCATATCATCACCAGGGTGCGAATGCGGTGGTTCTGAAGAGCCCGCTTCCCAACGCTCCAGCATAACTTCAGCGCCCTGTTCATTACCTGGATAAGTAGTTCTTAAAGTAAAACCTACAGGCGTATCTGGTGCCGTTACATGGTTATCCCAAATTGCGCTAGTCTCACTTGTTACATTTTTTGAATCATTACTCATCAAAGTCTCCAGAATTAAATAAAGTTACGTTTCTAATATTAATAGCTTTTACAAAATTGAAATTCGATTTGCTTACGTGCCACAGAATGTTTGTTGTACCACTTCTTCAGGTTCAGGTGGCTGCATATATTCGTCCTTGTCTTCTTGATACTGATAAGGATTTTGTAATACAGCATGCAATTCATAGAACGGTGCAAAATCATTATGGTCTTCCGCCGCTCTAATCACAGCTTCAATCTGGTGATTACGGGGAATATAAACAGGGTTAACTAATTGCATGTTGGTTTGCCTTGCTTCATTACTTAAACTTTCTGCAGACAATCGTTCACGCCACTTAGCTAACCATGCAGCAATGGCTTCTGGTTTTTCAAATAAGCGACGCAAATCAGTATCTTTATCACCACTCTCTGCATCTAACTGTGATAAATAATAAAATGTTAAAGTAAAGTCTGCATGACTTTCTGCCATCGTATCTAATAGTAATTCTAAAAGTACCTTATCATCTTGTGGTGTAATCCCCTCAGCTGCTGTTAAACCACATTTAGCTCTAAAACCTG
>JAUVDT010000087.1 GCA_030595185.1 Gammaproteobacteria bacterium
ACTTATAACTTATAACTTTGAATTTACGACTTTATTTTATATCTATTTGAGCTACAAACCGCTTAAAATTTTCAAGTTTTTCGCGGGCTATTGCGAAAACGATAGCCCAGTTTATTTCTTCATAGTTATGCACGGCTACATTTCTGAAACCAACTGCTTTACACAAATCATCTGCTAGTTGTTTATCAATAATAGAAGCCTCTGCAAGTTCAGTAAATGACTGCCCCATTGTTTCAGGAATTGGACGATTGAGTGTCGATAAAATATGCATTGATATATCGACGCATAATTGAACTGAGCGAGTTAGGTTCAGCACAAGTACATCCTGCGCATCAAGATCAGCTATTAATTCATCTAATGTTACTGGGCAACGCTGTTCCACGCGAGCAATACATTTGCGAAGAGACTCAATTTTTCTTTCAACTACGAGTTGATCCATTTCTCTCTCCGCTCGTGCAATATTCTTTTTATATAAGGTACAAAGTCGGATTGAGCATATATATGCTTTAAAGCTAAGCGAGTATAGGTTTCATCCACACCAAATAAACGTACACCGTTTTTTATAATCTGCCCCAAAATAGGCTCACCAACCACAGATAAATCAACAAGATCAACCGCTCTGCCCGTTAACTGTGCGAATTCTTCAATTAACTGCTGTTTTTCCGGCATTGATATCGGGGCTTTCTTTTTGATGGCAATATCAAGATCACTATCTCTAGTAAATTGCCCGGAAGCAAGTGAACCAAACAAAATAGCTATCTCGATATCACGAGACTGCCTGATATGATTTTTCAGACTATCGATTATTTTTTGTTGCGAGCCAAACTTATCGTTTTTAACGGTCATGCACTGATTATATGATGATTTCAGGCTATTAACCATATAACTAAATAAAGTCAAAAGTCGATAGCCCGAAATCTAAAACTAGTAATACCACCGCTTTTTGACTTCTAACTTAAGACTTTTAACTATAAACTTCGTTTCATGCCCAATTTATCCAATTCGCAACTGACCGAACTATCTCATAATTTAGAACAGTGGGCTCTTGAACTCGGGTTTCAGCAAGTAGGCATCTCGGATCTTAATTTAGAAAAACATGAAAAACACTTACATAAATGGCTAGATGAAGGATTACACGGCGAAATGAACTACATGTCTAAACATGGTTCCATGCGCAGCCATCCTGAGGAGCTAGTCGAAGGTACTGTTCGAGTTATTTCTCTGCGTATGGATTATTTACCGCCTGAATTAACGCCACCTCAAGATATTTTACGTGACAAAAATAAAGCTTATATTTCTCGCTACGCGCTAGGTCGTGATTATCACAAGCTGATTCGCAAACGTTTACAGCAACTCGCTAATAAAATAAAACAAGTCATTGATTCTATGGGCGATGAATTTGCTTACCGCGTGTTTACCGACAGCGCACCCATACTTGAAAAAGCTCTGGCTGAAAAAGCAAACTTAGGATGGATGGGTAAACACACTAACCTAATTAATCGCAAAGCAGGTTCCTGGTTTTTTCTTGGTGAAATATTCACTGATTTGCCTTTACCCATTACAAAGACGCGAACAGACAATCATTGTGGTAAATGCACAGCGTGTATCGATATATGCCCCACTCAGGCCATTGTTGCGCCTTATAAAGTAGATGCTACTCGCTGCATTTCATATTTAACCATTGAATTGCACGGCAGTATTCCTATTGAATTACGTGAAGGTATCGGAAACCGTATTTATGGTTGCGATGACTGCCAGTTAGTTTGCCCCTGGAATCGTTTTGCCAAAAATACAAAAGAGAGAGATTTTTTTAGTCGACATCATTTAGATAGTGCTGGTTTACTGGAATTATTTAACTGGGATGAAACGACTTTTTTAAAATTAACGGAAGGGTCCGCTATCAGGCGTATAGGTTATCAACGATGGATACGAAATATTGCGGTAGCTCTCGGTAACGCCCCGAAGTCTGATGAGGTGGTTAATGCTTTGAAAGAAAAGCTGTCTAATGAAGTTTTGTCGGCAAAGCTTCCGCGTCCATGCTCTCGCCCCTTACCTGCGTCCATGCAGGCAAAGGATTGTCGACCTACTTTAGATTCGATGGTTGTTGAACATATAAACTGGGCTATTGAACAACAAAAACATTCAATAGCCCAGAGTCGAAAGTTTTAAGTCGGTAGTCTAAAAAAACTCTAACCCTTATTTTGTTATTCCAGATGTACTTTATCTGGACCAATATTTTTAAAGATTAAGCCTACATTCATAAATGAGAAATAAGACCGAATATGTTTTAATAAATACGTTAGCTTGTCTAATTTTTAAGCCAAACTAAGTCACATCCATTTGTCATCGAAAGTTCTCTAGAAGACACGACCCTTAATTTCCCGTCTTCAATTACATGAGGAATATATTGTTTGTTTTTTAGTAAATCCAATAACAACGAAGACTCAACCCCTCCTTTAGTCATATGAGCTGGGATAAATTCGCTTATAATACACGTTACATAATTAAGTAATTCTAACGCACCTAATAAAGCAAAATACTCGTATCCTTCTATATCAATTTTAGCAAACTTTATTTTCCTAAAATCAACATCATTTTCATTTAAAAACTGATCAAGTACTAACGTTTCCACCTCAACATAGTCGGCACCATTAATGTCAAGCAATGAATGTCGTCCTAAGTTTTTATTTGTGTATTGATATAACTTTTTGATTTCATGCTTATCGGATAATGCATAATTAACAGGAATAACATTATCAGCACCATTCAGTTTTAAATTTTCTGAGAGTAAAGAGAAATTAAGCGGATCCGGTTCAAATGCATATATCTTTGCAGATTCAGGCATAACCTTATGTAGCAAAACAGAATACCACCCAATATTTGCACCTATATCTAGAGCAATATCGCCATCTTCAAAACCCACAAAGTGCTCAATATAATCAGAGAGTTCTTCTTCGTATTTTCCACGCTTATAAATCCCTCTACCGACATCATCCTCTATCTTGAATTTAAATAAAGAACCAAATTTATCATCTTGACCTATTAAGAACTTTTTTCTTAACACATAACGACTTAGAAAATACTTTAAAGATTGGAGAGGTTTATTTTTCATTTTTTACTCAGTAACAAAGGAAACTTATTATTTTTTAACAAAAGACCAATATAAAACCAATTGATTCTGTTATCTATTTATTATCTTTATCATAGTCACGACGGTCAAAATGATTGTAATAAATATCTTTACGGTAATTAATCAGTGCATTGGTTGATGAATCATAATTCTTTGTTTCATCTCGGTGCGATAACTCTCCTTGAATATCACCGGCTAATTCTTTACCGTACTCCACACCCATTTGATCAAATGAATTAATATTCCAAATAACGCCTTGCACGAATACTTTATGCTCATACAAAGCCAAAATAGAACCTAAAGTTTTTGGCGTTAATTTTTCAAATAAAATAGTATTTGTTGGTTTGTTACCATCAAAAACTTTATGCGCAAACAATTCATCAATAACATCATCAGAGACACCTTCGTCACGCATTTGATCTAATGCTTCACTAGTGGTCTTACCGTGCATTAATGCACGAGTTTGTGCAAAGCAGTTCGCAACCAGTACCCGGTGATGATTACCCATCGGGCTTTGACTAATACACGGTACAATAAAATCAGCCGGTACCGGCTTGGTACCTTGATGCAATAACTGGAAGAATGCATGTTGCCCGTTTGTACCCGGCTCACCCCAAATAATTGGCCCCGTTAAGTACTCAACACGTTCACCCTCGCGATCTATGGTTTTACCATTACTTTCCATATCCAGCTGTTGCAAATAAGCAGGCAAGCGTCGTAAGTACTGACTATAAGGCATAACCGCATGACTCTGTGATTGATGAAAATTGTTATACCAAACACCCAGCATTGCCATTATTACTGGCATATTTTCTTCTAATGGTGCTTCTTTAAAATGATGGTCCATCACATGTGCACCATCTAATAACTCTTCAAAATGATCCATACCTAAATATAATGCAATGGGCAAACCTATCGCTGACCAAAGTGAATAACGCCCGCCGACCCAGTCCCATATTTCATAGATATTATCTGCGGTAATACCAAAATCTGTAGCCGCCTCTATGTTGTTAGTGACTGCAACAAAATGTTTGGCGATTGCCTTATCACCACCGACCAAATCTAAAAACCATTTTTTTGCACTAACAGCATTTAACATGGTTTCTTGCGTGGTAAATGATTTGGATGAAATAACGAATAGAGTTGATTCAGGCTCAACCTGCTTTAAGGTTTCCTGAAGGTGCGTTGAGTCTGCATTTGATACAAAATAAGCATTCAACCCACGCTGTGCAAAAGGCTTCATAGACTCACAAACCACTTGCGGCCCCAAGTCTGACCCACCAATACCAATATTAATAATTGATTTGAATCGCTCACCATTATAACCACGTAACAAACCTGAGCGCACTGAATCAGAAAATATTTCCATTTTATCCAGTACACGGTTCACATCCGGCATTACATCCACGCCATCGACTAGCATCGGCTTATTACAACGGTTCCTTAATGCTACGTGTAAAACCGCCCGGTCTTCTGTCACATTAATATGTTCGCCAGCAAACATTTTTTCACGCCATTCTTCAACGCCCGATTCTTTTGCCAGATTAATCAATAACTGACGAGTTTCTTCCGTAATTCTATTTTTAGAATAATCGAGTAAAATATCGTCTAACTGGATATGAAAGTCTTTATAGCGATCAGGATTAGCCTCGAACAAGTCACGCATATGCTGCGATTGAGTCTGCTTAAAATGCTGTTCTAATTGCTTCCAGGCAGCAGAGTCTGTAATTGTCTTTTTCATCGTATTCTTATTGGGCGATGTTTTAACGTCGGCACTGTTCACGGCCATAGTATTTTCCTGTCGTAGATGACCTTATAATCTCACAAAAACACATTAAATTCATAGACTTATCACACAAAACAGACAAAGAACTTAGATAAAGAGCATTATTGTTCGCAAACAAACAAGCGAAAGAGCTCTTTTCCACGTATAATGGCCGGCTAATTTTGTCCGATTATCACCAATACATAACCATTGGTGATGACCCAAATTCACAGAAATCTGCCTTTTTAAACGCTAAAAAGCGGATTGATAAATAGAGAAGATACGCGGTATGAGTGCATTACAGACTCCTATTAACGATAAAGACCTACGCGCTCGCGTTAAATTATTCGGTACATTGCTAGGCGATGTTTTACGCAAACTAGCTGGTCAGGATATTTATGATGCAGTTGAGAAACTACGTACTGGCTATATTGGCTTAAATAAGGAAGATAACCCTGCACAGCGCCAGGAGTTAATCGCTTTCATTGAATCTCTTGATGCCGATACATTGGTTCAGGTAGTACGTGCTTTCAGTACTTATTTCAGCCTTGTGAACATTGCCGAAGAGGCTTTTCATCACGAAGAACGTCGTGAACAGGTTCGTAGTAACGAGCCTTTATGGAATGGTTCATTTGACGCGACATTCATCGAATTTAAAGAGCAGAATTTAACCGCTGAGCAAGTTCAGGATTTAATCAACAAAACGGCTTATATCCCGGTATTTACTGCTCACCCGACTGAATCTAAGCGCCGCACTATCATGCTGGCTTTACGCCGTATTTTCATCACGAATGAAGAATTAAATGACAGCCGTCTTAATAATGCACAAAAAGACGCGGTTGAATTTGAGCTTGAAACATTAATTCAGTCTTTGTGGCGTACGGATGAAGTGCGTACTAATAAACCTCAGGTTAAAGATGAAATCGATAATGGTTTATTCTATTTCCGCGAATGTTTATTTGATGCTGTACCGGATGTTTATCGCAACCTTGAAAACAACCTTAGCAAACACTTCCCCGGTCACGAATTTAACATCCCAAGTATTTTAAAGTTTGGTTCGTGGATTGGTGGCGACCGCGACGGTAACCCGTTTGTAAAACCAGAAACTACTGAGATGGCCTTGCGTATGCAGTCCAACACAGTATTAATGGAATACGCGGTTAAACTTCATATTTTATTCAAGCAATTAACGCATTCAAAACTATTATGTAAAACGACTGAAGCATTTGATGCCAGTTTACAAAACGACGAATCAATGCGTTTTGATGTCTTCGCAGAACGCGCTGTTGCATATCAAAATTCGCCTTATCGCCGTAAAATCGCATACATGCAGCACCGTTTAAAGCTCAACATCACAGCGATTAAAGCTCAGCTAAAAGGTGTAGAGCATACAGTTTCAACAGATGCTTACCCATCTGAAAAAGAATTCATGAAAGATTTAATGCTAATTCATGATTCATTAATTGCTGATGGTGATGAGCGTATTGCTGCAGGCGAATTACAGAATTTAATTCGACAAGTTGATACCTTTGGTTTCTATTTATTGAAATTAGATATCCGCCAGGAATCTACACGTCATTCAGAAGCGGTCGCTGATATCTTTAAACAAATTAAAGATGCACCTGATTATGAGTCTTTAAGTGAAGAACAGCGTTTACAAATATTGGCAGATTACATCGATAACCCGCCAGCGCTTGAATTAGATAAAGACAAACTTGAAACATTAAATGCTGAAACAGTTTGTGTTTTTGAAACCATTACTAAAATGCACGCAGAAATAAGTGACGAGGCATTTGGTGCTTACGTTATCTCTATGACGCATGCTGCCAGCCATATTATGGAAGTAATGTGGTTAGCGAGTTTGAATGGTCTTGTCGGTAAAGACGAAGATCAAAACTGGTTTAGCAAAATCATTGTTTCACCATTATTTGAAACCATTGAAGACCTTGAGCACATTGAAATTGTGCTGAAGAAGTTATTCGAAAATCCAACCTATATGAACTTGCTGCAATCATCGGGTAACTTACAAGAAGTTATGCTGGGTTATTCAGATTCATGTAAAGATGGCGGCATCATGGCCTCTTCATGGAACCTGTACGAAGCACAGCAGAAAGTGATTCGTTTAACCGCTGAAAAATCGGTTGAGTGTCGTTTATTCCACGGTCGAGGCGGCACCATCGGTCGCGGGGGCGGTCCAACTCACGATGCCATTATTGCGCAGCCAGAAGGCACGGTGCATGGTCAAATCAAATTCACTGAGCAAGGTGAAGTGTTATCGTTTAAATACAGTAATACTGAAACAGCCATCTATGAATTAACCATGGGTGTAACTGGTTTGATGTTGGCGAGCCGTTGTTTGGTTACTGACTATAAAAAGCCAGACGACAAGCACATAAAAATTATGCAAGAGCTTACCGCTCAAGGTGAACACGCTTACCGCGACTTCACTGATAGCGATAACGGCTTCCTTGATTATTTTTATGAAGCGACACCGGTTTATGAAATTGGCATGTTGAACATTGGTTCACGCCCATCTCACCGTAAAAAAGCGGATCGTTCTAAGTCATCAGTTCGTGCCATTGCTTGGGTATTTGGCTGGGCACAATCTCGTCAAACAATGCCCGCCTGGTTCGGTATTGGTTCTGCGCTTGAAACTTATATTCAAAAGAATCCAGAGCACATTAACGAATTAAAAGAAATGTACGATAACTGGCCTTATTTCCGTGCATTAATCAGCAATACTCAAATGGCTTTAACTAAGTCAGATATGATTATTGCCGAGCAATATGCACAATTATGCGTTGACCCGAATACAACCAAAACAATTTTTGCGTTGATGAAGGCAGAGCATGATCGTACAGTTGATAACATTTTGAATGTAAGCCAATCGGAAAGTTTATTAGAACAAACGCCAACACTGGCATTGTCTTTAAGCCGACGCGACCCTTACCTTGATCCGTTAAACCACATTCAGGTGACTTTGATTAAACGCTACCGCGATGAGTCGTTGCCAGAAGAAGAACGTGAACAATGGTTAAGTCCGTTATTGCGCTCGATTAACGCCATAGCGGCGGGTATGCGTAATACAGGTTAACCTGTATTACGCAGTCGAAAGTCATAAGTCTGTAATCGTAAGTCGAAAATCAAGTTCAAAAGACTTATAACTTACTTTTGGCTTTGGCTTCGTAGGTCGGAAAAAACTTTCCGACGAAACCTATTTAACTTTCGATATCTCAGTTTTATGGTTATATCTTCAAGCCAAGCTTAGATATTCTGGTACGAATTAAAGCCTTCTAACGTTTTGTCGGTAAAGGATTACCTACCTACAGCTAATTTCTGACTTCTAGCTTCTGACTTCTGGCTTTTGACTTCTGACTTTTGACTTTTGACTTCTGACTTCTGACTTCTGACTTCTGACTTACAACTTCATTTTATTCACAAATCCAAAAAGGCACATCTTGTTCTTCAAGAAAGGATCGCGCCTCTTTGCCTTGCAACAAAGCAAATGTTGCTAACATTCCTGCTTCAATACACGTATTAGACATTACCGACACAGAGCGCGGT
>JAUVDT010000080.1 GCA_030595185.1 Gammaproteobacteria bacterium
CTCTAGTATCGGCAATACAAAACTAGCCGTCTTACCTGTACCCGTCTGCGCAGCGGCAACCAGGTCTCTACCCGACAAGATGACAGGAATTGCCTGTTTCTGTATCGACGTAGGCGCGGTATAGCCCAGATCAGCCACGGCTTTTAAAATGGGATCACTTAATCCAAGTTTTGAAAATGGCATATAAAGCCTCGGGTAGATGAATAAACAACAGACGACTCTTGACGACTCTGGACGATATTGGCAGGACCGTACCGATAACTAATCGAGAGGAAGAACAAAGACGCCAAGTATAACAGCAAGCATTATTATTAAGTGGAGTCAGAAGATAGATACCGCTAATATTTAGCTGAGGAAAAATTAGAGTCCTTTTATTACTATAAACTCTTAGTAGCCTATATTCATAAACAGACTATTTGTTTACACTCACCAAACACCACTACAAAAATAAGAGATCGAATTATGAAAGCCAGAGCCGCTGTTGCATGGGAAGTTAAAAAACCTCTAGAGATTGAAGAAGTTGAAGTAATGGGCCCCAAATTTGGTGAAGTATTGTTAAAGGTAATCGCTTCTGGGGTTTGCCATACCGATGCCTTTACTTTGTCTGGCGAAGACCCTGAAGGTGTGTTCCCTGCCATACTCGGACATGAAGGTGGCTGTGAAGTGGTTGAGCTTGGCCCTGGTGTAAAGGACTTACAAGTGGGCGATCACGTTATTCCTTTATACATTCCAGAATGTGGTGAGTGTGAATATTGTAAATCACCAAAAACGAACTTATGCCAGTCCATAGCCTCAACGGTTTGGACGGGTTACATGCCGGACGGTACGCGACGCTTTTCTAAAAACGGAAAAGACATCTTCCATTACATGGGCTGCTCAACTTTTTCTGAATATACAGTTGTACCTGAAATTGCGCTGGCAAAAATCAACAAAGCCGCCCCGCTCGATAAAGTATGTTTGTTAGGCTGCGGTGTAACGACTGGCATTGGCGCTGTTTTAAACACAGCAAAAGTTGAAGCAGGATCGACAGTTGCCGTATTCGGTTTAGGTGGCATTGGTTTGTCTTGTGTACAGGGCGCGGTAATGGCGGGTGCGGAACGCATTATTGCTATCGACATTAATCCCGATAAGTTTGAATTTGCAAAACAACTCGGTGCAACAGATTTCGTTAATCCCAATGAAATTGATGGCTCATTTGTTGAATACATGCAAGACACCTATAACGGAGGTCCTGATTATTCGTTTGAATGTATTGGTAACGTACACGTTATGCGTGATGCACTGGAATGCACGCACATGGGCTGGGGTGTTTCAACAGTCATTGGTGTAGCCGGCGGCGGTCAGGTCATTGAAACGCGTCCGTTTAATTTAGTGGTGGGCAGAACCTGGAAAGGCACAGCCTTTGGTGGTGTAAAAGGCAGAACAGAATTACCCGGCTATGTTGATCGTTATATGAAAGGTGAAATTGAACTGGACAGCATGGTCACACACACCATGCCATTAGATGATATAAACCGAGCATTCGACTTAATGCACAGCGGCGAAAGTATTCGTTCTGTTATTATTTTTTAAGGGCTGAATAATGACACTGAAACGTATTGAAAGCATAAAAGAATTTGGTGGTTATCTTAACCGCTACACACACGACTCTGAAACCTGTCACTGTGAAATGACTTTTTCAGTTTATTTACCGCCTCAGGCAGAAACAAATAACGTACCTGCTTTGTATTGGCTATCGGGCCTTACTTGTAACGATGATAATGCACGCATAAAAGCGGGAGCACAACGCTATGCAGCTGAACATGGCATTGCAATAATATTTCCCGACACCAGCCCTCGTGGTGAAGATGTTGCCGATGAAGCTGAACGTTACGACTTAGGTAAAGGCGCTGGCTTTTATGTCAACGCAACACAAGCCCCATGGGCAAAGCACTACCAAATGTACGATTATGTAACGAAAGAACTTCCGCCGCTTTTAGAAAACAACTTTCCCCTACTACCCGGTATTAAGTCAATTTCAGGCCACTCGATGGGTGGACACGGCGCTTTAATTTGCGCACTGAAAAACCCGCAAAGTTATTCTTCAGTTTCAGCTTTTTCGCCTATTTGTAATCCTATGAACGGCGACTGGGGCAAAGGCTGTTTAAGTGCTTATTTAGGTGATGATACAAATAACTGGAATGCATATGATGCGACGGCTTTAATTGAAGCCGGAGCAAAAGTATTAGATATTTTAATCGACCAAGGCACGGCCGATGAATTTTATGATGAACAACAACTCTTACCTGAAAACTTGCAAGCCGCTTGCAAAAAAGCACAGCAACCATTAACGCTACGCATGCAAGATGGTTACGACCACAGCTATCATTTTATTGCCAGCTTCATTGGTGAGCATATTGCTTACCATGCGAAAGCTTTAAAAAATAAAAGTTAAGTTAAACAGGATCAGAGTAGAGCACTCTAATATGACCCTACTGATCCACTGAGACCTCAGACTAATCGCGTTAAATTAATTTCTAACTACTGTTTAGGAAACAATCGGTTTAAATTATGCCGTGCGATATCAGCCGCTATTTCTTCGGGTAACTGTTTTAACCAGTGGCGAGTTTCAAAAGCTGTCTCAGGCAGGCTTGCCCAACGACTGGGTTTGTAGGTATCCATACCTGTCAGAAAGCGAGTGTGGTATTTTGTTAACAACTGCTTCCATTCAGCAGTTAGCTCTTCATTCTCATCAAGCATACCTTCGCGAAGAGATAGCTCAATATAAAACTGTGGATCTTCCTCAAGAAAGTTACGCAGATACTTAACAGGTACATCGCCTCCTCCATGCGCCCACATCACTACAAGTCCCTGTGCTTTTTGTAGCAGTATTGTCATACCTTCAAGATCAGTGTGAGCATGTAAAGGTAATTTATATTCATGCGCGACCTGAATCATTTCTTCTATCTGAACCGTGTCTGCATTTTTCCCAAACACATGAAATTCACCAATGCCTCTATATGGCACTTCTTTCAGCTGACTAAGTAAATAGTTTTTAAGTTCAGGGTCTTTATACCAGAAATAACGATGTCGCCAGCTATCGTAAGGACGAAGCATAGGAATCACCATATCAGAATCCTGCGCGTAAAGTATTGCTGCACCTTCAGTGGGAGTAGACGAAACAAGGACACGTTTTATATTTTGATCTTTAAGCATCTGCAAGGCATCAGCCGCTGGCAAGGCCTTCCACATATCGTCATCATAATGAATATGTGCATCATGAATCTCGATATTTTCTTCGGCATAAGCCATACCTACAAAAAGGTTTATTAAAATAAGAAAAAATATTCTGCGATGTTTCATATTTAAATACTACCACCTTAAAAATCTACTTTTAGATTATAGAAGATAATTACATACTAAAGCCTTATTTTATGAAACAAAGGAGTATAAATCTCCCTATATCATCTTTAATTATTTTTTTATAATCACTTTCGAAGAAAAATTCCTGACTATTTTTAATCTAGATATGCATATTTTTTACTACAGATTCAAACACTACTGACATAACGTTGTCAGTAGTCCTTAGTTAAACTGTTTCCGTCAATTGACACAAATACTAAAGGAGATATAAAAATGGAAAACAATATACCAAACACAGCCGTCTGGTTTGAGATACCAGCCACTGAATTTAAACGCGCTGTAAAGTTTTATCACGACATTCTTGATGTCGACATGCATGAAGAAACAATGGATGGCTTACAGTTAGGCTTATTTCCACATAGCAAAACATCGGTATCTGGTGCTGTTATCTATGGTATGGATTTTAAACCCTCTAAAGAAGGCAGTATTGTTTATTTAAATGGCGGTGACGACCTGGGTATCGCCCTCTCGAAAGTTGAAGATGCAGGTGGTAAAGTAGTCATTCCTAAAACGCATCTAGGTGATGACATTGGTTACATCGCGCACTTTATTGACACTGAAGGCAACCGTGTTGGGCTTCATTCTTTACAATAAAAAAGGCTTAATATAGTGCGCCGAGCAGACCGCTTGTTTCAAATTATTCAGTACCTTCGTAACCGTCGGTTAACAACGGCTAGTTGGCTTGCAGAAAAACTTGAGGTTTCCGAGCGCACTATCTATCGTGACATACAAGATTTGATGCTATCCGGCACACCAATAGAAGGTGAAGCTGGCGTCGGTTATGTATTACGCAAGGGTTTTGATATTCCACCCATCATGTTCACTAAAGATGAAATCGAAGCTTTGGTCATTGCTGCACGAATGGCGAAGACCTGGGCAGGAACAAAACTCGCGCGTTCAGCCGAATTCGCGCTGGATAAAATAGAGGCCGTATTACCTGACAACTTAAAAAACGAACTAGAAAAACCCAGGCTATTCGTTCCAAACATCTTTGAAGATAATGAAACAGCAAATCTATTGGATGAAATTCGAGAAACCATTAACAATCACAACATCATCGAGATCAATTACTCCTCAATAAAGGAAAAAAAGACCGAACGAACAATCAGGCCATTAGGTTTGTTCTTCTGGGGAAAAGTATGGACCCTCGCTGCATGGTGCGAACTACGGCAAGATTACCGAAGCTTTAGAGTAGATCGAATTGAAAACATTACTTTAACAGGGAATAGATTCGATGAAGATGGTGATATTTCATTTAGTAACTTTTTGAACACTTGCTATGGAGAATGCCAAGACCCCTCTTTTATTTGAAGTGGGATAAAACGGAAGATCCATTTCGTAACTAAAACATCTTTAATTTAATATGTACCTGTAGTTACATATTAGCCCTACGCCCAAAACTAAAGAGTCTGCCCACTTAAATTATTCAATACAATAAATGGAAACATTGGGTTGGTAAAAAATAAGGATAAGAATATTAGATTTATCTAATAAAATAAATATCAGGAAGATACAATGAGTCAGTTAATGTTAATTATCTCAATAAAAGACGGGGAGAAAATGAATATAAGTTACCGCTTCTTTTATTATCTTTTAATCTACCTATCTGGTGTAATCAAATAATTTAATAAACGTCATGATAATTTTTTATTGTTGTCATTAAAATAAACACACTATAGTCATTGTTCTCATAGAAAAGGATGGAGGGAGCTATGGAATCTTTATTTGAAGCATCTGGTTCCAATAGTTTTACTGATTTACCAGTTGAACAACTTGTAAAGACTGATCTGTACCAAACATATCCCTGCTTAGAGGGCAGCAATGAGCAGTGGAATAATATTATCAGTCAGGCGACAGATATATCTATCCCGGCTGGAACAATATTAATGCATCCTGGCTCAGCATGTATGCAATTTATGTTGTTAATAGATGGTTGCGTGCGTGTTTATCAGCAGACGCCAAGTGATCGTGAAGTGACTCTCTATCGAACACATGGCGGTGAGCTTTGTGTGCTGAGTGTTAATGGCATGATGAAACAAAAAAACTTTGGTGCATTTGCTAAAACAGAAACAGATATTACAGCGGTTGCATTAAGTCGTGATCAGTTCTTACAGGCAATGGCTGTGCATGAGCCTTTTCGTGAGTTTATGCTGATTAGTTTAACCAGTCGTTTTCATAATGTACTGGAGTTAATGGAAGAAACGGTTTTTGAAAGCCTTGATACCCGTTTGATCTGCATGCTTGCCAGGCTCTCAAAAGAAAATAATAATAACCTTATTCAAATCACTCACGAAAAACTGGCCCGTGAACTTGGCAGTACACGGGAGGTAATTAGTCGTTTGCTTAAAGTGCTTGAACGACAGGGCTGTATTAAATTAGGTCGCGGTGAAATACATATATTAATATAAATTAACAACTTATAAAAAATAAACTTTTCTTTAATTAAATTCTAATAAAATGATATACGGCGCTTTGTGATAATTGTCACAAGCGATTTGTTGTTCTCCTGTTTATGCTGTCTACATAGAAACCCTTATACAGAAAAACTGCAGGGTTTTGTCATTCTATGTTTTCAGGTTTGTATAAAGAGGAGACGAATCATGAATACAGCATCCCCCGGTCAGCGGAGATCTGCATTTAAAAAACTATTCGGTTTTTTATTATTTTATTTCTTATTTATACCTTTTTCCTGGGCTGTTACAGCCAGTTTATCTGTCGATACAATTAATATCAGTGCAGGTGAAACGGGATCATTTACGATCAGTGGCAATGATGATGGGGATGATGAGTTTCAGTTCCGCTGGGACATACCAGCAGGCCTGAATGTGAGCAAAGGTGGCTCATCTAATCTCAAAAAGTTTGAAATTGACTGGGAAAAAATGCGCATCAAAGTTGAAAGTGATGCGCGAGGCAGTTTTTCTGCAACGATTAATGTCTTTGCCAATAATGATGGCAACTTTGTATTAAATAACACTCGCGCGGAAATTAATCTTAATCCAGCTGATGTTTCTATTAATGTTGGAGGAACAGGTGGTACTACAGCTCCTCCACCGGATGAAGGTACGACGACACCTCCACCATCAGGGGGAACGGGTACAGCTGATTACACTTTCTACGTTGATAGTGGTCAGGTTGATATAACAGCCAGTCCTGATTCTGGTAACGGAGCAACTTCATTACCAATCTGGGGTTACACAGATATTAACGGTGGCGCGGGAAGAATTCCCGGCCCGGTGATTAATGCAGTTGAAGGCGGAACGATTACGGTTGAGGTTGTCAATAATCATAACCGTGATCATAACTTTGTGGTGCAAGGCGTTACTTCAGATACCACAGCAATCCCGCCGGGTGGTAGTCGAATCTATACCCTTAATACGCCGACCTCAGGTGTCTTTTTTTATCGCGATACCTTAGCCAATAATGTTAATCGTTCACTTGGTTTGTTAGGCGCTGTTGTTGTGCGTCCTTCGGCGGGCAGTACCCGAGCCTGGAGTGGTGGCCCTTCCTTTGATCAGGAACGCTTGTGGGTGATTAACGATATGGATGTGCCACGCTGGAACAATGTAGCCATTGGCGGTGGTAATGTGAATACCGGAACCTACCGGCCTAACTACTTCCTGATGAATGGAATGAATGGATTTCAGGCGATGGGTGATGCAAGCACCAATATTGAAGGTACGGTGGGCGAAACATTTATCGTTCGTATAGTGAATGCCGGGCAGTACGATCAGTCGCTGCATTTTCATAGTAACCATTTCAGAGTGATTAGTCGTAATGGAAATCGATTGGGTAACTTTGAATGGCAGGACACCATAAATGTTAAAGCAGGCAGTACAGCCATGGTGCTGTATCAACTCAATCAGCCCGGTCATTATCCCATGCATGTGCATACTGCTCAGATGGAAACCGGTAATGGTGTCTACCTGAATGGTACCGCCGCTATGATCATTGCACATTAAGGGAGGATGCCATGAATATTAAAATGATTTTAAAAAATGTAATCACAGGTATCTTTGCATCAGTATTTTTTGTTCCTTCAATTTATGCGGGTCATAATTCCGGCATGACTTCAGGTGGTGGTTCGTCCAGTGCCAGTTTGTCAACTGATGCTGTTACTGTTGCAGAGGGTGAAACCGGGTCGTGGACTATCAGTGGTAATGATGGTGGTAGTCAGCGTGAGTTCCGCTGGAGTTTGCCTTCCGGTTTAAACATCTCGACAGGTGCTTCATCGAATATGTCACGCTTCCGGGTCAGAACAGACCGTGGTTATTTGCAGGTACAAACAAATGCCGGCGGGAGCTTCTCAGCAACTGTTAATGTGTCTTCAAATAATACGGGCACTTATCTAATGCAAAATACGCGTGCAGATATCAGCTTTAGCCCCAGAGATGTTAGCGTGAATGTAGGTACTACTTCTGGAGGAACATCCGGTGGAGGTATGACTGATGGCGGAGGTGACGGCGGCGGTATGACTGGTGGTGGTGGCATGGGTGGTGGTGGAGCTACAACAATTCCTGTGCTGGATGCGACCAATGTCACCCTGGTGGTTCGTCAACTTAACAGAACCATGAGTGATGGCAACAATGTTAACTTTTGGGTCTTCTGTCAGGACGGCATGGGAGGCGGAGGTGGTTGCACATTACCAAGCCCGGTATTGGAACTGGGTGTTGGTCAGCAAGCAAACATTACGCTTAACATGATGATGGCACCTCAGGAACAAGCACCTTATAACGGTCATACTATTCACCCTCACGGTGTCGATGTACCGACCTCAGAAGATGGTGTACCGGAAACAGGTGCTGCTGTGAATGGCGACACTTATAGCTTCTCGGTAGATAGTCGTTATGTTGGTAGCCATATGTATCACTGCCATGTGCATACGGTAAAACATCTGGAGATGGGCATGTACGGAGCCCTGATTGTTAAAGATGGTAGCAACCGTATTAACAGCGGTGGCCCAACTTATGACTTTGAATGGAATATGGTGATGAGTACGGTTGATCCGGCATACCATACTGCAGTGCAGGATTCGCCAGTCTTTGCTGATTACAATCCGCGTTATTTCCTTATAAACGGCGAGGAAGGCCTGAGTACAGGCACACCGGCAGGAATATTAACGGCTACTCCGGGTGCAAATATAGCAATCCGCTTGATGGGACTCCATTCTTCTAATGCAAGGTTCGAAGTGCGCGATAGTAATGGTAGTCGTCGAAACTTTGTTTTGCATAACATCGATGGTTTTGCTTTACCGCAATCTCGCAGTGTTTCATCTATTGAGATATCACCGGGGCAAACCAAGGATGTCATGATTACATTACCGAGTGGCAGCGGTTCATGGTACCCGGAAGTGAGTTATCGTGATTTAAGAAATAACAGTACTTTCAATAATGGACGTGTATTTACCCGTATTGATTTTTAAAAAATAATTTATTACCTTTATCGAGCCCGGTACTGCCGGGCTTTTTTTATGTGATTAGTTTTTATTGCCTCTTCACCATTAAAGCTTTACGTATTGTAAAAAAACAGCAATCATTATTAATGTTGAATGGTTAACATGGAAATTCTGAAATGGAGATCGTTAATGAAAAAACTACACGTGCAAATTACCGACAACGCCTAATCTCGGTCATTGATTATATTCACGACAACATCAATGGAAAACTCAATAACTGGGGTCAGAGCAGAATGGCACTTACTTAAGGGTGTTTCGTCATTCCCGCATGCTTTTAGCGGGAATCCAGAGTCTAAAACCTTTAGATTCCGGCTCAAAATCATACCGGAATGACGGGTACTTTTAACATTTTTCTTTAAGTAAGTGCCAT
>JAUVDT010000122.1 GCA_030595185.1 Gammaproteobacteria bacterium
CCTCGCGCATAGGTTCGAGAATATTGGAACTAAATTGTTGCTGTTCGTAATTGCCCCTTGTATGAATAAAATTATCAGCGACAGTTGCCGTGGTATCTGGGGCTGCTAAGGCCGCTACCTCTTCACTAAGCAGGCTAAGTGAAGTGGCTATTGCATGCTCAAGAGCCCGGTTGTCCGGGTAGAATATCGCGTTATTTGAGTACTTCATTCTGCGCGTTCGAGGATTTCATTTAGTTCAGGATTAGCATCCACAGCGCCACCAAGATCGACTTCTTCTTCAGTCGCTTCACGTATAGCCAAAACTTCCAGCACGAATGTGACGTCTCTGCCACACAGCGGGTTATTACCATCAACGGTTAGAGTTTTGTCATCAAAACGCGTCACGATAAAACTTTTGGGTTCACCTTTTTCATTTTCCATGGTGATGGTCATGCCGATTTCACGGTATTCCTCTGGCACATTCTCAATGTTATCGGTAAATACCAATGACTCATCTCGCTCGCCGTATAACAACCTTGTATCCACCGGCACATCAATAATGTCGCCGACTTTTTTACCATAAAGATGCTTGGTCACGTCTTCTGACATGACATCGTTGACCCCATGTACATAACCAATTGGGTAATCAACGGTAACAAGTACATCGCCGGTTTTGTCATCGACGACTTTATAATTTAGCTCAACGAATTTTTCGTCTTCGATTGTATCTGACATATTTAATCTAACCTGTTTTAGCTAACTCTTTTTAAACTATTTCTAGAATCTTGGTTTTTCAAAAACAAAATTATTAGAAACATGATGTTTAAAATTGTCGTTTAAAATAAAGTAGCGCCAAAAATTTTAACTTTATCTTTTTCATAACCAAGCACTAATCGTCCCAGCCATTCAGCTTTGCTTTCTTTATGAATCACTTTATAAAGAACGGTGACATGTTCACCACGGCGTATCATGCCAAGATATGAATAATCATCTGACAGGTTTTTCGCTAGATCACTTCTTGCAAACTGCTTTCCCATTTCAACTTCATTCGCACCCTTCATAAATGAAGCCGAGAAGTTGCGGGTGAAAGCACCATAGTTTCCTTCATTAGAATACTTAACAAGATCTGCCCACATTGGGTGTGCTTGTTCTAAAATTTCTTCATCTGTATTTTCAATAATATTCATCTAACTGTCTCAATATGACTCAGCGTTACTTAAGCTTATCTTCAGCGCGGGTATCATCACCCTGCTTAAATAAAAGTTGGATAAAAAAAGGACCAACATTATATATGTCAGTCCTTTTTTGTGTTGCAAATATGTTTTAACGGGCTTAAAAATTTAAGCCCTTATTTGCTTAAAACGTCGCTTAGTGGTGACCTTCGGCTTTCAATTTAGCCAGATCTTTGTCTTCGATATCACCTACAAGGTGGTACAGAGGCGCTTTTTCCATCGTGTACTCACCTGTTTTAGGATCACGACGAGAAACGGTTAATACATGCCAGTTCTCATCATCCAGCTTCATCGCGTCACCACGGTAGTAGTAACCAGGCCAGCGAGTTTCCTTACGGAACAGCGTATGCTGGAACACACTTTCAGAAGTAAGGAAACGATGCTTCAATTCCCATGCACGCAGTAGCTCATGGACATCTGACGCAGCGATTTTTTCCAGATCTTCTCCCAGAATCGCCATCTTCTTGAGACCGATTTGTAGAAGCTTGTCGTTAGTCATGTAGTTCACACCAAAACCACCACAATACTCATCCATCAGTTTCTGCAGACGGTCAAGACCTTGTCTTGGGTTGTGGAAGTTAGGGTTAACAGTACCGGCAACTACTTCGTTACTATAAACTTTATAAGTTTCCAGCGGCTTGAAGATCTCTTCCTTACGACGTGCGATCTGAGCGTCAGAAACATTGATGCCTTCGGCCTTACCGTCGTCGATGTACTTACAAGCAGCCTTGGCAGCCAGACGACCTTCAGTGAAAGAACCTGAAGAGAATGCATGAGGTGTACCACCTACCGCATCACCCGCACCAAACAGGCCTTCAATAGTCGTCATACGGTTATAACCCCAGAAGTACTCATCTGGTGATACATCTTCAGGGCCTGAACACCATGCACCACAACCTGTTGCATGTGAACCCATGACGTATGGCTCAGAAGTTGTTAATTCTGGGTTTTCATATTTAGGATCAACATCAGTTGCTGCCCAAAGTACCGCTTGACCAACAGTCATGCCCAGGAAGTTATGCCACCCAATTTCTTCTAAATGAGGATCCTGGAAGGCTTCCATTGTGACCATGTAGATAGGACCACGACCTGCATTCACCTCGTTGATGATTGCGTGGTTTCGCAGACAAGTCGGAATAGGACGATGCGTTGCGTGCGAAGCTTCTGGATCCAGGTATTCCTTACCTACCCTTTCCTGCAGCTCAGGGAACCATTTTGATTCGTACTCTTCGCCATTACAGTTTTGTGTATACGTCTTGAGGTGTAAGAAGTATGCGCCTACAGGACCGTAACCATCTTTGAATCGAGCCAGTACGATACGGTTTTCCATTTGCGTCATTTTCGCGCCTGCTTCGATCATAAGACCATACGCAGAACCTGAAGACCATGGTGCGTACCAAACACGACCCGCACCCTCACCCACTGAACGTGGTTTAAAAATGTTAGAAGCACCACCAGCACCACAGACAACAGTCTTGGACTTGAATACGTGGTAGTTACCAGTACGTACGTTGAAACCAACGGCACCGGCAACGCGGTTTTCTTTAGCATCATCCATTAACAAATGGGTAACACAGACGCGGTTGTATACTTTGTCTGCTGACTTTTTCGCGGCTTCTGCAACGATAGGCTTGTAAGATTCACCATGAATCATGATCTGCCAACGACCTTCACGCAGATACGCGCCGGTCTTGGTATCCTTCATTATCGGCAGACCCCAGTCATCAAACAGATGTACCGCAGAGTCAACGTGACGCGCCATATCGAATGCCAGATCTTCACGCACCATACCCATTAAGTCGATACGTGCATAACGTACATGATCTTCCGGGTTGTTCTCACCGAAACGCGTTCCCATGTAGCAGTTGATCGCATAAAGGCCCTGGGCTACCGCACCAGAACGATCGATGTTGGCTTTTTCTGCAATGACAATTTTTTTGTCCTTGCCCCAATATCTTGCTTCAAATGCCGCACCGGTACCACCGAGGCCCGCACCTGCAACCAAGACATCAATGTTGTCTTCAATAATTGTCTTGTAGCCCATTAGTAGTAAACCCCTTCTTTAATTTCCAAACCATTTGATTCCAGTGTGTGCAAGCCACCGTCATCCATGCGGACATACTTAGGCTCGTTATACAACAGCTCACTGTTGCGCATTTCATCAACTGGTGCCGCTACATCAGCTAGCTGTGTATGGCCTGAACCCCAGGGCTTAGTGGTGATAGGCGCCAAAAGTTGCATGTCTTTTTTGCCGTTGCGGAACTTGATGCGCCAGGCAATGGTGCCTTTTTCTTCATCACGATGGACTCGTACCGAGCTACCTAGTGGAGCAAAATCTGCGTAACCACGCACATCAATTGCGTGATGTGGGCAGGCCTTTACACAGGAGTAACATTCCCAGCACATGTTAGGTTCAATGTTGTAAGCACGTCGAAGTGTTTTATCGATGTGCATGATGTCAGATGGGCAGATATCAACACACTGTCCACAACCATCACAACGAGTCATATATACAAAAGTTGGCATAATATTTCTCTCTTATTTCTTAAAATTAGTGTTAGTAATGGTTTGGTTTTTCACGTCTGATACCGTGACCCATGTATTCTGGCTTCTCGCCCATATATTGTGGGATATCCGGAAACGCTTTCTGTACTTCTGGATCCGTCAGATCGAAATCAACGGGTAAATTCTCTCTTGAACCATCCGCTACAGTCATTTTTTTCTGGTGTGCTGCGGCAGGCTTGAAGAACATGTGCGCAAACTTGGAAAAGTACACGCCGCCAAAAAGGACCGTGCTAGAGAGGATAAACAAAGCAAAGATTATAGTTAATCCACCGCCAGTAAAGGACCAGATCAATGCAAAAGTCGAGGTTGCGAGAAGCGAGACGATAAACAAATCTGCACGCTCAAAACGGAACCATGAAAGGCCTTCCGCAGAAACATCAACGCGGATAAAGAACCAGAACCAGTAACCACCAACAGCCAGCATCAATGCACCGATGTGCCAGAGCTGTGGCAAAATAGCGGCTGTATTACCGAAAATCATCAAGGCGGTCGTCACAACAAAGATGATGAAACCGTACATTATCAACAGATGGGACATTCTACGAATGGGATTGCAGAACTCAGAAGACGTTAATACTTCGCTGGCTACCGTTGAAACGGCAAGCCCCATGCTTTCCCCACCACTAACAGTACGCTTGGCACTCTTCTTCGCCTTTTTCGAATTTTCGAAAAAGTACTGCGCGCTTTTTTTATGAATCATGTCCAGTATTGTGCCGCCTGCAACCAGAATGACCATCAAGATGAGATAGCCCTGCATTACATTGGGTGGTATGGATGCCGAAAGCTCGGCAAAGGGATTGATCATGAACATTTAGATTATCCTCAATATTATTGATTATTGGCCGCAAAATTATTGGCCGTTAGATTATCCTTAAAACGGTCAGCCGTCGAGTATAGAAAGACTAACCCCCTATACAAAAAATCTATAGCCTACTAATCTACTACCGTTGAACCAATACTGGCTTGCAAAGCATGAGTAGAAATAATCAAACCGTTAGGAAGCCTGGCGTTATACGGTCTTTTAATTGCCT
>JAUVDT010000033.1 GCA_030595185.1 Gammaproteobacteria bacterium
AGTCAGAAGTCGTAAGTCGGTAGTCTAAAGTCAGAAGTCTAACCCCTAAGGATTTTGACGTCTGACTTTGGACTTACGACTTCATTCATCCAGACACAAAAAAACCGGCTAAGGCCGGTTTTGTTGTGTCTGGAAAAAATCTTACCAGCGTAAACCAACTTGAATCACAGCTTCAACACCTTGGTCATTACCAGCTACTGCAATATCAACAGTAGCGAGTGCATGAATACCAATACCTGCGGTTAATACATCCTCAGTATTACCCGTATTATCAGAGCGCATACCCGCACGAATTTGTACCAATGATAAATCGAATTCTACGCCAACAGACGTATATTGTGATTCTCTACTTTCATCTACAAGTGCAACACCGGTCGTGATAACACCTTTATTGACTGTTAAATCCTGATCCATTGTTATCGTAATCCAATCGTAATCTAGAGCAACACCTGCACGCAATTGAGGTTCAATTATAATTTTTTCACCAGTAATCAATGTGTATTCTTGCTCGATCATATTTTTACCAACAGCACCTATTTTGAATAAGCCAAGATCCATTGCCATACCTACATCGAAGTTAGCATCAGAGAAAGACTCTCCCGTACTCGGAAAGGACGTACTTGCTGTATCCAAAGCCTGAATTGTAGAAATTGAATCAACTTGAACTACTTTAGGTGTCACACCAAGGGCTATACCAAATAACTTAGTACCAAAGGCAATACCAACCTCTGTAACAGCCGCACCTGTTAATGATAATGTTGAAGCTAAGCCACCCGCAAATGGATCAGTAGTAAGGGTATTAGTACCATTTAAAATATCATCGGTTGCTTGAGTAATAATACCCGTATCAGCAGCGTCAATAAAAACTGTACCCGCAGCAACACCTCGAGAATTAGCAAAGACTGACATACCTAGAGTTTCACCAGGAATAGTTACATTTAAACCAAAGTTCACGCCCAACTCTAGCGGCCTATTATTTAAATTATTCAATCCCACTGTTAGTGCATCAGCACTAATTTGTAATTGAGATGCAGCAGCCGGTTCCCCAGCAGTACCAAATGCTGCAATATATGTATTCACATCGGCATCAAATTGTTGAATAAAATCATTACCATTTGTATTAGTGGCCTGTAACGCATCCAACGCATCAATCATATTGTCTTCATCGCGAACCAGCACACCAAGCGCTAATGAAAAGTTAAAGTCTTCATCTTCGCGAGATGCCGCTAATAATGCTGGGTTAAATGTACTCGCATTGGCAATTGATCCTGCCGCTACGCCTGTACCACCCATCGCTAATGAACGCGCATCGACACCACCAAAGGGTAATGCTGCTGCTTGAAATGATGCCAACGCAATTGCGGCACCGATGAGTGTGTTTTGAATTTTTTTCATTATATAAATACCTCAGGGACTTAACTTTATTGTTTTTAAGCTTAGACTACTTTTTAATAATTTTTTGCCAAATAGCCTATGAAACCGGTCTTTTATCTTTAATTTTAAGCTTTTCCCTTAAAATGCCTTTCTTCGAGACATTTTATGCTGCTTCAAACCAAAAACAGGAGCTAAAGCCCCTGTTTTATATTAACGACAAAATGAGACTTAACGTTTCATTGCATCGAAAAATTCTTCATTTGTTTTTGTTGCTTGCATACGAGTCAATAAGAACTCCATGCCTTCTACTTCATCCATACCGTGTATAACTTTACGCAAGAGCCAGACTTTTTGTAGCTCGTCTTCTTTAGTCATCAATTCTTCACGACGAGTACCTGAACGATTAATGTTGATCGCTGGGTAAATACGTTTTTCTGCAATACGGCGATCCAGATGGATTTCCATATTACCCGTACCTTTAAATTCTTCGAAAATAACTTCATCCATTTTCGAACCGGTATCCACTAATGCCGTTGCTAAAATCGTTAAACTACCGCCTTCTTCGATGTTACGAGCTGCACCAAAGAAACGCTTTGGACGATGCAATGCGTGTGCATCAACACCACCGGTAAGTACCTTACCTGATGAAGGAATAACGGTATTATATGCACGCGCTAAACGAGTAATAGAATCAAGCAAGATAACAACGTCTTTTTTATGTTCAACTAAACGTTTTGCTTTTTCGATAACCATTTCCGCAACTTGTACATGTCGGCTAGCAGGCTCATCAAAAGTACTGGAAACCACTTCGCCACGTACCATACGCTGCATTTCTGTTACTTCTTCAGGACGCTCATCGATTAATAATACAATCAGATAACACTCAGGATGATTAGTCGCAATTGACGTTGCAATATTTGACAACATCATCGTCTTACCTGCTTTGGGTGGCGATACAATCAAGCCACGCTGACCTTTACCAACCGGTGATGCTAAATCGATCACACGAGCCGTAATGTCTTCCGAACTACCGTTACCGATTTCCATGCGTAAACGTTCTTGTGCATGTAATGGTGTTAAGTTTTCAAAAGGAATTTTGTGTTTTGCATTTTCTGGTGGCTCGTAGTTAATGGTATCAACTTTGAGCATGGCAAAATAACGTTCGCCATCTTTAGGTGGGCGAATTTTTCCAGAAATCGTGTCACCCGTTCGTAAGCTAAAGCGGCGGATCTGACTTGGAGAGACATAAATATCGTCAGGCCCGGCTAAATACGAACTGTCTGCTGCACGCAAGAAACCAAAACCATCTTGCAAAATTTCTAGTACACCATCACCAAATATATCTTCACCGCTTTTCGCATGTGCTTTTAATATGGCAAATATGATGTCTTGTTTACGAGATCGAGCAAGGTTTTCAAGCCCCATGCCTTGTGAGATGTCACTTAATTCTGTCGGTGTTTTTTGTTTTAATTCGGTAAGATTCATATTATATAGAAATATCCAGGATGGGTTTGATTGGTATTTAGAAAGATTTGATTAGGTTTAAAACTGATTTAGTTTTTTAAATTTATCGTTAATAGTTTTGATTAATATATATAGTTAAATCACGGACACATTTCAATTCGTTATTTTTTTGCCTGGAAGTGCGGCAAAAGGAAAAGTGTTGGAAAAGATCAACGAGAAGACTGGAGACTAGCACGCTTTTTTTACGTCGTCCAGTTGAGACGACGTAAAAAACGGCAATTTAAAGATTACTATCAATAAATGCCGTTAGCTGTGATTTTGATAATGCGCCAACTTTAGTCGCTTCAACATCACCACCTTTAAACATCATTAATGTTGGAATACCACGAATACCATATTTAGGTGGTGTACCGGAGTTATCATCTATGTTCAGTTTTACTATTTTAAGCTTGCCTGCATAGCCAGCACTAATTTCATCTAAAATCGGTGCAATCATCTTGCAAGGTCCGCACCACTCAGCCCAGTAATCAACTAAAACAGGTATATCAGACTTAAGTACTTCTTCCTCAAAACTATCATCTGTCACATAGACAATTTGATCGCTCACAGTATAAAACCTCCGGGTTTTAAAATATTTCAGTCAATTCCAAAAAAGACCAATACTTGAATTAATAATATAAATATTAATGGAAGAACGGGAGTTTTGGATCGACGGGTAATGTCATAGAAACTTAATTGTATACGATTTGCCCAACAAAGCGAACACGATAGACACAATAACGCCTTTTTTTTATTAAATCTACAGCGAAAAACTGCTTTTTACGTTATGCTACGCGCCATGAATGATAACCAACACCTCTCAAAAACACCCTATAGCAGTTTCGACCTCCCTGAAAGCATTATGCAAGGCCTTGATGAAGCAGGCTTTGAGTACTGCACTCCGATTCAGGCTGACAGTTTACCCACCACCTTAGCTGGCAAAGACATTGCCGGTGAAGCACAAACAGGTACTGGAAAAACAGCTGCTTTCTTAGTTGCTCTTTTTAATCGACTACTCACAACGCCTGCACCTGAAGATCGCAAAAAGAATCAGATTCGTGCTTTTATTATTGCACCAACCCGTGAATTGGCAATTCAGATCCATAAAGATGCACAACTGTTAGGCAGCTATACGGGTTTATCAATGGGTCTTGCCTACGGCGGCACAGACTACCAAAAGCAACGCGATCATTTAGAGAGCGGCGTGGATATCTTAATTGGAACCCCTGGACGCGTTATCGACTTTTTCAAACAGGGTGTTTTTAAATTAAATGCCGTTGAAGTCGTTGTAATGGATGAAGCAGATCGTATGTTTGATCTCGGCTTTATCGATGATATTCGTTATCTATTAAATGCCTGCCCAGAACCATCAAAACGTTTGAGCATGCTGTTCTCAGCAACACTTTCTTTACGCATTAGCGAACTCGCTTATGTGCATATGAATGAACCAGTAAGCATTAAAATAGAATCTGAAACACGTACTGCCGATAGCATTACGCAAGTAGTCTATTACCCAGCCAACGATGAAAAAATTCCTTTGCTATTGGGTTTGCTGCAACGAGATAAACCAGAACGTTCGATTGTTTTCATTAACACCAAACGTATGGCCGATAAGATTTATGCCTTTCTTATTGGAAACGATATTACAGCTGCGATTCTGTCAGGTGATGTACCACAGAAAAAACGTGAATCATTACTGAAAAAGTTCCAGGATGGTGAAGCATCTGTATTAGTTGCTACCGATGTCGCAGCTCGTGGATTACACATCCCTGATGTTAGCCACGTCTTTAACTTTGACTTACCTCAGACATCTGAAGATTACGTACACCGAATTGGCCGTACGGGACGCGCTGGCGCGACAGGTAATGCCATGAGCTTTGCTTGTGAAGACTACGCTCATTATTTACCGGATATAGAAGATTATATCGGCCACACTATTCCAAATGAGTCGGTTACTGCTGATTTATTGGTTAAGCCAAAACCGGCTGCAAAAATTGAGCGTCTTTCTAAAGCCAAACCGGCTCATAGAAAAGACTTCAATGAAAAGCGCGATAAGCACCAGAAGAAACCAGCGAAGAACACTCAACAAGCACCGAAAAAGCCTGCTGAGAAAAAAGCAGTGGATACGTCCGCTGCTAAGCCAGCTGAAACAGTTGAAACTGTTAATAGTGCTCGCCCTGCTGCACAACAAGAAAACATATTAATGCGCTTTTTACGTTACGTATTTTCCTGATTATGTCCGCAAAGCTTCCCCTTTTTCACAAGGGGAAGTTCTAAATGTTTCTAAATGTCATCAAAGTGTAAAAAAATCTCTTAAAACAACCGTTTAGGTGTAAATGTGTGGCTTTTCATCATTTATTCGCTAAATTACACTTATTACAAATATTTATGGAATGAATAATGACTAAATTCACTAAAAGCCAATTTACTGAAGGTAGCCGTGTAAGAATTGAATCTACCGGCCACGTAGTAACGATTCAAAAAATTAGCGGTCATGGTATCGCCATTGTTGAATACGATTTTGGTTATCGTCGCATGTTAATGCTGAACGAATTGATAAGAGAAAGCAGACAACAAGCGGCATTAAATGTAGCTTAATAAAAACAGGGCGAAAGCCCCATTTTTATTGATACCTATAGTTTTAGTCTCCCAACTTAGCCAGCTATTCGGTTAGCTGGCCGCTGGGTCTTTAATTCCAATACAGGCGGCTACCCCTGCCGTCAATAATCCCAATAAAATACAAATCGGACCGATTCCTGTTTGTAATAATGTCTCCGCCCAGGAAAACTCAAACACAACCGACAAATACAACATGCCCGAATGCATCACCGTTCCTACCAAAAATAACCAACTCACTAACTGTTTTAACCATACCGCAACGGTCAGAAGACCAATCACTAAACCAACAACAATATTTAACAGAGCCTCCAGGTTACCGTGAGCATGCGCTCCGCCCTTTATGGCATCAATAGGTGCTTCTGTATTCATTAACTTGTTTAAACCTAAAATACCCGCTGTATTAGCTTTAGCAATGTCTTCTGCATTTAATGACTCTAAGTCTTCTTCAAATTCATTTTCTTGCAGGGCTTGCAAACGCCCTACTGAAACTTGTTTTTCTACCGTAGCGGCACCAAAGTCAGCGTACATATTAACCATTAATGGCCCTAAAGCCGCTGTCAGTACTAAGTACAAAAAGCCAAAAACAATGTTTTTCTTTCCTATCATGTCGTTATTCTCCAAGTCATCATGCCAAATTATTGTATAAATTTAAGTAAACAAAGCTACCTTATTGGATTCAACACCACAACTATTTTTATTTATATAATCAATAACTTATATTAATTTGGAATATACAGACTTAACCTACCTATAAAAATAAAAACACCATATCTCCAATAAAAACAATAAGATAGTTGACTTAGGTGATAAATCGGTATAACTTTAGCCCGTAACATCGATTTACGCAGGAATAACTTAAAATAAAAGGGGATCCAAAATGGCTCAATCTGATTTTAAAGTGGGTGAGAAAGCACGCGTAAAAAGCACGGGCATAGAAGTAATAATCAGCCAAATCAGTGAACATGGATTTGCAGTAGTAAAATTTGAATGTGGTTACGAGCGTATGTTGCTCATCAACCAGCTTAAACCTTTTATTCATAAACCAGCCGCTTTACGCGCTAGAAAAGCCGCTTAAATGCCATACGAGTAGCTGTAGCACTCAGCTACTCGGTATTAACTTTTAGAGGCCTTTTCTGGTCTGTTGTTTTCTACTCCCTTAAATAAACACCCAATAAGTTTTTATAACAAGATGTGCTATATTTTTAAGTAGTAAAATCATTAAAGTTATGGAATATAGTCATGAGTAAACCCACTGACGAAGAACTCAAAACAGCATTACGAAGAGCCATGATTATGAAAGAGCATGGCGATGATCCGGATTTTCTTGCTAAAAGTTTACTCAACCACCACTATCGATTAAGTCACCTGCTCGAAGTTTTATTTGCAGCCGATCGCTATCTTAATCACGGTATGGCCGATCATGAGCACACCAACCTTCTCAGACTAATAGAAAAAACTAAAACGGTTGAAGAGCAAGTCGCAAAAATAGAACACTATGATTTTGGTCTTGATTAAAATTTAAGTTTTTTGATAAAACTCGAGAAATTTTTGTTCTGTTAATGGTTTTGAAAAACAAAAGCCCTGATAAATATCACAATGATTATCATGCAAATAATCAAACTGATCTAAATTTTCAACACCTTCTGCTACTACCATTAAATTAAATGCCTTCGCCATATTGAGAATACTGCTTATCATCACCTGATCAGTCGGTGTTTCATTAAGTTCAGCAATAAATGAACGATCGATTTTAATTTCATCTATAGGTAGTAATTTAAGATAACTTAACGAACTATAACCCGTACCAAAATCATCCATTGAAAAGCGAATGCCTAACTCTTTTATTTCCTCCATAATTCTAATTACTTTTTTAACATCTTCAGCAATGATACTTTCCGTTATTTCAAAAATAACTTTTCCTCGCATTTCATCTGTTAAATATTCTTTACATAACAAACGCACGTCATCGATAAAATCAAAATAGAAAAACTGACGCATACTTATATTAATTGAAAACTGTTTAATATTAACGCCTTGCTGATCCCAAATACTAAGTGTGCGGAACGATGTTTCTAAAATAAAACGCCCCAGCTCTATGATAAAACCCGATTGTTCAGCGATAGGAATAAATACATCTGGTGGTATTTCACCTAATGAATTACTTGTCCAGCGAGCAAGAGCCTCTGCCCCCACAACTTTTTTATCTTTATTAAGTTGTGGTTGATACAACATATAGATCTCATTATTTTCAAGTGCAAAGTGTAATGAACGTTCAATTTCGAGGTTCATCGCCACACGCTTAGCCATTTCTTCATCAAAAACGATAACACCATCGCGGCCACGTTCTTTCGCTTCATACATGGCTATATCAGCTTCTTTAATAAAGCGATTAGCCGCATTGCTATCGCCAGAGACCATACTGACCCCAATACTCGCACTAATATATAGGTTATGACACTCTATAAGATAATTTTCTCTCAATGCCAATAGCACGTTATTAGCTAATTTTTCAGCTTGCAAATAGCACTGTTCCAGGTTTTCATATTCTGACCCAACAATAACAAACTCATCGCCACCCAGACGCGCTAAAAATTCATGGGAGTTCAAACACCCTTCAATTCTCTCTGCCACTTCTTTTAGTAAGTCGTCTCCAATATCATGGCCTAATGAATCATTAATTGTTTTGAAGTGATCAAGGTCTATCAACAATAAATATGAGCGATGACTCGATGCTTTGAGTGAAGACATAAAGTCTTGTAAATATTTTATGAAGTAATACCGGTTATATAAACCGGTCAAAAAATCATGATTAGCCTGATAATTAGTGTGCATTAAAAGTTTATGGCTACTACTGGCCGTATAAATCAGTACCCAGGCTAAAGTAGCAGAGAAAATAGCTAAGATGTACCCGTACCATTCACCTATTAATAAAAAATAGACAACCAGTGGAAGCATCAAGATTAAGATGTTTGGTTTAAATAGTTTTTTATCTGGCATCAATAATGATGAGGCTACAACAGCTGCTCCAATTTCTGTGAAGATAGCAATATAATGGAGCTGATGTTCATTCTTTGTAATAAACAATAAAAAGATAGATAACCAGAGCAGGAAAAAAGCGTAATAAAAAAGGGTAAGGTGAAGATACCAACGTTTTAACTGTTTTTTTGTAAAACTTTTATCAAGATAATCCCGATAAATATGATACCCCCAAAAAGAAACAACGACAATAAAGCCATACCAAATCACAGCTCTTAAAGGAATACCATGCGCCCAGCTAAGAAAGACGTAACCTAAGCCCGGGAACAAGGATAGAAACATCATTATTGGTATCTGTTTATGCAAATAAGCAAAGAAATGGTTATCGTTTGATATCATATTTATTAGGGCTATAAACAATAGTTTTAGGCGATTATCATTTTATAGCCCCTAATACAAAAATGTATGTATAAATCAAAGAATGTTACAAAGTTTTTACTTTATTTTTGATAAGAAACATACAAATTCATTAAAATTAGTTAATGTGAAAAAAATAGGCCATGTAACTGGCCTATTTTTTATTTACTCATAATTTATAAGTTTATTTAAGTGAATGAATATTTGAATTATATTCCACCTTATCACCCTCAAAATTATCAAACAGCTTGCGATGAGCAAGTAATGAAAAGCAACCCTGTCTCAATGAATATTCTTTAACCCAGCCCAATAACATATCCAGATTATCGTTCTGTTTTTCAAAGGTTTCATACTTATGGGGCTCCCAGGGCCTTTCCTTACAATTCTCAACACACATTTGAATATCAAGATTCAAAAAAATAACTTTACTAGCTGTATCAATCACTAAACTTAATAAATCCGAATACCCTCCTTCAATAACCCAATATTTATTACTTGTTATGAATGTATTTATAACAGAGGCACTATCACCTAATGCTTTTCTTGTAGGCGGATCAGTATTTTCCCAGGCAATACTATCCAAATCTAAATGAGGCAAAGAATACTTTTCTACCAGCTCTTTTGCCAAAGTTGTCTTACCCGAGCCCGAATTACCAAAAATAATTATTTTTTTCATACACTAATTATATTACAACCATATAAAAAACCGTAATCTCTATCAAAGTAATTATGTGATACTTATATATCTAAGTTATTATCATAAAACCATATATGAGATTAAAAGCCAGAACAATGAATTTACATTTTCTTATACTGCTTTTCATAAGCCTCAATGTATCAGCTTTTACAGATGCAGAAGAACGCTGGCTAAATGCGATAGACGAAACTGATACCATAGAAAAAAATGAGGCCAAGCTTAAATTCATTAAGCCACCGTTAAATAAAAACACCTTATACTCAATCAACACACTCACAATCAGTCAAAAAAGCATTGATGATGGTTGGGTAGATTTACACCAGTGTTATCGTTACCTCGACAAGCTGCCTGAGGTTGATATCACTTACTATTATCGCTCTATCAAGAATCTAAGGCTTATTTCGAAAAAGAATATCCAATCAGCAATACTCAATAAACAAAGTATTACATTAAAAAACATTAAGCATAATGCTGAAATTTGTATCAGTGCTGAAGTTAGAATTTTTTATCAGAATCCAGATT
Organism: Gammaproteobacteria bacterium; assembly: GCA_030595185.1. GTDB lineage: Bacteria > Pseudomonadota > Gammaproteobacteria > SZUA-229 > SZUA-229 > JAUVDT01. Next base: position 10,109 of record JAUVDT010000033.1, read on the forward strand.
TATCATTTAGTCTTGTCAATGGGCCATATCATCGACGATTCCTTGATGGGTTTTATCCTTATCATGTTACTTTGCATATTAGTTACCCTGAGGGTTTGTTGTCTTTTGTAAGTAGCAAGCCAAAGCAACAGGAGGGGTTTTCTATTGTTCGTAAAAGTAATGAGTTGTTAATTGATACTTATTTTGAAGGGATACTTAATACGGAAATCAAGTTTGTATTACTTAAGTAGTTTTTATTACAAGACATATACGTTATAGCAAGGTGTAGGCAATGCACTATGGCCATACATTGCCGGTAGTCGCACCGGCGGGCGAGATCACGAAACGACAGGTAATTATTCATTGGCCTGTATGTAATCGAGAAAAATCGTTTTAAATACACCCAACCAGTCAGGTTGAATGACTAACACTAACAATATCAGAATTAAAAATCCGCCAATCACCCACTTAAACATAACTATCTCCAATATTAATTGGTTACTAATCTAACCTTTAATTGCGAATATTAAAAGCAAAGTATTGTTATTGCTTTATATTTTAGATTTTTTCTTAATTAAGATCAAAGTTAAAGGTATCAGTGCTTGACCGATAGCAAATCACTTTTTGACTTTATTGGATGTTGATAGTTTGTAGGTTGGACTGAGGAACGAAGTCCAACAGCTTTAAGATCAAAGTCAAAGGCGGCGGTGGCTGACCTACAACAAATCAGTAACTCAGATTCATTACAAGGTGTAAATTAATAACTCTGTCCAAGCATTGCCGGTAGTCGCACCGGCGGGCGAGGCACTTTTTCCTACAGCTGAAAAAGTACCCAAAAAAGCCGCCCTCACACTGTTTGCCCTGCGGGTTCCCGTGCATTGTATATGCATCTCGTTATCTAACTTAAATTTCTTATTTAGCCTAGCTTCTCTAACGGGTCGTTTTCATTCGCATCCCTGCTCAAGAAAACTTAATTTGCCGTCCATGGCAAATTAACCCTTTAGGGAAACAATGCACGGCAAACACTGAGACGGGACAGGTAAATCAAAACCGATAAGTACTTTTAATCTTTAATCTTTAATCTTTAATCTTTAATCTTTAAGATTTTGACTTACCCCTCCCATTTGAGCAAGCTGAAGAACGAGTTAAAAACAGGGAGTTTTCTGTGAGGATGTCTGAGTGCTGCTTTTTAGCGCGAGTTCCGCAGCAGCCCTGTTTTTGACGAGTGATGAGGGTATTCGCATGCTTTTTATGCGAACTTGATTAAGGGCGCATTTCTTTTGGTTCGTTTTCTTTCGCGCGAGCAAAGAAAATGAACACGCCCGTCGGTGCGGGAACCGACAGCTTTTGACTTTGATCTATATATTTAAAAGCTGTTGGACTTCGTTACTCAGTCCAACCTACTTGCTGCTGCGGAACTCGCGAATTATAAAAAGCATAATCCACTCAGACATCCTCGCAGAAAACCCCGTCCATATTACGCCTTCCTCGGCTTGGTTAAATCGGGAGGATGAATCAAAATCTAACCAGCTCTTCCTTTTAGCTTTTGATTCTTCTTTAATCTTTTGATTTTTCTTTATCGTTTTTGACTTACCCCTTCCCATTTGAGCAAGCCGAAGAACGAGTTAAAAACAGGGAGTTTTCTGCGAGGATGTCTGAGCGCTGTTTTTTAGTGCGAGTTCCGCAGCAGCCCTGTTTTTAGGGAGAGATGAGGGAACCCGCATGCTTTTTATGCGGGCTTGTGAACTGGGCGGATTTCTTTTGGTTCGTTTTCTTTGTCCGTCCAAAGAAAATGAACACGCCCGTCGGTGCGGGAACCGACAGCTTTTGACTTTGATCTATATATTTAAAAGCTGTTGGACTTCGTTCCTCAGTCCAACCTACGAATTAAATATCTATACGAATATTAAACAACAAAGTATCAACATCATCACCAGTTGCGTAACCAACACCAAATGAAAGACCATCATTTGAGAAGAAGCTTACATCTATTCCAAATGTATTTGACGTATCATCAAACACATCGACACGAGATAAGGATATGCTTAGTTCAACATCATTTACTATTAAGTGACGAAAGCCAAAGCCAATTACATTCCCAGTATCATCATCACTAAAACCATTATCTGTTTCAATATCTGCGAAAAACATAGCTAAACTTAAAAAGACATCAGTTTTTGCAGACATCGATTTATGAGAGGATATTCCTAGTGATAATTCAGTTGTATCAATTCCAATACCTAAAAGCTCATCAAATTCGGTTGCACTAAAACCAACTATAAACGCAATATTTGGTGAGATGCTAATAGAGCCAGACATACCAAAACCAGCCCCGTCTAAATCTCCAAATGAGCCACCTAAATCAATAGATGTAGAAGTATACGTTCCCTGAATATAATCATAACTAATCTCTCTAGCCACCGCATATGGTGACACTACAAAAATCACTATTGCCAGTAAATATTTTTTTACCAATTTCATTAACATGTTAAATACTTCCTTATTTATTATTATAATGATGAATCCATCTATCTTCTTAACAAAAACACACACATATTTGGTTAACCAATTGCCCCGTTAAAATACCATATTCATAAAATAATTCAATGTCATATTTTTTTACAAAATGAATTCAAAAAAAAGCCCGCTAAGCGGGCTTTCTTCAAACATTAAACTTCTTTATAAATTTCAACCCCGCCTTCGCGGAATTCCTTAGCCTTATCTTTCATCCCCTTATCAAAAGCCGTCTCAACCGAATAACCATTCTCCGCTGCATAATCCCTCACATCTTGAGAAATTTTCATCGAACAGAAATTCGGCCCACACATAGAACAGAAGTGCGCAACTTTATGCGCTTCTTTTGGCATGGTTTCATCGTGATACTCACGCGCTCTTTCTGGGTCTAGTCCTAAGTTAAACTGATCTTCCCAACGGAATTCAAAACGTGCTTTTGACAATGCATTGTCACGAACCTGTACGCCCGGGAAACCTTTTGCAAGGTCAGATGCATGTGCTGAGATTTTATAAGTAATGATACCGTCACGTACATCTGCTTTATTGGGCAAACCTAAATGCTCTTTAGGTGTTACATAACAAAGCATGGCTGTGCCGTACCAGCCGATGTTCGCTGCACCGATTGCTGATGTAATGTGATCGTATGCTGGTGCGATGTCTGTGGTCAATGGCCCTAGAGTATAGAAAGGTGCTTCGAAGCAATCTTCTAATTCTTTTTCCATGTTTTCTTTGATCATTTGCATTGGCACATGACCTGGGCCTTCGATCATTACTTGCACATCGTGTTCCCATGCAATTTTTGTTAGTTCACCTAAAGTTTCTAGCTCACCGAATTGCGCTGCATCATTTGCATCTGCTAAACAACCTGGACGCAGGCCATCACCTAATGAGAATGAAACGTCATAGGCTTTCATGATTTCGCAAATGTCTTCGAAGTGCGTGTAGAGGAAGTTTTCTTCGTGATGCGCTAAGCACCATTTCGCCATGATTGATCCACCGCGTGAAACGATACCTGTTACACGGTTAGCCGTTAATGGCACATACTGCAAACGCACACCGGCATGAATGGTGAAGTAATCAACACCTTGCTCGGCTTGTTCTATTAATGTGTCGCGGAATAATTCCCAGGTTAAGTCTTCTGACTTGCCGTTTACTTTTTCTAATGCCTGGTATATTGGAACCGTACCGATTGGCATTGGCGAGTTACGCAAAATCCACTCGCGTGTTTCGTGTATATTTTTACCGGTTGATAAATCCATTAAGGTGTCACCACCCCAACGTGCTGACCAGACCATTTTTTCAACTTCTTCGGTGATTGATGAACTCAATGCCGAGTTACCGATGTTGGTGTTTACTTTCACGCGGAAGTTACGACCAATGATCATTGGTTCTAATTCTGGATGATTGATGTTCGCTGGAATAATCGCGCGGCCTTTTGCAATTTCATCACGCACAAATTCAGCTGTGACTAAGTCTGGAATCGCAGCACCAAAAGATTCACCTTTGTGCTGGCGTAATAATTTTTCGTAACGCGCATCGTCACGCATTTCTTGCAGCTTCATGTTTTCACGAATGGCAATGTATTCCATCTCTGGTGTGATGATGCCTTGTCTTGCATAGTGCATTTGTGAAACATTCTTGCCGGCTTTTGCACGACGCGGGCTACGAATATGTTCAAAACGCAAGCTAGCTAATGCAGCATCACCTTGACGCTTTGCACCGTATTCAGAAGTTGGGCCGTCTAGCTGTTCGGTATCATCACGCTCTGCAATCCAGGCATCACGTACATCTGGTAAACCTTTCATTAGGTCGATGTTAATTTTTGGATCGGTGTACGGACCTGATGTGTCGTAGACATAAATTGGCGGATTTTTTTCAACGCCTGCATCGGTTTGAGTGTCCATCTGCTCAACTGCTCGCATTGGCACCTGAATATCTGGACGTGAACCTTCTACATAAACTTTTGTAGAGTTACTAAAAGGACGAGTTACGTCATCAGACAGTTCTGCCGCTTTTTTCAAGAAATCTTCTGGGATTGCGCTCATTATTATGAACCTATATTTTCGTGGTGGTGGGCCGAATGGAGGAAGTGGCCACCGAAGCTTCCCTTCACTGTGTCGATGCACGCATCAACCCAGATTCGGTTCTAAGAGTATTTCTCAGCACAGTCCCCTATATTAAATAGTTCGCTGGCACCCCTAGCCTCTAAAGTAAGTGAGAGATTCTACCGTTTTTGGGTCAAAAACACACCCTATTGAGGTATAAGTTATCCAACTACCCAAATTTTCACTCTCTGTGTACAATATCGGCCATAAGAAGAATTAGAACGACAGGAAAACTCATTATGAATTTCGAACAAGCCCGTTTTAACATGGTAGAACAGCAAGTACGCCCCTGGAATGTTCTGGACGCTGACGTTTTAGCGATTATGTCAGAAGTACCTCGTGAGAATTTTGTACCAGCTCAACACAAAAATACCGCATATACAGATTACGCCGTGCCATTGGCTAATCACCAGGAAATGTTGAAGCCCATATTAGTTGGCCGTTTGTTACAAGCAGTCAATATCCAGCCCGATGAAATCGTGCTTGAAGTGGGTACTGGTAGCGGCTATCTCACGGCTTGCCTCGCTAAACTGGCGTCTTATGTTTATAGCGTTGATATCAATGCCGATTTTCTGCCTCTGGCTAAAAAGAACCTGACTTCACTTGAAATTAGCAATGTCACTCTTGAAACTGGCGATGCATCTAAGGGTTGGGCTGAAAGGCCTGAATACGATGTAATTGTGATCACTGGCTCTATGCCAGAAGTACCAGAATGTTATAAAAACTCATTAGAAGTGGGTGGCCGTTTATTTGTTGTGACGGGCGCTGCACCTGCCATGCAGGCAAAACTGATCACTCGTGTTTCTGACAATGACTGGTCAGAAGAAAATGTTTTTGAAACTGATATCCCTGCATTGGAAAATACTCAGCCAGAACCTGAATTCAGTTTTTAATAATGCATGAAATGACACCGGTTGAGCTCGAGCATTATCTCGAGCAAACAACCACTTTGCCTCTTTTGCTCGATGTAAGAGAAAACTGGGAATTTGAGATTTGTTCCATTGAAGATAGCCAATTGATACCAATGGGCCAAATTCCTACTAAAATTGACCAATTAGATAAAAAACAAGAAATTGTCGTTATTTGCCATCACGGTATTCGCAGCGCTAATGTTTGTCATTACCTTGAACATGAAGGTTTTGAGAAAATGGTTAACCTGTCTGGTGGTGTTGATGCCTGGGCTCGTGATGTTGATCACGACATGGCTGTTTACTAAATCCTATCCTCATAGTATATTAGCCAATTCTAATATTTGATGGAGCAACCTGAATGAAGCTTTCCAATCTCTTTGCATCACTACTCCTTAGCACTTTTTTCATTAGCTCAAGCAGTTATGCCCTTTCTCTACTAGAAAGTTTTGAGTTGGCAGAGCAAGGTGATCCAGAGATATTAGCCGCTAAAGCAAGTTATGATGCGGTTGTTGAAGAGATTCCTTTGGCAAAGTCGGCATTACTTCCTAATATCAAACTTGACCTGTTCACTGGTAACAATGATCAAACAACATCAAATGCTGATGATGTTATTTTCTTTAATGGCAGTAGTGATATAGATAATCAGGGTTATAAACTGACATTAACGCAACCTCTCTACAATCATCAGCTTTATAAGTTACTCGATCAAGCCAAAGCATCTGTTGCACAAGCGGCTGCCAATTATTCTGCTCAACAACAAGCTCTGGCTATTAAAGTCGCTGATCATTATTTCAAAGCATTAGCTGCTGAAGATAATTTAAACTTTGCTAACGCTGAGAAAAAAGCCGTCTCTAAACAATTACTGCAAACTACAAAACGTTTTGAAGTCGGCTTGATAGCAATTACCGATGTTAAAGAAGCACAAGCGCAATTCGACATTACCGTAGCACAAGAAATTGCTGCTCAAAATCAGTTGGCGACGAGCAAAGAAGCGCTGCAGGTTATTATTAACCAGACAGTTGAAAACCTGTCACCATTGCCGGCAGACATGCCTCTTGAAGTACCATCACCGAATGATATCGATCAATGGACTCTGACATCTCAAGAAAAGAACCTGAGCATTAAGGCAGCTGGTTTTGCTTTAGAGGCCGCGCAAGCCGGTCGAAATGCGAGTCGTTCCGGGCATTATCCCAGCCTTAGTCTAAAAGCGACTCAAAGCAATACCGAATATGAAAGCGGTGCGGCAAGTGCTGAGACTGAAGACACCACTATCAGCATCAATTTAAGCATTCCTCTTTATAGTGGTGGTAGTGCATCAGCTAAAAACCGCCAAGCCGGCTTTAAATTACAACAAGCTCAGTTTGACCTTGTCTTACAAAAAAGACTCGCCAAACAACAAACTCGTAGTGCCTTTTTAGGCTTAAATGCAGCTATTGCGAGTGTTAAAGCATTAAAACAAGCATTGCTATCGAGCCAAACGGCTGTAGAGGCGACTCAAGCCGGTTTTGAAGTTGGCACACGAACCTCAGTCGATGTATTGAATGCACTACGTAATCAATACCGTTCTGAAAAAGATTATGCTCAAACGCGTTATGACTATTTGTTGAATATGTTAAAGCTTAAACAAGCGGCTGGCGTATTAAACAAAGATGACATTACGATAATTAACAACTGGTTGTCTAATTAAACCTTTCAATCATATGGCGGTTTGTTGAGCAGCCGTCATAAATCGTTCAAATTTATTCCAAGCCTGTTAAAATGTTCGACACATAATAACGATAGCCGCCACATTGAAAAATTTTCCGTTTAAAAAGCTCATTTTCAATCCCTTATATTGGCCTACGGCCTTCTTTTTGGCGTTATTACGTTTATTAGTCTTTCTACCTATGTCCTGGTTAGAGTTCCTTGGTGCTACTATGGGCATGCTAATTTATTATGTACGACCTTCTCGTGCACACACTGCCATGGTTAATTTAAGAATAGCGTTTCCTGAAAAAAGTAATGCCGAAATTCTGCAACTATGTAAAACCAATTACAAACACCTGGGCATGGGTATTTTTGAAGTTGGCCTTGCCTGGTGGCGACAAGACAAGCTATTAGAAATATCAAAAATTAATGGTTTAGATCACCTCACTAAAGCCTTAGACAAAGGTAATGGTGTAATTTTATTAACATCGCATTTTACCTGCCTGGAAATTGGCGCCCATATCATCTGTACTAAAGTGCCGTTAGAAGCTGTTTACAAACCAGCAAAAAATAAACTATTTGATTATTTCATGGTTAAGAAACGTAACGAACATTTCAGTAAACTCATTAGTAACGACAGCCCGCGCAAGATGATCGCCGCACTAAAACATAACCATGCACTTTGGTATGCGCCGGATCAAAATTTGCGAGGTAAAGACATGATCTTTGCCCCTTTCTTTAATGAGATGGCAACAGCGATTACTGCGCCTTCACGTCTTGCTAAATTAAGCGGTGCTTCACTGGTTCCTTATTATATTAAACGCCATAGAGATTCTGAAAGTGGAAAAATAATTTATGAATTATTTATTCAGCCTTGCGTTGATACGTTTCCTTCAGATGATATTGACAAAGATGCCGCACAAATCAATCTAATTAATGAAAGTTTAATCAGAGAAAACCCGGAGCAATATCTATGGGTTCACAAACGTTTCAAAACCAGACCTGACGGAGAAAAATCAGTTTATTAACTGACTGTCATATTATGAAAATAAGAACATGATAATAAGTTACCAATTATTTTTATTATTGCTAGCACCTGTTTTTATCTGGCTTAGCTTTAAACACTATAAAAATAACAAAGACAACTTATACCTTTGGCAACGTCTGGGTATGAAATTACCAGAAGCCCACCACCCAATCTGGTTTCATTGCGCATCGGTTGGTGAAGTGATCACTGCCGCGCCACTTATCACTTTATATAAAGAACAGTTCCCAGATAAAGAAATCCTTGTCACTACAAACTCAGTGACAGGTGCGAATGTATGCCGTAATAAACTGAGCTTTGCTACACACTGTTTTCTGCCATTAGACTACCGATTAGTCACTAGCCGATTTTTAAATAAGATAAAACCTGAAAAGCTAATTATCTTAGAAACTGAATTATGGCCAAACCTGTTCCAACTCTGTAGTTCACATAATATTACTATTACTATTATCAACGGCAGACTTTCTAAACGCACTACCGACATAAACCCATGGTTTAAAAGTATATATAAAAAGTCTTTAAGCAAGGTAAACAAAATATATTGCCGCAGTGATGAAGACAATAAAGCCTATCAATCTTTAGGTGCAACCGAACAACAAACTGAAACGATTGGAAATCTTAAGTTTTCAGGTCAACTGAGTAATGACTCAGATCTGATAAACATCATCAACAGACCCTACGTTATTGCTGCCTCTACACATGCAAATGAAGAAAAGAAGATAGTAGAGTTATGGAATAAAAGTAAACACAAAGATTTACTACTAGTTATCGCACCAAGGCATCCCGAAAGAAAAAATGAGATAGTCAAAGATCTTCATAGTTTGGTACATGAATTATCTATAAGAAGCGAAGACCAAGCCATTACAGATAAAACAAACATTTATCTTGCTGATACATTCGGCGAGCTAAACAGTCTGTTTAAATATGCTGAGTTTGTTGTTATGGGTGGTTCCTTTGTCAAAAAAGGTGGTCACAATATATTAGAACCAGCCAGTTATGGAAAAGCGATTTTATATGGACCATCGATGGAAAATTTTGCTGCAGAAAACACTCTCTTTCTTTCAAAAAATGCATCACTGCAAGCCCACAACGACACAGAAACAATAAAAATTATAAACTCTCTGAGTTCAGATTTAAAACATAGAAAAGAACTTGGTGATAATGCGCTAAGACTGATGACAAAAGAAAATAATATGTCGCAACGCTATTTAGAAATATTAGTTAAAACACCTTAATTAAAATAGCCTGAAAAATATATATTTGATATAAAAATGTGCCTGAAATATTTCTTTCAGGCACATGATTGATTTTTAACTAAACTTTAAAACGTTGCACAAGAGCCTGTAAATTGTCTGCAATTTCAGCCAGCTTTACGCTTGAAGCTGACGTTTGTTGTGCACCAGAAGCCGTTGTCTCGCCAACTTGACTGATAGTAACCACATTTCTGTTAATTTCTTCAGCCACATTATTTTGCTCTTCTGCCGCACTGGCAATTAAAAGGTTTTGATCAGTGATAGCATCAACAGCTGCTTGAATTTTTGATAAGGCATTTCCCGTTTCTGCCATTTTTTCTTTTCCTGCAATAGAACTCTCTTTACTTTTCTCCATTTCAATAACGGCATTTTTCGAGGCCAATTGAAGCTGCTGAATCATGCTTTCAATCTCACTGGTAGATTCTTGAGTTCTAGATGCAAGCGTACGGACTTCATCAGCGACTACAGCAAATCCTCTACCTTGTTCTCCCGCTCTTGCTGCCTCAATTGCGGCATTAAGTGCCAATAAGTTTGTTTGCTCTGCAATATTTTTAATCACGTCTAATACGCTTTCAATATTTGTTGAGTCAGCCTCTAATTGCTTAATCGTATCAGCTGCTGCGACAACGTTCGCCGCAAGCGTATCGATTTCTGCAATACTCACTTTCATGATGGCAAACCCTTCTTCAGTTTCGTTTTTAGCCACCTCAGCATTTTGAGCAGCTACCTGAGCATTACCGGCGACCTCTTGCACTGTCATTGTCATTTCATTCATTGCAGTAGCCAGTTGTTCAGTCTGCATTTGCTGATCTTGCAAGCCAGCATTTGTTTCTTCTGAAATAACAGAAACCTCACTCGCTGCTGCTGATAAACTAATGGTTTGCTGACCAAGCTCTTTAATAATAACTTGGATTTTCTCAATAAATATATTGAAAGAGTTAGCTATTAAACTGATCTCATCTTTACCATCTGCTGAAACACGCTGCGTTAAATCACCATCTCCACTTGCTATGTCATGCAAAGCATTATTAATATGGGTAAGTTTTTTCTGAATAAAAATTTGATAAATTACATAGAAAACTACGATGAATATAAGTGCAGCTAAAATAATCCCAAACACCACCATCATACTGAGGTCTTTACCTGCTGCTAACTGATTTTCGATAGGAATATTGATTTCAAGAACACCACGCAAGTCTCCAATCTTCCAATCATTTTTCGGTGTCTGTGGATGATTATTATGGCAACTGACACAGGCTTGAGTAACCATAGTATCGGCCACACCTACTCTCACATTAGTAATACCATCTATCTCTTCTACTTTCGTGAAAACACGATCAGTATCTTCGGATAAAGCATTCCACGCCTCTTTAGCAAAAACATCATCGACTCGATTAGTTCGATTTGGAAAAGGGTATGCACTATATAATTTGAGACTAGTACCTTCTTCTCGAAGCAAGGCACCCAGATCATGAATCATTGTAGCGGGTAAGGGGATGCTATTAGGCTCATTTTTATGATTAATAGACCCCTTCATATTCGAAGCTTTTAAAACTTTCTTAACAACATTTTTTACATAGTATTTGCGTAATACTTTGAATTGATTGACATTGTTCTCTGCAGCTACAACGGCACCCTGCACTACATTATCTTCTAACAAACGTGGTATAGACACGATAGCGATAGTAATACCAATACTAAAAATAACCACAAACGGTATAAACAAGCGCCAAAATATACTATTTCTATTCATCAAAAAATTCTCAAAAAAGCTCCAATCCATAGAGTATAGGTACAATTTCAAGATATATTAGAGTTTTATCTTTTATTATAACCAAACAGCAAAGAGTCCCAATTTCCCCCATCATAATTAAAGCTTTCTGACTTTGAGCTAAACTTATCTAATGACCGTTTTAAACGTAATAAATTATCTTGCTTCCAATCATTTCCTTTTCTGAATTTACACTGGTCAAAATCAATCAAATAAATTTTATTTTTATCATCTAACATTATATTTTTTGCATTCAGGTCTGAATGAAAAACTGCATGATCATGAAATCGTCTTATGCAAC
>JAUVDT010000075.1 GCA_030595185.1 Gammaproteobacteria bacterium
AAATGCCACAAACGCCACGCGCGCAGCAGAATAATTGTCCATGAAGCAATCGACATAATCAGCAAGATCAAGGCGACACTTTTTATTACCACATCACCCTGTAGCCACAGAGCCTCGATGCCATAGGGATTATCTTGCATAATTGTATTCCTTGGATTTAGTCATTATATGGTTAAGTAATTCAATGGTCATTTTCAAATATTTATTTTCGTAGGGAAAAAACAATGGGTTGTTGATACCAGTATTCAATTGCCTTGTCGCCCTGTTGTGCGGGTACATAGCGCCAGCGTTTTACAGCTTTCATCGCGGAGCGATCCAGCCGTTTAAAACCACTGCTTTGTTTTATGCGTACTTCACCAACCGAACCATCAGCCAAAATCAGCACTTCCAGAATGACTTTACCTTGCTCGTGGCGACGCAGAGAACCGCGCGGATAAACCGGTGCCGGGTTGCTTCGGCGTGTTGCATCCACTCGTGGTGCAACAATCGGTGTTGGCTTCTGTTCGACATCGACACTATCTTCAACTGCATCAATCGTTTCCTGAACTTCAGGTGCTGGCGGCTTCTTTTCAACCGGTGGCAGCGTTATGGCTTTTTTTGCAGCAGGTATGTGTTTTGGTTTGGGCGCTGGAGCTAATTTTTTCCTTGGTGCTTTCACGACCTCGGTTGATGGAGCCTGTATCAAAACACCGGAAATAGTAGGGACTGTTATTGTGGTCTGATGCACAGATGATGAATGCAGTATCATAAATAACAGGCCTGCATGCAGACAAATCACCACTAATACCACCATGATCATCGCATGCTGTGCCGTTATAACCGGCTTATGCAGCTGCCTGTTTTCAGGCGTCATTGTAATGACTTTTATCTTGTTATCGCGATCTGTGCACTGGGAATCAGGCTCGCTGTTAACATCTTTGTGCTTAACACTGCTTCGCATCATCATTATCTGCTTAGACCATTAGTTGTAAATGCCAGCACTCATTCATACACTATCAATCTCGTTACCGGTTGATAGCGCATAATGAGTACTGGATTTGTTGCTCAGTTTTATTTACATATCAAACGAGGCTGTTACAAAAATGGTACGACCTGGCCATGGGTGTGCCACATAAGCCACTTCATCGGTTATGTTATCAATACCAAATGCAATTTTGGACTTGGTATTTAAGCGATAGGTCGTTTTCATGCCCAGGCGAGTGTAGCTATCCTGCGCGCCATAAACATTATCTTCAGTATCAGTGTTATCCAAACGACCATAACTGTCGCTGGCATACTGCAGACTACCGCTCAGATCCCAGACAGTGGAAATATGGTAGGTAGCTAGCAGGTTGCTTCGCCATTTAGGCATACGAGGAAAACGGTTACCTATAATACTAGGATCCGCTGCATTTTCGATAATCTCTGAATCGGTGTAAGCCACATTGAAACGAATATCCAAGTCATTAATCAGTACTTTTTTGACATTGGCAATAAACTCAAGTCCTGTGGTTTTCACTTCATCCACCGGCACAAAAGTTCTGACATCGGTAGGACCGCTCGTGTCGGTCTGTGACTCAATCACATCTTTGATGTTTTCGGTGTACAGATTAACGCGCAGATAACCATTTTTGAGATTCTGCTGAATCATAATATTGTGGTGTAAACCATCTTCCGGTTTGAGGTCAGGGTTGGCCTGACTCTCTGATGAGTATGCTTCGTATTGACTATAAAGTTCCTCAACGATAGGGAATCGATAAGCCTTTGCCAGAGAGTAGCGTACGATCCAGTCTTTAGCTGGTTTGTGACCTACTGAGAATTTGGGTGATATCTCTTCTTCTGAACGTGATGGTGTATACACCAGATCGGTTAGCGTGCCAGCACCTTGGTCGTAGTAACCGTTATCGCTCTTCCACGATTCATAACGCAGGCCAAACGCAGTATCCCAAAGATTATTATGCTTCCAGTTAAATTGCGTAAAGGCCGCTGTAATACTCGATTCACCACCACTGCTATCAGCTAATGCATCCATAGTACCCAGTGCATAGTTAGTAGAATCATAGACATTAATATTGAGCTTATAGGCTTCCTGGCGCACACCAGCAATCACACTCAAACCGTCTACACCGACATCATCGAATGTCCACTTTGCTTGTGCGGTTTGCCAACCAGTATCACCGAAATCTGTGATTTTTCCTTCACCGGTATATAAAGGATCATTTGGATTGAGTAACGACGAGCGTGTTTCATCCTTTGACACATCAAAGGAGCTCAGATTCACTTCCATTTGTGTTGAATCGCTCAAGTCACCTTTAAGTCGAAGTCCTACATTCGAACTGTTGCGTTCTTTTTCACTGGCACCGATCCTACTGCCATTTATCGTAAATACATCGCCAGCCTGGTCAACTGTGCCACTCCATACTGTATTACCTAAACTGTCTTGTACATAGGAGTTTCCGGTATTGCTAGAGTTACGATCTTCAAAAGCCAGATTCAATAATGCAGACCAGTTGTCAAAATCATAACCCAATTTTATTTTGTAGTTATCTGTCGTCGTATCGACCACACCTGAGTCACCATAAAATATTCTTGAACTACCAGTTGAATTATTGCCAGGAATACCGCCTGTAACAAGCGTTGTAGATGTGCCGGTAGCGTCAATAGAGCTGTCTCTAAATGACTGTGGTTGCGATTCATTGTCAAGATGATTAAATGAAAAGTACATACTCAGATCGCCGATTTTATCGCCATAAGACATAAAGCCTTTATAGCCATTAACGCTGTCATCAAATCCATAGTCATCAAAGCTTTGTGAAAATAACATGCCATCGATATGGAATTCCTGCTTCTGGGGAATTTTGGTTTCAATCAGCACAACGCCACCCATGGAGTTGCCACCATATTCCGCAGAGAACGGGCCGTACACCACATCCACTTGTGCTATTTCACTGGAGGAAACCATGGTCCAGCGTGGTGCGCCATTCCAGCGTGACTGCAGTAAATAATGCAACGGCACACCGTCAGCAAATACCATCGAGCGTGATGTCTGAAACATATTGGAACCACGCATGCCAAGTGTACCGTTAGAATCACCAATAAAGCGCCGGCGAATGACAATACTGGGCTCATATTTCACGGCATCTTCCGTTGTTGCCATATTGATACTTTGTAAATCTTCCTGTTTCAAAGTACTGACCGGGCTGGTGTAACCGGCCTGTTCGCTGTCTTTTTGCTCACCCCATACAACCAGTTCATCCATTTCCGGAGTCGAATCTTTAGTATCTTGCTCGGCAGCAACACAGACAGTAGTCGATGTATAAAGTGCCAATAGTACTGCTGTTGTTAATGGTCGGCGCAAATTGAATTTTTTGTTTCTCAATGGAAGATCCCCGTTATATTATTTTTTTATATGATCGAAATGGTAAATCTTTGAAAATTTTAAGTTAATACTCGTAAGGGAAGAAGTGACAGATTGTCGCGCGACAATTTGTCGCACCAATGCTGCTGATGTCTTTTGTAAATATTAGTAAATAGGAGCAGACTATGACGTGCATGGGTGGCTGTAATTATTAATAGGCTGGCTTTGCACTTAAATGGCAATTTTTTTTTGAAAATCGGAGTGTTTTGATTCTGTAATTTTGAAAAAATATTAGATGTAATGAGAGGGGTACAAAAGTATATACGTGATTCTTTTTACTGCTACATAAAGATTTATGACTAAGCTTTGTATAAAAAATTTGTAGAGATAAGTAATCTGCTAACTGAGCAGTTACTTATCTCTACATAAGGAACGTATGTCAGTACGTGCATTAAGAGTAATGTTTTTTTTACGATGTTGGAATGTGGCACAGTGTCGCGTGACAAATTGTCGCAGTGGCGGGTGGGCTTGATATGCTAGACTTATATAATGTCTAATTCTGTTAATTATTTTCACTTAAATCGGCTATTTGTACTGCGTAATCTTGCAATAGCAGGGCAGTTTATCGCGGTTTTAGTGACTCACTATATCCTTAAAATTGAATTACCATCAGTTGCCATTGGTCTTATCATTCTTCAGGTTACGTTGTTTAATGGTTTTGTCTGGATACGGTTAAGGCAGTCTAAACCCGTTACTGAAAACGAAATCTTTATCCACCTTACTTTCGATGTGCTTGCATTATCGTTATTGCTGTATTTTACAGGTGGGGCGACTAATCCATTTGTCATGCTATTTCTATTCCCGCTAACTATCACGGTTACTATCTTACCTGTTCGATATGCCTGGCTATTAGTGGCAATGACGGTTATTTGCTATAGCTTATTAATGTTTAACTATCAGCCTTTACCGATGGGGCACGATATGGGGGCTATGGACCATTCGATGCATGGGCAATCAGCTGACTCAGAATATAATCTGCATTTAATGGGTATGTGGATGGCGTTTATCTTAAATGCTTGTTTGATTACCTATTATGTATATGGCATGGGTAGTACATTACGACGTCAGCAGAAACAATTGTCTATCGTACGAGAGCAATCTATAAGAGATGAGCAGCTCGTAATATTGGGCACGTTAGCCGCTAGTACAGCTCATGAGTTAGGCACTCCATTAGGTACCATGTCATTACTTGTTAGTGAGCTGGAAGCAGAAATTGGTAAAGAAAGTAATCAGGTAAATGATGATCTGAGTAGTCTGAAAGTACAGATTAATCGTTGTAAGTCGTCACTATCAGACTTATCGGCATCAGTGGGTGCGTCATCTGATCTTTATGGTGGCGATATTCAAAATATAGAGGAATACTTTAAACAACTTAAAGATGAAATAAGTTTAATTAGACCTGAATCGTCAATTGAATGTGAATGGAAAGCTCTAAATTCAGAAGGCCAAATATTTACAGATCGCACTTTAAGTTTGTCATTGATTAATGTACTTGAAAATGCAATTGATGTTTCACCAGCATATATTAAATGGATCTTGAAATCTGAAGATGAAGTTATTTCGGTTGAAATTCTCGATGAAGGTCCTGGGTTATCAGAAAAAGCTTTAGAAGTTATTGGTCAGCAGCCGTATAGTGAAAAAGAATTAGGCTTAGGTCTGGGTTTATATTTAGCTTATGCTGCTATTAGGCGAAGAGGTGGTACGATTAAACAAACAAACCGACAGTCTAAGGGCAGTCGAACAATAATTACATTGCCTTTGTATAAAATTAATTAAAATGGAAAACGAAATTAAAAAACTATTACTAATTGATGATGATGTCGGATTTTGTGAAGTCCTTTCACGAGCATTAAAGCGTAAAGGTTTTGATGTGACTGATGCTCAATCAATTAGCGGTGCTATTGACCAGGCTAAAGAGTCAGTTTTTGAATATGCTGTTGTTGATTTACGTATTGGACAAGATTCAGGTTTAACAATGGTCAAGGAGCTGGTTTCAATTCATTCAGAAATTAAGATTGTTGTATTAACGGGTTATGCCAGTATTGCAACAGCCGTTGAAGCCATTAAGTTAGGTGCAAAACAATACTTAACAAAACCAGCAGATGTAGAAGATATCATTGCTGGCTTTGGGCATGAGCAAGGTGATGAGCAGGTTGAAGCCTCAGCTAATCCTATGTCCGTAAAGCGACTTGAATGGGAGCATTTGCAAAAAGTATTACAAGAACACGATGGTAATATATCCGCTGCTGCAAGGGCAATGGATATGCATCGTCGAACCCTACAGCGTAAATTACAGAAAAAGCCTGTGAAGCATTAGGCTATAAAGTTACTTCTGATTATCGCCGTGCAGAGTACGGGTGTATTAGTCTGTATCAACTTATTACTGCTGTTACTAATTAACTTAAGGTTGTATTGGGCGGCCTAGTAACTTGCGGAAGAAGTTACTGACATCCATACCCGCGGCCAGCATCGCAGGTATCGCAACTAACGTCACGATGGTTGCAAACACTAGTCCCCAGGACAATGCCAGTGCTAATGGCGAGACAAATGTGTCCATGCCTCCCCAGCCATAGGCTGTTGGTAATAATCCAACAATCGTTGTAATAGCGGTTAATAACACTGCTCTTAATCGGCGCCGTCCGGCTTCTAATATAGCCTCTGTAGATGTCATTCCATCCTTTATTGCTCTTTGAATGAAGACTAATAAAATAAGCGAGCTGTTAACGACAACACCTGTTAACGCGATCATTCCTAGCATGGCAAAAAATGATAAAGGCATTGGTTTCCAAAAAATAGTGTGCAGGTAAAAACTTAATATAATACCGATTGCACCGAAAGGAATCGCCATCATTACAATTAATGGATAGGTGAGGTTATTAAACTGAATGGCTAAAATAAAAAAGATACCAACCAAAGCAAAACCAAAAGCTATAAAGAGACTGAGAACAGATTCTTTATTTTTTTCTTCTTCTCCGCCAAAACCGATATTCACTTTTTCGAAATAATCGGCAAGCCATTCTTTTTGATTATCCCTGACCAATGCATTTAGTTTAATGCTGGTTATTATATTTTCATCAATATCGGCAACAACATTAACGATGCGTATACCGTCTTTATGGCGAATAGTTGTTAAGCCGCGTGTTGACTTAATAGTTGCAATTTTTTCTAGAGGAATAAGTCCGCCTCTATTATTTGGGATCTGTAACTCTAATAGTTGTTTGTATTCATCTTTTGTACTCTTAGGAAAGCGAATAGTGACATCAATTTCTTCTGTCCCATGACGAACTGATGAAACGGTTAAACCTCCTGATGCTGCACGAATAAGGCTGGATGCATTAGCTAAGTTAACACCTGCATAGGTAGACAGTTGTCGATCCATAATAATATGTAATTCATCATCCCCAGCTTTAAGGCCACTATCTATTGCCGTTACACCATCAATCTTACGCAAATAATCAATGAGCTTTTGTGCAGCTGCTTCACTGGTTTTATCATTAAAACTTGAAATTTCAGCTTCAAGTGCTCGGCCAACCGGAGGGCCTGGTTTGATTGCAGAAAAAGCAATATCCAGATCAGGAAACTGAGGTGGTATTGTCTGAGATAAATCAAACATTTCCTTTAAAGCATCATGCTCGGGTCGTGTAACGGCCTGAGTATAAATTGCTTGTACTTGACCATAACGACTTCCGCGTTGAGTGAGTGGGTCTCCTTGGTCAATAGAAACATCTCCTGCTTTAGCTAAAGTGGCTTCGACGTGTTCCATTGTCATTTCTTTTTCCATTGCGGTATTTACATTACGCAAATAATTTTCCATTGTATCGAGATCAGTTCCTGGTGGAGCAGTTACACGTACAATGTATTCATTAACGCCAGCTGCTGGAAATAATTGAAAAGGCAATGATTTAGCTAAAGTAAAAGAACTGATTAAAATAGCCATAGCGAGCATTACGGTAACCCAACGATGCTTTATTGCTACCTTTAAAACTTTAACGTAGAAATGTTCTAATGCAAGAATCCACTTTCTTTCAGGAGGGTGTTTATTAGGGTTTGTAACATGTGCGACATGGCTTGGTAAAATTAAAAATGATTCTAACCAGGATAAAGCCAATAGTGTGATGACAACAACTGGAATCGCATAAATAAACTTACCAATAATACCTGACATAAACATCATTGGCGTGAAAGCAGCGATAGTTGTCAAAATGGTAGCTGTTACAGGGCCGAATAATTCCCAGGCTCCTTTTTTAGCTGCTTCTTTAGGAGGAAGTCCTTTTTCCATGTGGTAGGTGATGTTTTCACCAACGATGATGGCATCATCAACCAGCATACCCAGTACCATGA
Source organism: Gammaproteobacteria bacterium (assembly GCA_030595185.1). Taxonomy (GTDB): domain Bacteria; phylum Pseudomonadota; class Gammaproteobacteria; order SZUA-229; family SZUA-229; genus JAUVDT01. Next base: position 7,739 of record JAUVDT010000075.1, read on the forward strand.
TAAAACCCATCATTGATATTAGGTTGAGTGTAATGCCTGCGCTGTATAAAACATAAAGGCCGGTCAAAAATACTATTGGCAGTCCCCATGTTGTTGTCATCGCAACTGAAAAGCGCAGGAATAAAAGCAATGAGATAAAAACAAGTATAAGACCCACTATACCGTTATTAGTTAATACACCTAAACGAATACGCGCAAAGCGAGAAAAATCCTGAAATGTATTAACTTCAACATCTGCGCCATAACGTTCTGGCACCGTTTTAATATATTCTTTTATCAGATCAACTGTATCAATGATATCGCCTTCTGATTTTTTTAGAACCATCATTGAGAGAGCAGGTTTTCCGCTTACCTCGTAAGTGACTCGTGGTTCTTCTAAAGACTCTGATACCGTTGCAACATCTTTTAATTTTAACGTGCGTCCGCTTGCTGTTGATCTTAATACAAGGTCACCAGCATCTTCTGCACTAGAAAATTCACCAACGATACGAACTACTTTTTGTCCATCGGGTGTACGTATATCACCACCAGGAACATTGAGATTCCAGCCTTTAACACTGTTAGCAATGTCGGCAATAGAGACCCTTTCGTTTGCCATACGTATCGGGTCAACTGTAATGCGTATTTCTGCTTTTCGTTCACCTAATATATTTACTTGTGCGATGCCCTTAAGTCCTAATAGGTCGTCTTTAATGTCAGTACCCAGTCGTTTTAATTCTAGCTCACTGACAGGTGCTGCAATAGCCATACGAATAATTGGAAATACTGAACCATCAATTTCTACTACAAAAGGATCACTTGGTAAATCGCTGGGTAATTTTGCACGACTAATAGCTAATGAAATATCATTAGTAATCTGGTCGCGGTTAGTGGCGTTAGGGTCAACCTCAAGAATAATGCGCCCAGAGCCAGGGAATGACATGGATATCATTTTATCGATACCACTAACACTTTTTAGTTCTTGTTCAATTGGTGTGATAACCAGTAACTCTACTTCTTTAGGTGATGCACCAGGGTAAATGGTATTTACTTGCACCTGATCAAGGTTGACGTTAGGAAAGGCTTCTCTATTGATAGAATAGATTGCAAAGATACCCATTACTAATAAGAAAACTGAAATTAAGTTAACAACTAATGCGCGTTCAATTAAAAAATCCATTAACCTTTTCATAGAGTCTCTCCGATGATGTCTTCATCGCCATTTAAATCTGAAATAGTAAAATCATATACAGGTAGTGTGATGTTTTTCCAGATGCTGCCTTTTAGTAAAGATAGCTTTAATAATCTTTTTTGCAGTTCCATTTTTTGTAAATTTAGAGTGAGTTCAGTTGCAGATAATTGATTTTCAAATAGTAATAACTGATCAATGTCGATACGTCCACTTCGATACCTTTGTTCAGCATCTTTAAGTTTTTTATACTCAGCTATTTTGCTCTTTTTATAGGCTTTAATAGAGTGATTAACTGCATTGGACTCAGCCAGAATACTGGCCAGATCATAATGTAGATTTTCCAGTATTTGCTTTTTATTTTGAAGTTGTAGGCCTCTTTCCAGTTGTGCCTGGAATAACACTGCATTATCTGCACTCTTATCTAATGTTTGTTTAAATTCGAGCTGAATACCTGCAACAACATCCGAATTATTTACATTGCCAGAAGGTAACGTGTCACCAGAACTGGTTTTGTTACCGACAAAAAACTTCAAATCAATATTATCTTTTGTATTTTGTCGTTGAAGCGTTATTTG
>JAUVDT010000072.1 GCA_030595185.1 Gammaproteobacteria bacterium
ATTCATACCATGATGGTGTTAGAACAGGCTGCAAAACTTTCCGACGACACAGCTGTGCGCTTTGCAGCCTTAGTGCATGATTTAGTATTGCAGATTACAAATAATTGTCAATATGATACTATTTCATTGTAATTAAGACTATTTAGGCATATTGCATGTGTGATATTGATCTGACAATTATCAAGTCTGTGAGAATGTTGTCGAGTTACCCATTTATAAGACTAGATGGGGCATTTAGAGATGCATACATGATGCACGCGCAGCAAACCGGAGACACAACGGCAATACTCATGTTGTTTGAGTGTTACTGCGACCTCACACAAAATAATATCACATACACCTCCCTGTCTTCCCCTAGCTTCAATGGAATCGTGCAAGGCTTCCTTGGTGCCCTTGACTCAGAAGATATCATTGCCGGGTCATATTCTACGCGAACACATAAAGCACGGCGGTTCATACAGATACTGTCCAAGATACGCTCTGACATCCCGGCTTTAGAGCTGCCGGTTTGGAGCACAGAACTCCCGGCAAATTGTAGGCCAGTATGGGATGCTCTTTTGCCGGAATTGAATGAAGACGCAAAAAAATACTGGTCTTGCTGGCCGGTAAAAGGGACTAACAGTGCTTCAATGCAGACCGCGTTTCATTTGGTCTGGCGTTCGCACGGCGCTACTTTCGCAATAGAAATTTATGACGCAATACGTCTCTACTTAGAGACCAAGGCACGCGAAGATTTGTCTGCATTGAACGCTATGCTCAAATTTCTAAGCGAGCGTTCAGATCAGTACCCTTCTGACGCCTTTAAAGACCCGGTAAAAATTCACCGTTTTTTCGAGGAATATTGCAACGCCTGGTTTCTGGATGGCCACGAAAAACAATTCGTAATAAAACACCAGATAAATAGATGGGGGTACCTCATTAAGATAGTAATGAGCGCACTCATCGAAAAAGGAAAATGGGCAATGCCTTTCACGATGAGTCTGCCAAAACCTTCGGTTAAATCCGTAAAAGGGGGCGCACATACTCACATAAAAAAAACAGAAAACGGCACAGAGGTTCACCAAAAACTCATCACAGATATCCCGTTACAAATCACCGACACTGAAGCCATTGAACTTCTTTTAAATGACATTGAGAGAGACATCAACATCGTCGCGGAGTGGGCAAAGAGCGAAAAAAGTCGTCTTTGGAACAGTTACCAGAAACGCAAGATTCTTGCTGATATGGGTACTTATATCAAAGATGGCTGCTCCGCAAAAAGCATTGAGCAAATCGGATTGGATAACATCTGCACAACGTTTGAACGGGATGGATTCAAATCGCCTTATCGCAGTTTGGTAAGAAAGTTTGGCAATAACAATGGTGTAATACTGGCTAAGGAGCTAGGGCTGCCGACTTCAGATAGCATAGACTGCTACCGGTTTCTGTTGATTGTGGAGCATCCTAAAATTCAGCCTAACTTCCTTCAGGATCTGTGTTTATTTAATAAAAATGGGCAGCAAACAGGGTTTAGATCGAATGGGGATGCTGAGTGTGTTCTCGATGGAAATAAACGGCGGCGAGGCCCGCGACTAGCCCAGCTAGTCGTTGATCTTAACCCTATTTCCAAAAGGCTTGTCGAGGAGGTGATTGAGCTGACAACCCCTCTTCGTGAGTACCTGAAATCAATTAATGACGATAACTGGCGCAAGCTATTCCTTACCTGTGGTTATGCGTTTTCGAGACCAAAGCCGGTAAGAGGTATTTCTTGGCACCTAAAGGTTCTAAATGAGCCGCATAAAACACAGCTTGTCGATGGTTTTGAACGCATTCTTAATAAAGATAGGATGACTGATGACCAACTGAGTCGCGACGAAGTTATTGGCTTCATGAGTCGCGTTTCTCTTGGGACGCTCAGGGCAAGCTGCGGCGTCAAAATTTACCTTGAAACAAAAAGCGTTGAGAAAATGGCGAAAGCATTGGGGCATGCCAAATATGACGCTAATCTGCTTTCACATTACTTGCCAGATGCGATCTTAGCGTTCTTCCAGACGCGATGGATACGCATTTTTCAAAAGGGGCTAATTTGCGAAGCGATGAAGGATAGCCCCTACTTGCTGCGAGCCGCCAATTTTGAGTCTATGGAAGAGCTTCATGAGTTTCTCTCGAACCACGGTCTGAAAGATATCCCTGGGCATTTAGATAACCCTAAAAATGAACCTGACAAGGTAGAAAACTCACATGTCGTCATCAAGATCGATACCGGGATTTTGACCGCCCTTTTGTCGATCGAACAAGCCGTCCAAAACGCTTTCGATCAAAGTGCAGTCAGCGGTATGGCGCGTTACTGGTGCGATGTATCAAAAACTCTAACGCACGAAATTCAACAATCCGGCAAACCTCTACTTGTGGAGCACTTGCAACGTGCACTGGAGTTTGCTGAGCCCCAGAGAATGGAGAAAATAATCTATGCGCATTCCTGATGAGCTTGCCTTTCTCGAAGAAGTATTTCTCGATCCAAGAGAGAAGTATAGTCGCGCTGATTGGCTATTGAGCGACTTCCCAGCCCGTGTGTGGAGATACAAATTTGACCAAAAGAAAATTTTAGAGTTAGATTGGGATGTACCTCTTGCCGACGGCAGCAGCCTTCTCGACAGTCAACATGAAAACCTTCTGAACGGCTTTAAACACTGGCTGGTTATCTGCACCCGACCTATCTCTCAGAGTGCAGCATCAAGTTCGCTGAAATACCAGAGTATTAAATTTGGCTATGCCTTGGGAATATTCGACTATTTATTACTAAATGCCGAGCAATTTGGATTGCTTGATCATGGATTAGCAGGGTTACATAGCGATGATTTAAAGGCACTGTTGGATAAAATAGCCGAAAGCAATGATTCTCAAGGAACGCTCAGTGACTGGAATAGCAGGCTCAGCAGTTTCTTGTTATCTGAACTTGAAAAAGCAGATCAAGCTGTTATTGAGGAAACGTTGAGAGATAGGCCAGAGCTAAGCATCATTACACCTGACCAAGAGGACGAAAACCGACTTGGCGTGACACTTGACCAGATTCCAAAGGTACGTGCCCTTCTCTTCGTGAAAGGTTTTTATTTTAGAAACTCTGGCAATTATAAAATGTCTGTAAACGGTAAAAAACTCTCGGGAGTGATCCTACAGAGCACCCTGAGGGCTAGATATATACAAAAACCTCAGTTTATTATCCTTAATGTGCCGAATAACGGGGCAGGTAAGCGCGAGTATCCCGCCGTGCCCGTGCGAGGCAACGATGATGAAAAAGTTCACCCTGGGGCATTCAGAAAATATAAGCAAATTCTTTACGCAATGGGTGAACTGATTACACTTAACTTGCCTGCACCCGGGGTAGATGATTTCCTAGAAATCGCAGACCATAGCCCGCGCACCTCGACTGAGGGGCGATTCCACACACTCCCCTCTTCTGTCGTATTTTCAGCAGTAAGAAACGCGATGGAGTTTCACTATGAGTATAGCGATGCTCTCCTCAACAGTTACTGTAGGCTTGCTGGGTTTGCGGTAGAAAAAGAGATTAGGCTGCACGACATACCTAATGAAGATTTCCATCGCTTGCTCGACCCCAAATTGATTGAGTTGGGTGTTTCTCGGCTCGGATTGAGCATCAAACAGAAAGGATGGTTACAAAACGAGAACGATAAAATAAAGGGCGACCATGATGAATATTTCACTCGATTGCGAAATCATGAATGCTTATTGGAATTAATAGCTGTTTATTATGGCGCGGCACTAACGACAATCGGTGCGACTATGGCTCGACGACAGGGCGAATTGAATGACCTAGTTGTAGGACAGTGCCTTGATAAAACCAAAAGATGGCTCCTATTTGAGAACCGTAAAAGCACAAGTGGCGTATATGGTTTAAGAGAGACAGAGCCACGCCCTATCGACCAAGCTGTCGTGGAAATTGTTGAAAGGCTAGAGAAGTTTCAGGAAAAACTCCAGAAGCTAGGAGCTCTTGATGAACTAACCAATCTATTTGCCCCTCCTAATATGACTGGCGATTTGTCGTTGTGCTTAATCGATAGTAGAACCACAGCAGATCTCATTGACCTGTTCTGCGACTATTTCGAAACCCCTCTCAACGAGAAGGGAGAACGCTACTATCATCGACAGCATCAGCTCCGTCGATTCTTTGCCATGTTGTTCTTCTATTCTTCTAGCTTTGGCGGACTGGAGACCCTGCAATGGTTCCTCTGCCACACCGACCGTCAACACGTCTGGCACTACATAAGTGAATCTACCAATGGCGCAGTCTTGCGCGGGGCTAAGGCGCAATACATTGTTGAGCAGTTGTACGATGGCAATAAAAACTACGAAGAGTTAGCCAATCTCATCCAAGCCCGATTTGGAACTTATGACTTCATGATTGTTGATAGACAGGATGCTGAGGATTACGTGATAACGCTTCAGGAGGAAGGTTATGTCGAGATCGAACCGGAGTTCTTTGAAGACGAAGAAGGCGAACAGATGGAAATCATGATTCACATCAAGGATCTGCCATGCACCGCGTAGACCCACGGGTTAAAAAGAACAACGATGGCCTACTAGTGCTCGCTGATCTGTTGCGAAACATTGCCCTAGAGCCTCAGAGCTACGCAGATGATGCAGTGCTTCTTGAGACCTTAAAAGACCAGAAGCGAACAGCTGCTTTAGAGTATGAGTTCAAGCTGGATGGTAAAAAACGAGCCACCCATAAAATGAGCATAAACACCCTGAAGAGTTACGCCGACAGGTTGCTTGATGATGGTTTCGAGGGCTTTGAGAGACTGCGCATTGGAGCTTATGACGCCATTATTGCTTACAAAAAGCGGGAGGATGAGCCTAATCGGCGTACAAAGACTGGTCTGGCTAAAACCGTTGGCACTCTGGAAGAGCAGCTAGAGGCGCAACGGAAGGTCAATTTCATTCTGCTTCAGGCAGTGTCTGCGGCCATGCACGGCATTAAAACAGTCAGGAATGGAGATAAGTCAGCACTAAGAAAAAAGCATGCCGACGATGCCATGGAGCGCATAAGAGCGATACTTTCTCTGAATCCCCATCCATTTGAGCAGCCTGTCGATAATGTAGTCAATATTGATAAGTTCAGAGGTCACAATGACAACGAGTAGAAGCAATAAACAGCTTTACACTCTCATACCAGAATTAACCCTGTTTGGTCATCGATCGCTGGGCGTGACAACAACGTTAAATGGCGACAATTTGCCCTTTATTACTTGGCCAGACAAGACACCCTGCCTGACTGCAAATCTGTATATGCTGACTGTTATGAGACGCAAAGGTAGAGGAAGCGGATTGCTCTCGCGCCGTGGTGACAAAGGCGGCACCATAGGGGGGATTGCGGGACAAATCTCCCACTTAATACGCTTTTGCTATTACCGTCGCCGTAAAGACTATAGAGATCAAGTTGGCATCGATTTTAAAGAGCTGACTGATGATGATTTCATGGAATTTATGTCTAAAGTACGAACAGAAACCCGCTTGAATAAGCCCGATGTGTTAGTAAGAGAAGAGATTACTACAAAGCAAATAGGTCTCCGATGCTTGGATTTTCTCGAATTCATTGGATTCACTCATGGAATCGAACATTTTGTTTCTGAAGAAGGGGTTATAAAAGCTAGGAAGATTACCGTAACCAAGGAGATCAAGAGTAAAAGCACAGGCAAGAAAACGGTAATATACCATGACAAATGGGTGCACTCGTCGCTGGGCGTCGGTGGCATAGTAAAAAAGCGTGGGGCCATATCGACTGAAAATATCACCAAGATCAAAGAGGCCAATAAAAATATTCATGCAGAGGCAATCAGAGAGGAACTCGGGAAGGCGAAGAAGAAATTGAGCAAAACCAAGAGAGATGAAGCCCGGTTTCTACAGAACAGACGATCCAGCTTGATTCTCTTGCTTGAAAATACGGGCGCTCGAATAGGTGAGCTTGGTGAGTTAAGAGTCGAAGATGTGGTTAAAGCTGGCAGAATGAGCGATCCAATGCTTCGTCTTGTAACACTTAAAAAAGGGGGAGAAGCAGAGCGACTCATCCCCATAAGCAGACACGTCCTTAACGAGCTTAAAACACACATCAGAATACATAGAAAGCCAGTAGTAAACAGAACGGTGGGTAAAAAGAATGACGATGGGTTCTTTTTCGTAGGACTATCAACAGGCACCAGGATAAAAGATGGGACGTTTACTTCGGAAATTACAAAACTAAGGAAGGCAGCAGATATTACTGAGCAGGCGTGTGGACACATGTTTCGAGGGACATTTATAACAAAGCTCTTTGTACTCTTGATACAGCGGCATGAGTTTGAGAATAATGATGAATTCCGAAAGCAATTGATTAATAGCGAGACCTTCAAAGCAGATGTCATCAGTTGGACAGGTCACTCATCAATAAGCTCCCTCGACCCGTACATTGATGAGGCATTTAAGGTAGTGGCTAATTACGAAGAAACGGTGCAATCCGCTGAAATGATTCTCCTTCTCTCTCAGTATGAGAATGCAGAGAGAGACCTTCTCCAAAACCTGAAGAATGGAAGAATCACCACTGATGAATACGTAGAAAGCATGGAGAACCTGTACATGTATAGGCGTCATGATATGCGGATCAAGAATAACGTCACCCATTAACGGTATATATATATATATGAAAGACAAATTAGATAACGACACTCAAGATATTGAGCTACCAGATGCCCCACAAAATAAGAGCCGAGGACGGCCAGAATGAAAGCTTATCTTGTAGGTGGCATTGTCCGAGATAAGGCAATGAACGCAATTTTCAAAAAATCAATCCAGTCGAAAGATCGGGATTGGGTCGTAATTGGTGCCACTCCAGAAGAGATGATCGAACAAGGGTTCAAGATGGTGGGTGCGTTCCCAGTTTTTCTTCATCCCGCAAGCGGAGATGAGTATGCCTTGGCCAGAACTGAAAAGAAGAGTGGTCGAGGTCATATAGGATTCAGCGTGGATTTCTCACCGCTTGTTACTCTGGAAGAAGACCTGGAACGCAGAGATTTGACCATTAACGCAATGGCCGAGGACCCATCGACAGGGGAGGTAATCGACCCCTATGGGGGCATGGAGGACTTACGCAACCATATTCTTAGGCATGTCTCACCAGCCTTTGTAGAAGACCCGTTACGCGTACTTCGTGTTGCTAGGTTTGCTGCTCGTTTCCCTGAATTCACTGTTGCTGACGAAACAATGATGGAGATGCAAAGCATCGTTGATGCTGGCGAGATAGACGACTTAACGCCTGAGAGGGTCTGGAACGAAATCCAAGGAGCATTCTCAGAGAGCAAGCCATCGAGGTTAATAGAGCTTCTTCACGAGTGTGGCGCTCTTAGGGTTATCCTGCCAGAAGTCGATGCCCTATTTGGTATCCCACAGTCTGTAGAGCACCATCCTGAAGGCTGTGTAGGCACACATACCTTAATGGTGATTGACCAAGCTGCAAGACTCGGAGGATCGCTAGAAGTCTGGGCAAGTCTGCTTCACGATATTGGTAAAGGAACGACGCCCGAAGAAGAATGGCCTAAACATCACGGCCATGAAGAGCGTGGCGCGAGCATGGCCAAGGTATTATGCGAAAGGCTTAAAGTGCCACGTAAGTACACTGAACTTGCTGTATTAGTAGCTAAATACCACTTTCATGTTCATGTTGCCAAAGAAATGAGGGCAAGTAGCTTGTTGGAGTTACTTGAGTCTGTTGGGGCTTTTCGTAATCAAGAACAACTGGAATCATTTCTACGAGCCTGTGAAGCTGATCACAGGGGTCGCACTGGATATGAGAATACAGAATACCCACAAGCTGACTTAGTACGTGCAGCCTATAACGCTGCCGCTCCTGTGCAGGGAAAGATGTTCTTGGAAAAAGGGCATGAAGCAGGCCCAAACATCGGCAACATGGTGAAGCAAGAACGCATCCGTCGCATTAAGCAGTCTTGCAAAGAGTTATTAGAGTGACCATTAATGGCCGCTACTGGCCGAGGCTGTGTGAAAACACAAAATGTTTTAAGTCAGTGGTAGCTCATCCCTAAATACACATGTCTTGTATTAAAAAAGTAAAAACCAAACCCACTTTAAATAAGTTATTGGGTAATAATGATCTCCATTTACCACTTTCAAAAATGACTTTTAGTTTTCACACAGTCTTGGCCCAGACTGTGTGAAAACAGCAAAATTCATTTAATCCTTCTCTATGGCTGCTTGCATGGCACTACCAGGACTCGTCCAAGCTGAATTATCTCAGTCAGTATTTTTAACTAAAATAAAAGACTTTAATATTATTTATTCAGTGCGTTTGTAATGCATCTATTTGTATGCATATTTTAATGTGAAAACGCAGGTATCACGCCTGCATCGCTTCTATTAGCTTCTCTGTGCCCATCATATTAATGAGTCGTGTAATATTATAAGACAGAACATGCAAACTCATTTCCGTACTGACTCGATCTAATGTTTTCATCTGGAAGTGGGTATAACCCATCCAGATTTTTATGGTGCCAAAAGGATGTTCAACCGTGTTTCTTCTTGTCGCCATTTTCTTGGGATCTTTCGCGATTCGTACCTCTACTTTATCCAAGACAGCTTCGTGTTCCCAGCGACTAATACGTCTCTCTTTTCCTGTTGTGCATTGTGATTTTATTGAGCAGTTTGGACAAGCTGATGACCAGTAACGCCGAATTGTTTTACCTGACTCTTCACGACTAGTACGAAAGGTAGCTCGCTCACCTGCGGGACACTTATATTCATCTCTTTTTACATCATAAATAAAATCACGTTTACCAAACAATCCTCTTGCTTGGTTTCCAGAGGTTTGGCACTTCGGTAAATAAACTTTGATATCAGCGTCTTCACAGGTTTTTATTTCAAGACTGTTGTAGTAGCCTCGGTCAGCAACAACGGTTAATTTTTCTGTTTCTAATATATTTTTAACCAGCAGGGAGATCGGACTTAATTGTGAACGATCACTGCCGGCATTAGTTACTTTGTGAGCAATGATGAGATGATGTTTAACGTCCACGGCTGTTTGTACGTTATATCCGACAATACCTGAGCCACGCGTTTTCATAGACCTGGCATCGGGGTCAGTTAATGATATTTGTTTGTCGGGTGTTGCTTCTAGTTGTTCTTTTGTAACATTGAGCCGTTCAATTTCTTTCTTTAACTGAATGATTTTTTTATCAAGACGCTCTGTCTTATTCTTGGCTATGTCATTTTCTAATCGATCCGCACTAATGATTTGTGCTAAGTATCGATCGATATCTTTATCAATTTGTTCTAGTCGGCGTTTTATTTTTCCACGTGTGAAATTTCGATCACTGCAATTGACGGCTTTAAATTTACTACCATCAATTGCCACAAAAGCTTCACTGAATAAACCCAGTTTACGGCAGATCATCACAAACTCTCGACAGACTAAACGAATAGCTTTTGTATTGTCCTTTCGAAAGTCGGCAATGGTTTTAAAATCAGGCGCTAGACGACCCAGAAGCCACATGAGTTCAACATTACGTCCTGCTTCTCGTTCTAGTCGGCGTGTGGATTGGATTCTGTTAAGGTAACCATAGACGTAAAGCTTGAGCATGGTAGCAGGATGGTAAGCGGGTCGACCAGTGACTGCAGGGGTCGTATTAAACCCTAGATTGGGCAAGTTTAAACCGTCGATAAAGACATCAATAACTCTTACAGCATTATCATTAGTAATGTAATCATCTAGTCGTTCAGGAAAGAGTGAGCTCTGTTGGCGACATTCTTCTTCGATGAAACGCTTCATGTTCAACTCCCTGTTGAAATGATAACGTTATTATATACTTTTATTTGTTTTCACACAGTCTGGGCCGAAAGCGGCCAATCAATCAAAATACATTATAATTTAAAATATACTTTTTTAAATTTCAATAACCAAGTATCAATCAGAAGTGGTCATTAAAGTCATCTAATAATTGTTCTAAAGCAGGACGCATTCTTTGTACAGATGCACGTCCTTCCTCTATCGCTACTTTAGCTTGATCAAATTCCATAAGCCCAATATGTGATAACCGTGGTGAGAGAATAATCTCTGGAGGATCACCTGCCATTCGACTACGGGTAAGACGATCCTGCATGATATTGATGGAACTTGCTATTACATCAAATAACCCAGGAGAATCGAGACTATCACCAAATAATCT
>JAUVDT010000021.1 GCA_030595185.1 Gammaproteobacteria bacterium
ACCACAACGCAAACAATGCGCGATATCATCATTCAAGTCGCCTAGCGCACTGTCTTCCATTATCAAAGCTTCTTGCTTTAATAAACGCAGCGATGGCGTATAAGCTCGCTCAAGCCCACCCTTATCGGTTGTTAATTTACCTGGGTTAAATACATCTTTCGGGTCAACATCTTGTTTGTACTTGGCGAACGATTCTAGCGTTTCTTTATCCAGATACTGTTGTTTGGTAATACCAATGCCATGCTCACCTGAAATCACACCACCAAGACCAGTAGCCAATGCCATTATGCGATCGACCAAATGTTCGGCTTCTTGCATCATTAAATAATCATTGGAGTTAACCGGAATATTGGTATGAATATTTCCATCACCAGCGTGCATGTGCAACGCGATAAAGAGTCGGCTAGATAACACTTCCTGATGAATAATACCCAGCTGCTGGTGCACTTTCTCTAATGCTCGACCTGTGAATATTTTTTTCAGCGGCGTTTCTACTTCATCTTTATAAGAGATGCGATGTTCATGTTTTAATAAAACATCGAGTATGCTTTGCGTTTCATTCAACTCAAAACCAAACTCAACCGCCTGCTGGTTCACAGGAGAATCCAACTGCTCAAGAATAAATGACCAGCGTTTCGTCGCTTTTTGTATTAACTGCAATGCAGCATCAATTTTAGGTTTTACTTCTGTTTTACTCTCATCATCAAGATCAGCACAACAGTTAGCCGCTTTTTCACCCGAACCATTAAAAAATGCTGTTAACGCCTCTAGCATTGTCAATTTATTTTTAACCGATTGCTCGATGTTCATACGCTCAATTGTCTGCGTATAATCGGCCAATTTATCTAACGGTATAACAACGTCTTCATTAATTTTGAAGGCATTGGTATGCGCTGCAATTGCCGCGGTTCGACTACGATCTGCCCAAAAACGCGCTCGCGCTTCTGCACTAATCGCTATAAAACCTTCTGCATTTCGTTTATTAGCCAGCTCGACCACTTGTTGCGTTACAGCATCGAGCTCAGCTTCATTGTCGCCTGCAATATCCGCAACCAATACCATCTTAGGCAAGACACCGCGTGATGCTTTTGGCGTGTACTGCACGGCTTTTACATAACGATCATCAAGATGCTCCAAACCAGAAAGCACCACGTGCTGATTGTTATCGATTAAATCTTTAATTTCGACAATTGCGGGTACTGAAACATGTAAGTCTGTTCCATAAAATTCAAGACATACTGTTCGGGTGTAATTTGGCAGTCGATGTAATATAAAAATAGCCGATGTAATCAGGCCATCACAACCCTCTTTTTGCACCCCTGGCAGACCACCTAAGAACTTATCGGTAACGTCTTTACCCAAGCCTTCTTTTCTTAAACTTTTACCTGAAAAGCTTAATATCTCAGGCTCGCCCATCAGCTTTTCTGTACCCGCTGCAAACCGACTAATGCGAAACTCAACTGTTTCTTGCTCGTGTATTTTGCCAAGGTTGTGATTTAAACGCTCAACTTCCAACCAGTCACTATTTGCTGTAACCATTCTCCACGAATGCAAATTATCGAGGGTTGTTCCCCACATAACGGCTTTTTTACCACCGGCATTCATTGCGATGTTTCCACCAATAGTGGACGCATCTTGAGAAGTTGGGTCAACAGCAAACACTAAACCTTTTAATGCCGCCGCTTCTGAAACACGTTTTGTAACAACGCCCGCCTCTACGCGTATCGTCGGCACATCAACAGAATCACCGTTAGCACATTTGAATTTCTGGAATTCAATATCGCCCACAGCTTCTAACTTCTCTGTATTGATTACTGCTGAATTCTCATTTAGTGGCACAGCACCGCCGGTATAACCCGTACCGCCACCACGAGGAATCACGCTTAAACCCAATTCAATACAAGTTTTAACAACCTGTAACATTTCGGCTTCAGAATCAGGACTCAGAACAACAAAAGGGAACTCGACACGCCAGTCAGTTGCATCGGTGACATGAGAAACACGCGTAATACCACTAAAATCAATATTGTCTTTACTGGTAATACGGCTTAATTTTCGCGTTGCGCGCTGACGTAACTGCTTTTGGGTTTCAAACCAGTTTGAAAACTCAATAACAGCTTGTTGCGCACGATTAATCAACTCAATGGCTTGCTGATTACCATTAGCTCTTAACATCATCTGTTTTAAACGGTGGTTTAAAGCCTGAATTAAACCATTACGGCGTTTTTTATTAGACAATAAATCATCTTGAATCAATGGGTTACGAGTAACTACCCATAAATCACCCAGCACTTCAAATAACATACGCGCAGAATGACCAGTACGTCGCGAGCCACGCAAATCATTGATAATTTGCCACATATCTTCACCCAGAAAACGAGTAACGATTTCACGGTCGGAAAAAGAAGTGTAGTTATATGGAATTTCGCGTATGCGATGCGGTTGCGCGTCAGACATGGAAAGTGTTTATCAATCAGCAAAACAGCATTTTAGCATAGAGGAACGCTTTTTTTTACCGTAAATAAAGAGCCTGCCCCTCGAAGTGTTTTGGGTACGCTAATGAACGCAAAAGAATAGAAATAGCGAATGACACGTCTTATTTAATGACTTTATGCAAGAAAATCAGTTTGTGGTTTGCCAAAAGTCTATTTTTAGATTTGTAGGTCGGTATAACCATACCGACAAAACCATTCAGCTCATCATGACACTGAATGTACAAAGATAGTCTAATACACAGCAGCCTTCTAGCATTTTGTCGGTATGGTTATACCGACCTACCAACCGCCATCGTCATCACAATACATTTTTAACTAGGGGCCATTGCCCAAGCGGTAGATTCCAACTGAAACACTGCTGGAATGACAAAGCTACTATTTGAATTATCAATTTTGTGACTTTGGACTTTATTTTAGGCAAAAAAAAACGGGGCCGAAGCCCCGTTTTTTCTAACTTAGATACTAAGTATCAAATACTAAGAGATCTTAGTAGTCGAAACGCATACCGTAAGTGATGTTTTGAGTTTCATCATCACCTGAGTTAGATTTGATACCAGCGAACCAGCGAGCTTTCTTAGTGAATTTCTTCTGGAAACCAACCACTACTGAAGTAGTACCGTCAACATAGTTATCACCATCAGCGTTACCACCTTGGACAATCAACTTACCACCAGCCATCTTCATGCCGTAAGCAGCAAAGATATAAGTATCAGAACCTGCAGCAGTACCATCATCAGTTAACTCAACCTGGAACTTAACAGCGCCAAACTTACCAGCAACTTTAGTTGCAGAATAATCACCAGCATCACCCTGTGCAACATGAGCGAAAACTAATTCGTTTTTCTTGCCCATTTTGTGCTTGTAAGAAACAGTTAAATCACCGAAGTTACCATCAGTATCAACAGTTGGATCAGCTTCATCCACACCATAAGTTAAATAAACCTTACCGCCCATTGCAGAAACACCAATAGAATCAGACTGGAAACCGTTGTGACCCATCGCTTTACCAGTACCTACTTTACCAGTCATGATATCATCACGAGCTTCAAGAGCAGTCGTTACGAATGCATCGTACTTAACACCACCAGCGTATTTATACGGTGATTTTAAGCGACCCATTGTGAACGTACCCCAACCTTGCTTAAGACCAACTAACATTTCACGTTTAGTTAAAGCGATACCAGAACCAGCGGCAGTATCAGAATCACCGTCAGCAGTGTCCATCTTATATTCCATTTTGCCGATCATGGTCATGCCATTGCCCAGCTCTTGAGAACCTTTATAACCAATACGACCGCGAGCGTTATCGTCCATTCTCAAACCAGAATCAGTACCGTTATCTGCTTGAGTGATTTCAGCTTGAACCTGTGCGTAAACTGTACCAGCTGCGTTTGCTGCTATTGGAGCTGCTGTTACAGCTGCAATTGCGATTGCTATTATACTTTTATTCATTATTTAAGACTCCTGCCTTATTTTGTGGTCAAAATAAACACGCATATTTATAAATGTTTAACTTTAAAAGTGCAAGCCCTTTTTCCCCAATATTCTTATTTGGCACATTTTTTATATCAATGCTTAGATGCCAGGCTCTACTTTCGGTAAGTTAATTTATAAACAACGTTTCGAAAGCTGACTGAATCATGCCACGACCAATAAAAGCAAACAAGACCTTTTGTGATGTTTTTTTATAGTTTTATGCTAAAAAAACAGCCTTTTTTCAGCTTATAAGTTTTTTTTAGTTTTAAATAAATAAAACTTTTTATGACATCACTGACATAAACTAGGGTTTACCTTATAGAACATAGTCATAAGTCTTTAGTCGTGAGTCTAAAATCAATACCTTTTAAACCCTATTTTTTGCACTTATTGCCTTTTCACGCAATATAAAGGTTTGTCGGCAAGGTTTTGCCGACCTACGCTAAGACTTTGGACTTTGGACTTTGGACTTTGGACTTTGGACTTTGGACTTACGACTTACGACTTACGACTTACAATTTATTTTAGGCATTAAAAAAGCCCGCATAATGCGGGCTTTTTTAACGCTATCAAACTGGCAGCAAGCCAGTAAAAATGTCGTTTAACGCTTAGAGAACTGAGTAGCGCGACGTGCTTTACGCAGACCCACTTTCTTACGCTCAACTTCACGTGAATCACGTGTTACGAAACCAGCGCCACGTAGTGCAGGGCGTAGAGCTTCGTCATATTTCATTAGCGCACGAGTGATACCGTGGCGAATTGCACCTGACTGACCAGTACTACCACCACCTTTAACAGTGATGTTGAAGTCAAATTTGTCAGAGAACTCAGTCAGTACTAATGGCTGACGAACAACCATGCGAGAAGTCTCACGACCGAAGTATTCGTCTAATGGGCTACCATTAACTTTAATGTTGCCGCTTCCAGCGCTCATGAAAACACGAGCACTTGATGATTTACGACGACCTGTCGCGTAGTATTGATTTTCAGCCATTTTATTCCGACCTTACCCTTATATATCCAGCACTTTAGGCTGTTGAGCTTCATGATTATGCTTAGGACCTGCGTATACTTTTAGCTTACGGTACATGTCACGACCCAGTGGGTTCTTAGGCAACATACCTTTAACAGCTAATTCAATTACACGCTCAGGCGCTTTATCGATCAACTTTTCAAAGCTGATTGATTTTAAACCACCAATAAAACCACTATGGTGATGGTAAATCTTGTTCTTAGCTTTATTACCAGATACCGCAACCTTTTCAGCATTGATAACGACTATGTAGTCGCCTGTATCAACGTGTGGTGTATATACCGGCTTATGCTTTCCACGTAGACGAACGGCAATTTCTGCAGCCATACGACCTAATGTTTTATCTGTAGCATCGACAACAAACCAGTCGCGCTTTACAGTTTCTTTATTGGCACTAATCGTTTTCATAACGTTTGCATGCTCCGTGAGTATGCGAATTCGAAGGCGCAAGATTGTACATAATCTGCCCCATTGCCACAAGTACTATTCAGCCTTTTATCGATATTATTTGATAATAATGACTAGCAACTGAGTTTTGCACTATTGAAGCGAACAATTATAGCAATAATTGCGGTGTTAATGCCTTTTCAAATAGAATTAAGTGTAAGAAAGCACATTTAAGGGACGCCAATCATCCTGAAGTGATCATTAAAATCAAAATCAAAAGATTTCACCGCAGAGGGAGCTTGCCCCACGAAGTGTTTTGGGTACGCAGAGAGCACAGAGGAAAAACAAAGAAAAGTATAAGGTAGTCTTATCCTGAAATAGCCTATACGCATTACTTTCCCTAAATAAGTGATAGATATATAAAAGATTTTCTCCGCGCTCTCTGCGCCTCTGCGGTAGGTTCTATTTTTTTGACTTTAATGATTTTATTTCGCTGTTACGTTACATCTCCATCGGGGACAGACCGCTGCTTTTTGCGCTCTGTCCCCTGCGTGGTTCCAACTGGGGTCAGAGCTTTGGAAAGCAAGGTCTGACCCCGAGCACGAAAAACTAAAGACCTAGATTCCGGCTAAAAGCACGCCGGAATGACGGCGTTTCTTATTATAAAAAAGGTTTTGACTTTTTTGCGTACCCAAAGCACTTCGTGGGGCAGGCCCTTCATTAGCGTTAATTTGCGGTAAAAACAAAGTATTTCAATGTCTGCTCTGTACTATTTGCAGGTATTTTCACACTGTTTGCATTTATTTCAGGCAAAAAAAAGGCACTGCAGGGGATGCAGTGCCTAAAAAACCACCAATGGAGGATGGAGGAGTCTTGAAAATCTTAGGGGAAAATCAAGATATGCGTATATTATAATATGCTAATTTAATTAGTCAACGTCAAATATTACTAAACTCTAATACTGATGCTTTTATAGACAAACGGTAATAAAGATAGCCTTAAGCCCGGAGTCGGTAGCCCAAAATCAAAACCATACCTTCTTTTTTTGGACTTTGGACTTTGGACTTTGGACTTTGGACTTACGACTTACGACTTACGACTTACGACTTACGACTTATGACTTATGACTTACGACTGATTTTCAACCAAAAGCCTTTCTACAATTTTTCCATTTTTCATATGACTTTCAAATATTTCGTCGATATCTTCTTTATCAACATAGGTATACCAGGTCTGCTCGGGGTATATAACCATCACAGGGCCAGCTTCACACTGGCCTAAGCAGCCCGCTCTATTAATAAGCACTTTATCTGGGATATCACTCCCCATCTCTTTAAGCTTCTTTTTGGCGTATTCTCTCAGCTCACTTGCACCAAAGCGCTCACAACAAGCCGAACCATCAGCACGGTCATTAGTACAAAAGAAGATGTGATATTTTAAGTCCGGCATTGGATTGTCGATCATGATAAAAAAGAGTCGCGTATAATAACAGCCATCTGCCGTACTATGAACACTCAATTATTAATGTATAAGCCTAATCTTTCAGCTGCCGACCAATGCGTTATGTGCGGTATGTGCCAACCTCACTGCCCTACCTATCACGCGGAACACATTGAATCAGAATCGCCACGTGGACGGCTATCTATGATTCTCGGGCTAGCCCAGGAACAATTAAAGCCTGACTCAAGTGTCATTAAACATTTAGAGTCTTGCTCTGGCTGCGGTGCCTGCGAAGCGATGTGCCCTTCTCGCGTGCCTGTTATGCAGTTAATGGATAACAGCAAACAACTGTTAGCTCGAAAAAGTCTGATTCTGAAAACACTATTATTTTTGGTTCGCCACCCGGCCAGATATTCATTATTAAAAACCGTAATAAAAAACCAAAAGATCGCCAGCCTGCTACGCGTCTTTGGTTTATTAGATAAAAGCAGCAAGAGCCTGCAAAAAACAGCACAAACACACCAAAACACTCGTCTGGATAGCTTTTATCCGGCTAGAGGCAATATTCGAGGTAATATCGGCCTATTTACAGGCTGCATTACACAGATATTCGACCAAACCACCTTACACGATACCGTACGCTTACTAACACACTGCGGCTATAACGTGCATATTTCACAGCAGCAAGTCTGCTGTGGCGCGCTACACCAACATAATGGTGAGATTGAAACAGCGCAATTGCTAAGTCAGCAAAATCAGCGTGTTTTTCACACTAAAACGATTGATAGCGTTATTTTTACTTCGACTGGTTGTGGTGCTCAGCTGCAATCACAACTAAAAGATATTGCGATAATGGACGTTATGCAATTCATCAATAAAAACAACCTTTTAGATCAATTACTGCTGATGCCAATAGCTGCCAATACCTTAGTTCACGAACCCTGCAGCCAACGCAATCAATTAAAACTACCAGATATCACACCATTAATAAGCAATATTCCTGAGCTAGCCATTACCCCGTTAATAGAAAACCAATTCTGCTGCGGTGCGGGTGGCATCAACATGCTAACAGCCGCAGATTCGGCCAATAAATTGCGCATTAACAAAATAAAAGACATTGAAGCGCAATCACCCGATATCGTTGTTACCACCAATTATGGCTGCGCTTTGCACCTTGCCAGCGGAATAAGTAATAAATTGAGCCAGAACAAAAAAATTGAGTTTTGTCACCCGGTTAGCTTGCTTGTTCGTAGCGCCTCATTACAATAATACTTACTTAGCCAGAGTCAATCTCAGTAAGCTAAGGACGCAGGTGCAAATTCATTCGCACAATGAAGCTATTACATGAGGTTTTGTTCGAATAAATTCGAACCTACAATCGCTTAACTTACTGCCATTGAGGTCGGAGTCGAGTTATTTAAAAGACAGTGTTAAAAAACAGCGTCATTTACTTAGTCAATACTTAGCTAGGGTCAATCTCAGTAAACTAAGGACGTAGGTGCGAATTCATTCGCACAATGAAGCCATTACATGAGGTTTTGTTCGAATAAATTCGAACCTACAACCGCTTAACTTACTGCCATTGGGGTCGGAGTTGAGTTATTTAAAAGACAGTGTTAAAAAGCAGCGTCATTTACTTAGCCAATACTTAGCTAGGGTCAATCTCAGTAAGCTAAGGACGTAGGTGCGAATTCATTCGCACAATGAAGCCATTACATGAGATTTTGTTCGAATAAATTCGAACCTACAATCGCTTAACTTACTGCCATTGGGGTCGGAGTTGAGTTATTTAAAAGACAGTGTTAAAAAACAGCGTCATTCCGGTATGCTATTAGCCGGAATCCAGTTACTTAATCAGCTCAGATTCCCGCTAACGACACGCGGGAATGACCAAATATGTTTAAGCAAATACCATATTTGGTCAAAGTCATTTTTTAGGAAGCGTGGTTTTAATAACCGACCACACCTTTGAGCCTAATAATTAAATAAGAGTCATTACTATGCGTCATTTTTCTCCATTCGATCAACTCATCATGCAAGGCAACCATGCCATGCGTACCATTTTTGGTAAGCCGGAAATTACTGAACGCGAATACCCGGCAGAAAATATTGATGACAATGAAATGACTGACGAGCAACGCAAACACGTCGCCGGCCTAATGCGCATTAATCATGCCGGTGAGATTGCTGCTCAAGCCTTGTATTCTGGTCAGGCAATGACAGCCAAACTTGAAAATGTTCGTGAAAGCATGCAACGAGCCGCTTTAGAAGAAAACGACCATTTAGACTGGACAGATAAACGACTGGAAGAATTAGGCAGCCAACGTAGCCTGTTAGCCCCTTTTTGGTATGCGGGTTCTTTTGTATTAGGCGCCGCAGCCGGTGCAGTGGGTGACAAATGGAGTTTGGGTTTTGTTGCCGAAACCGAAAAGCAAGTGGTTAAACACCTAAAAGAGCATTTAGAAAAACTCCCCGAAAACGACAACCGTAGTCGTGCCATCCTTGAACAGATGAAAGAAGATGAACAACACCACGAGACAGTTGCCCTAGAACACGGTGGACGAGAACTGCCCTGGATTGTGCGTAAGATGATGGCGCTGACTTCAAAAGTCATGACTAAGACGGCTTACCGGCTATAGGCCGGTAGTCGTAAGTCGTAAGTCGTAAGTCATATGCTTTTGATTCTGACTGTCAACTTATGACTAAAGACTTCCGACTTTTTTCAACCGTAGCCCCACGAAGTGTTTTGGGTACGCAAAGAAACCCATCTATAAATAGCGTCCATTTTTAACAATTCAAAGTTGAGTGAATACCAGTAGATTAAGCTATTGTAGGTTCGAATTTATTCGAACAATGCTTCGTGTAACGGCTTCAATATGCGAATAAATTCGCACCTACAACTGACTGAGAAGCAACAATAGTCCGTATGTAGCTTTACGAAATACGGGGATTGCATCACCAAACATCAGCTCCGGATTACATTGCACTTCATCCAGGCTACTTGCTTACCGGCTATAGGCCGGTAGTCGTAAGTCGTAAGTCGTAAGTCGTAAGTCGTAAGTCAAAAATCATATGCTTTTGATTCTAACTGTCGACTTATGACTTTAGACTAACGACTTTTCCTCAGACACAAAAAAGCCCGCTACCTTTCGGTAAGCGGACTTTTTATTAAACCAGATTTAGCTGACGATTAAGCCGCTTTCTCTGCTTTTGTGTGGTAAGCCACAACTTTCTCTACTTCTTTCTTTGAACCCATAATCACAGGTACACGCTGGTGAAGACCCGTTGCATCTTCGTCCATTATGCGACCACGACCAGTAGAACTTACACCGCCAGCCTGTTCCATGATGAAGCTCATTGGGTTAGCTTCGTACATTAAACGTAATTTACCGGCTTTACCTGGCTCACGTGTATCGAACGGATACATGAAGATGCCGCCACGAGTAAGGATACGGTAAACTTCAGCTACCATAGAAGCAACCCAACGCATGTTGTAACGTTGGCCTAATGGGCCTTCTTCACCTTGTAGACAGTCAGCAATGTAGTCCTGAACTGGCTTTTCCCAGAAACGCTGGTTAGACAAGTTGATTGAGAACTCAGTAGTTTCTTCAGGAACAGTAACACCCTCTTCCGTTAGAACGAACTCACCAATGCGGTGATCAAGAGTAAACGTGTTAACGCCTTTACCAGTCGTCAAAACTAATACAGTAGATGGGCCGTATACAACGAAACCAGCTGCAACTTGCTCAGTACCTTTCTGTAAGAAGTCTTCTAATTCAGGATCAGCCGAAGAACCTTTAGGTGCTTTAACGATTGAGAAGATAGTACCAACAGAGATATTTACGTCGATGTTAGATGAACCGTCTAATGGATCAAACATCATTAAGTACTCACCACGTTGAATTCCTTCTGGAATCATCAATGGATCATCAATTTCTTCAGAACCCATACCAGCCGTTAAGCCAGTGTATTTAAGGTGATCGTACATCATGTCATTAGTGATGATGTCTAACTCTTTTTGAGTTTCGCCCTGAACGTTTTCAGAACCAGCAACACCTAAAACACCTGACAATGGACCAAGGCTTACAGTTGAAGCAATTTCTTTACAAGTGATACTAATTTCGTGGATCAGTGAGATCAGATCATAGTTAAGATCATCACCTTCACGGTTACGACACATCAAATACTGCTTCAATTTAGGGTTTTGCATAATCACTCCAAATGCTTTGTTGTGGAAACTCAGTTCCCACCAATAGCCTCGTAAAACACCGAGGGGATTTTTCGGATATTTCCTAAACACCGTTAAATCCTTTTAAAATCAAGGAACTTAGGAAATATCCGAACACTGATAGACTGCTAACAGCCCACAATAGGGCGCGCATCATATCATAATATTCTTAAATACCGAATTAATAAGATAGTAAAATAGCTATAAATTCGACCAGAAGACCTCTAATCAAACAATTTGTGCTATTTAATATAGTTATAAATAATTAAAAAGCAGGGAAAAGACACGTGAAAAAACACCGTTTAGCTGAAAGTTCTAGCGCCTCTAAAGTCATGGACGCCTCTCTGCACTGGAGACGCACTAAAATTATCGCCACATTAGGCCCCGCCAGCAAAACAGTTGCCGCTATCGAAGAATTACTTCGGCTTGATGTGAATGCTTTTCGGCTCAATATGTCGCACGGCGACCATGACAGCCATCGCCAGTTAGTTAGCAGAATAAGGCGCGCTGCTAAACGATCTGATAAGCATGTGGCCATCATTATGGATCTTTGCGGTCCTAAAATCCGAGTCGGGAAATTTGAAAATGATGCCATAGAACTGATCGATGGTGATAAGGTCGTCATAACTAGCCGACAAGTTACCGGTAAATCGGGTCTTATTTGTTCTCAATACCGGCAATTACATAAAGACGCCAAACCCGGTGAACGTATTTTACTGGATGATGGCAACCTCGAATTAAAAGTAACTTCAATTAAAGACACTGAAGTTAGCTGCAAAATCATTTATGGGGGACTCTTAAAAAACCATAAAGGTATGAATTTGCCAGACTCTTGTCTCTCCACTTCATCATTCACTACCAAAGACAAACAAGACGCTGACCTGGCGGTAGAAATGGATGTCGATTTTGTAGCGCTAAGCTTCGTACGTAATGCCTCAGATATACAAACGCTCCAGCGTTATCTTAAAAAGCAATCATCAAACACCCCCATAATTGCCAAGATTGAAAAACCTGAAGCGATAGATAATATCGATGAAATTTTAGATGCTTCTTACGGCATTATGGTTGCTCGTGGCGATTTAGGCATCGAATTACCCGCTGAAACGGTTCCGCTATTACAACAACAGTTGATCCAAAAAGCTCGCGAGCACGATCGCCCTGTTATCGTCGCTACACAAATGCTGGAGTCGATGATCACTTCTGCTCGACCTACCCGCGCCGAAGTGGGTGATGTGGCTAATGCAGCCTTAAGCAGCGCAGATGCGGTGATGCTATCAGGTGAAACAGCCAGTGGTAAATTTCCAATAAAAGCCGTCGAAACTATGGACAGAATTTTAAGAGAGATCGAAGACCACCAATGGCACAATAATGAATTTGGTCAACGACTCGGCGAAATCAGCAAAGGAGAGTTTCCCATTAGAGAGGCTGTTGCAAAAGCAGCTCTTAATTTAGCAACAGAACTAAATCTTCAGGGCATCATCATTCCAACTCGTGGCGGTACCACTACACGCATCATCGCAGCAGCCAGACCATCTTCACCTTGCATTAGTGTCAGTACAAATCAAAAAGTTAATCGATGCATGGCGCTTCATTGGGGAGTAGTGCCTGTGCACGTTAATGAGCCAGATACTCATGACTGGCGAGCCTTATGTTCGATTATTAGTAAAAAATGCAACCTAACAAGAACAGGTCATACTGTTTTATTAATTTCTGGTTTTAATGATGACCCGGCATTGAATGAGCCGGTTATGAAGATACTTGAAGTCTAAAGTCGTAAGTCGTAAGTCGTAAGTCGTAAGTCGTAAGTCGTAAGTCAAAAAATCATATGCTTTTGATTCTGACTGTCAACTTACGACTTCTGACTTCTGACTTTCTTTTAATCCAGCCCTAACCCCAAACCTTCACTCAAATTACGACCGTAAAAAATTTCACTCATTTCCTGGTTTAAAATTCGTCCAATATGCCGCAATTCGGTTTCAGAATAATCATCTTTTAACGAACCAAATAAATACGTATCAAGATCAATATCTTTTCTTACCATTTTTGTATGAAAAATATTTTCCTGATAAATATTTACATCCGACATTTGAAACAAATCTTTTGTATCATCGGCAATGTAGTTTTGAATAGAATTAATATCATGATCGATAAAATGTTTTTGCCCATCCACATCACGTGTAAAACCTCGCACACGATAGTCCATAGTTACTACATCTGACTCAAAACTGTGAATTAAATAGTTTAATGCCTTCAGTGGTGAAACCCGTCCACAAGTTGCCACATCGATATCAGCACGAAACGTACTCAGGCTGTTTTCAGGATGACTTTCAGGATAGGTATGAACCGTAATATGACTTTTATCTAAATGAGCAACCACAGAATCCGGCAAAGGCCCCGGTTCTTTTTTATTTGATAACTGTTCGGATACAATCGGCTCTTCAGAAATCAGCATGGTGACACTAGCACCTTGCGGGTCATAATCCTGATGCGCAACATTTAAAATACTGGCACCAATAATATCTGCCACATCGGTTAAGATTTGCGTCAAACGATCAGCGTTATACATTTCATCAATGTATTCTATGTATTTTTTTTCATCTTCCGAACTGCGCGCATAAACCACATCATAAAGGTTGAAACTTAATGTTTTGGTTAAATTATTAAAACCATGAAGTTTGAGTTTATCTTTAGTCACGCAGCACCCTTTAGCACTTATCTGAAATTGGGGGATGGTACATCATTTGAACCACGTTACCGTCAGGGTCCTGACAATAAAAACTGCGCGCGCCATCACGGTGTGTTTTAGGTTCTTTAAAAATTTTAACCTTATTGGATTTTAAAAACTCATACCACTGATCCACATCATCCATCGTGTTCAGTATAAAACCCAGATGATCCAAATGCTGTGGCCCACTCATGTCTCGATCAGATCGATGCAATGCCACATTATCGCAACCAGAACACATATATAAATTATCATCATCCGGCCGCCATTCCACTGTCATGCCGATTAAATCGATATAGAATTTTTCACACGCATCAAATTCGTTTACCCATAAAGCGACATGGCGCATACCGGCAACAGGGTTTGGTTTATTCATCATTATTCTCTACTAATTTTTCGCGTGCTAAACGGCTAGCCTCTTCACCAAAGCGAGACTGAAACACTAATGGCAACGCGACTGAACCTTCAGCCAATAAGTCATCATGAAACGTTTTTAAATCAAACTCTGGTGTTTGTTCTAAAATATCTCTCATATTACGGATTAACATCCAACCCGTAGCATAGGACATAGGAACCGTTGGTGCCATGCTATACCAGTTTAATTCAGCTAAGGCCTGATCTTTTTCAAAACCTAATTCATCACATAATCGTTGCGCTGCATCTTCTATCGACATGCCCTTTGTATGAATATCAATATCGATCATTATTCTTAAAGCTCGCCATAAACGATCGCGCAACATAATAATTTTGTGTGCTGGCTTATTTAAATAACCTTGTTCAACCATTAATTCTTCGCAATACAAAGCCCAGCCTTCATAGAACGTCGCTGTTGCATTAAGAACACGGACCAGGCTATTCGCTCCATTGGTTAGATTGGCTGTTGAAAATTGCAAATGATGACCAGGGTACGCCTCGTGTACTGATGTTAAATCGATCGAGGTTTTATTGTGCTCTTCGAAACCCGCTTTATTTTCTGGCACCGTGACATAATAATAACCGTGTTGCTCCGGGTCAGTTCTTGTCGGATCATCGTATGCAGCAAACGGTATTTCATGTTTTAAGAAAACAGGTGTTTCTACCACAGACAATCGTTGTGATTCTGGAATACTGATCAAATCTTTATCACGGATAAATGACAACGCATTGTTCATACTCTGACGATAAGCATCTAACAATTTAGATTCTGTTAACACGTCAGACTTTATTTCTGTCAGAACATCATTAAGTGTTTTATCACCCAATAATTCATCGAGTTGCTGACGGATATCAGTAAATAAATTTTCACCAAATTTATATAATTGATCGGCATCCACACCTAAAAAGTGCACTTCCCTCAATAAACGATCAAATGTTTTTCTGCCGCAGGCAAAATCACCATCAGCAAAGGGCAGGCATTCTTTTTCTAAAAAACCAACAAAATCATTTAATGCCTGACTTGCCTCTTCGCTATACTCATGCATGCGATGCGGGTTATCAAACTTCTTCATCACCACCGGGTGGTGATCAATATTCAGTAAAAAACCAACACCCTCTTTAGCCTGAGCAATAGCTGACTGCAACCACACTTTTGGAATTCGTTCAGGGTGTTGTTTTAAAAAAACTTTAGCACCGCGCAAGTAAGAGGGTATCGCCTGTAAACGATGTTTTAACGCTGCATGAAAATCATTAACAGGCCGCGTTAATAATTGATGAATGGCATTAAGCGGCAAAAAGGCTTCAGGATTAAGATAACGCCAGTCGCGCTCAAATAAATCATGTAATTCATTTGCAGCTGCGGAATAAAGGATATTAAAATCCATTTGTTCGCTTTCAGTTAACTCATTAACATCAAACTCTTGCAAACTGGACAACAGACTTTCATTTAAAGTAATTAACGCCCCGATATCATCATCGTCGTAAGGTTTTAAATGACCTTCGTAACCCACTTCACCAACGGCAACCGCTTCTTCAGGATGAAAACGAAACCAACTTTTGTAATACGTTTTTATTAACTCACTAAATACCATAAAACCTTTCGCTTTGTTATTTTTTAAATGATCGTTTTATTAAGCTTCTATAATTTCATAGTCGTGCGTAATATCAACAGTAGCAGCAAGCATAATTGATACAGAACAATATTTATCTGCCGATAAAGAGACTGCTTTAGCTACCTGCTTTTCATTCAGGTCTTTACCTTCAACAACAAAATGCGCGTGAATTTTGGTATACACTTTCGGATCAGTTTCTGCACGTTCTGCTGTTATCTCAACCTGGCAATTTGTAATATTTTGACGGCTCTTTTTTAAAATAGACACCACATCAAATGAAGAGCAACCACCCAGCCCTAGCAATATCATTTCCATAGGACGAATGCCTAAATTTCGTCCACCAGCCGCAGGAGGACCATCCATCACAACAGAATGCCCACTTTCAGATTCACCAACAAATGTCATGTGATCCAGCCATTTAACACGTGCTTTCATACTTTTTACCCTTAAATCAAACAAAATAGCCAAAAACACTTGATGTAATGGCCTCGATTTGCGAAATTAACTACAAATAAAAACAGTCTGAACAAATACAGTAGATAATAATAATGAGCAAAATACCTTTAGTTAAAGAATCAAACCCATCTCTTGAAAAGCTACTGTCGAATTGTCATCGCAAAAACTACCCGGCGAAGAAAAATATCATTCACGAAGGCGACGCATCCGATACGCTTTATTATATCATCGACGGCTCAGTATGCGTACAAGCTGAAGACAACGATGGTGGCAATATCATTTTGGCCTACCTCAATTCTGGTGACTTTTTTGGTGAAATGGCATTATTCGAAGAAAGTGTTGAACGCTCTGCATGGGTAGTTGCAAAACGTGAATGTGAGATCGCTGAAATCAGTTACGACCGTTTTCATCAATTAGTAAAAGAAGATTACAAAATCCTTGAAATGCTGGCAAAACAAATGGCCAGTCGTTTATTAAAAACAAGCCAGTCTGTCAAAAACTTAATGACCTTAGACGTAATGGGACGAATAGCTGCCACCTTATTAGATTTAGCGAAGCAACCCGATGCAATGACTCACCCTGACGGCATGCAAATTAGCATCACGCGACAGGATATTGCAAAAATTGTTGGTTGCTCACGAGAAATGGCAGGACGAGTTCTTAAAGAGCTGGAAATTGATGGTTTGATTAGTGCTCATGGTAAAACGATTGTTATTTTCGGTACACGTTAGGTGAGTTTCAACTGGGGGCAGAGCTTTGGGAAGCAAGGTCTGACCCCAATGCCAGTAAGTTAAGGGCGTAGGTGCGAATTCATTCGCACAATGAAGCTATTACACGAGGCTTTTTCGAATAAATTCGAACCTACAATAGCTTAACTTACTGACACTGGGTCAGACCCCGAGCACGCTTTCCCTCGCAACCTAACCGTTTTAAAACATCCTAAAGCGGCTATTAAAGACAAAAAAGATTTACCGCAAATGAACGCAAACATAAAAATGTTTATCTATGATTTCACACAAAGCTATATATTGGCTACCTATAGGTGATTTAAATTATTCACTACATAAATCGTTTGATTTTATTTGCATTTATTTGCGGTAAAAACATATATTTTAAGCCTCCGCAGACCTAACTCATAAACGCATCCAGCTGTGCGACACACCCTGTCCAGCCTTCCATATGCATATCCACCGATACCTGTGAACCTAATTGATCATGCGTCAATATCATATTTGTCGCGCCATCCACATCACTCAGATCAATCGTCACCAGCGAATTAATTTGCATCTCATCGCTCTCCCATTCCCAGGTAAAAACAATTTGATCAAAGGGATTTAATGCAATGTATTCGCCATGCATGACGTGTGACATACCATTAGGCTCTAACATTTCAATACGATAATGACCGCCGACTTCCGGCTCTAATTGATGCACGACTGTGCTCATTTCTTTGGTGGGGGCAAACCATTCTGTTAACGCATCACGTGTTATCCACGCTTCGTAAACTAACTGCTTAGACGCTTTATATGTGCGATCCATTGTAAGTGAAAATTCTTCTACTGCGGTTGCTGTATCCATATCACTTCTCCTTACGGGGGCTTATTTTTTACTTCTTCAGTACATCCTCATTCTGCTGTTTCTTTTCAAGGTACGCCGCCAATGAATCCAGCTTCGTTTCCCAGAACTGTCGGTAAAACTTGA
The DNA here is from genome assembly GCA_030595185.1 of Gammaproteobacteria bacterium. Taxonomy (GTDB): domain Bacteria; phylum Pseudomonadota; class Gammaproteobacteria; order SZUA-229; family SZUA-229; genus JAUVDT01. The sequence continues at coordinate 17,969 of JAUVDT010000021.1, forward strand.
TCCAGTCTGCGGCAGGTTGCAAAGGCTCAGCAATCAGCTGACAACGCCTAATACGCCCATCCTTATGACGGCGCAACAAACCTGCTTTCTCCAATACCGTGAGATGCTTGGAAATAGCAGGCAATGACATATCAAAAGGCTCCGCCAACTCAGTTACCACCGCATCACCTTGAGCCAGCCTGGCGAGTATGCCTCTGCGGGTGCTATCTGATAAAGCATGGAACACTTTGTTCAGTTCTGAATCGCTATATTTAACCATATGGTTAAATATATGCCTGATTGATAAGAATGTCGAATAAAACTTTTATATAGGAATGAAAAATTTATCTAATGAAAAAAGATAAATGAACTGAATATAAATACTGTAGACCAGCAACACGAAAACAGTGCTTAACGTATTGTTCTAACGCCAACCTTTAAGCAAAACAAAAAAGACACGACATATCTTCAAGCCGTGTCTTCTATCTGAGATTATTAATTATCTTCCAAGTGTTTGATATTGCTTCAGCATAATCGCATCACCACCAGTGCCAAGCGTAACCGTATCCACTAACACGCCATGCCCCTGATAGTAACCAATATTCGGCATATGCAGGCAGGTTTCACCCGCTTCACACAACAGGTTGTCATTACCTATTCCATCATCAAGAATTTCCTGCGCATTTCTTAAATAGGTCGATGTACATCCATAGACCCCATCCCAGACACTGCCCGGAAAATAAGTGTCACAATAGGCCTGATCAGTAGCACTAAAAGTCAACCATTCCTTCGTTACTGTATCGGTAACGACTGGCACGGCTACTGTGTTATTGCTGACCGTATCAGCAGTAGTCAGACTCCAGTCCCATATACGACAGTTATCACCGATCGTATTACAGGCTCCTGCATTATCACCATTGGCAAAGGCTGAACCATCCAAGCCCCAATTACGCGCAGTATTATCGAACTGCGACCAGTCAGATATATTTTCGAACAATGATGCACCTGAGTTATCGGCAAGATTAAGCACATCATCAACGAGTACTTTGCCAATGACTGTAGTACTGATATCAACACCAGAAGTAAGTGTTCCATCAGATGTACCACTAATGACACAGGTATTATTCGGATTACCATTCGTGCCGCCCTGGGATATGCCAGAGTTATTTGCATTAACTCCGATAATACAGTCCCCCGTAGAATTACTTCCGGTTTTAACTAGCCCTGTAAAGTTGCTATCACTTGAGTCCAGGTTAAAACCATAACCACTATTGTTAGCTGCGATTACATTATCAACTGACAGGAAGTTCCCGCTACTGTTCATAGCTAAACCATCAACTGCATTATTGACCGGCATTACAGATAATAATTGCAGCCGGCTGGTAGCTGTAATCAGTATTCCATTTTCAAAGTTATTGGCTGCAGTGGCCGCTAACATCATATTTTCGCTTCCGTTTGAAATATAATGAATACCAGAGCCATTGTTATTTGTTGACAGAACATTTGCGGAAATCGTGTTTGAACTACTTTCAATCAGCACACCATTAGCAGTATTATTACTGGCCTGAAGCTGATTAATTCTCAAATTATCTGCCTGAATAACATGCATCCCGACACCGTTATTTTCCACTGTATTGACCTGGTCTATGCGGGAGTTATCCCAGTATTGTAAATAGATACCGGCAGTCGTATTGCCACTGGCATCAACATTCCTCAGCTCAGAAAAGTTTGCATTTCTAAACTCAAGACCATAGCCAAGATTATTTTCAGCAATAACATTTTCCACGCTTGATTCAGCAAGTCCATTTGCATAAAAGCCAGCACCATTATTTGATCTGACAACAACGTTTGTAAATGCATTGCCAACAGACGAACCGGCATAAACTGTCACGCCAGTTGCATTTGATTCAGAATTTATATTACTGAATGCCACGCCACCATTAGGATATAAGAACAGACCTTTTTGTAAATTCCCTGTAGCCGTTACATTATCAACAAGACTATTCTTACCACTATAATAGAAACCATCACTCGAATTATTTGTGACAACAAGCTGACTAATAGCCGCATTATCACCCCGTAATTCAATACCCCTTCCTGAGTTATTTGATGCCGAGATATCACTAACACTATTACCGTTACCATTAATATAAACACCACCACTGCCGTTCATATCAGCCGAGACATTATTCACTTTGCTATAGCTGGCAAAAAGAGAAAAACCTGAAAAATAATTACTATTCGCAATAACATTCTGGGCTCTAACAAAACTAGCACTCGAAATATGCACACCCGTTTCAGTTGTCACACCGCTATATTCGCCTTCAATCCACAGATAATTTTTGCCGGTAACATAAACTTTTCCACTACAGACAAATCCAGGCCTAACCAGTAGCGCCGATTTTTCTGGCATATCGAGCGACCAGTAATAACCGCTAACAATCTGAATATCACCAGATTGTTTCGAGATATTACTATCGGTTACAAAACGATTGCTCCACCAGATTGCTGACTCAGTTTCTTCGTGCAGCACCATGCTTTCATAAACACTGACAGAATTCTTTCTAAATGAAGCCGTATCAAAATCAATCAGATCACTTAATGCAATACCCGCTTTAAGTCCGGTTGAAACTATACGCACCCCATTTGTATCATCACAAATCCAGTTGAAAACATTCAATGCATCTTCTGCCGTGACATTTGTACAACTCACTAACGAAGGTACCGCAATGCTACGAACTTCTGCACCGTGGATACAGCTATTGTAACTTTGTGCAATCGACGGATCACATGCCGCACCACTTGCATCGCTTACCGAAGCGCCATCATTATTCAGATAATCCAGCCAGTTTTTACCATTAACTTCATAACGCGGCTGCACGGCATTACCGCACTGCACACTAATAGTTGTGACATCATTAGCAGCAACAGTTCCCGCACCATTAACCACTTTACACATCTGTAATGGAGCTGATGGTTGCGCGACTACAGTAACATCGTAAGCCTCAGCATCAGCTAACTGAGTTAAAAAGCTTTGAGTATCATTTGTTGGGACCGACAAATCACTACCACCATTTAACTGCAATACCAGACCCGAGCCAATTAACCCTGATGTGGTCACCGTAATATTATAAGGACCTCCGGATGAAATAAGGCTCTGACAAACGACACCAATATTTTCTATATCACTATCAACAACTGTTCCACTACCAGAAGTAATTTCACACAATTGACCTTCAGGTTGCCCTGCAATTTCTACCCGATAGGATTCACCTGTTTTCAACGGGGTAGTGAATGCATGAGGCATAAAGTCATACGGATACCAGCTTGAAATGGTATTGCTTGTCACTTCAAGCGCTTCTCCGTTATTAAGTCGCAGTAACAACGGCGTTGAACTTGAATAGCCTTTCACATTAACTTTAACGGCATAAACTTTTTCAACACATTCAACATAAATATCCGCCACAGAAGACGAAATACTGGAACCTGTACTGCTGTTAATGCTGCATACCTGCCCTTCAGGCTGACTATTAATAGCCGTTTTGTATGACATACCATCACTCATCAGCGTATTAAAATTAAACGCTCCTGCTGATGTTACATTCAGCACTTCCGAATCATTCAATACCAGACTCAGACCACTACTTTGCAGCCCAACAACGGAGCCACCAATCTGATGAGGCCCCTGGCTACAGATAAGATTAAGACTTGTAAAATTACTGCCCGATACATAAGCGCTGTTGCTAGCAAACGTACAAATTTGCCCAGCCGGCTGCGAAACCACATATGAAGTATGTGATGTCGTATCTGGCACCAGATCAGTAAATGTAAAGGTGGTATCCGTTGCCGCAATCGCCAATGATTCACGATGATCCAGGTTTATAACCAGACCATCACCGGTTAAACCGGTGATCGAACCACCAACAGAAAACAACTCATTCGTATCGACCACACAACTCATAGTGACAACTGGTGTTACGCCAACTTCTATCACACCAGCGCTATTACGCAATGTACAAATACGCCCTGGTGGATTGGTTATAACGCTAACAACATATTCGTCATCAGGATATAAGCCGGTTAAGAATGAGACCTCATTAAAATCCCAGTCATCCAGCGTTATATCAGTCGTACCATTGAGTGTCAGCGTCATGGTTTCGCCGGTATCCAGCCATGCACCATCCGGATCAACTTGCGGTTTAATGAGTGTCGATGTTGACTTGCAGTCGATATCAACAAACGGGTAATCCGACTCAGACATTACACCGTTGCCATTCTTAACCGTACATTGATAGCCTACTGGTTGCGATAACACAGTGACAGCAAACGAGGCTCCTGTGGACAATGAAAATGCAAAGTTAAACGAGCCATTATAAATAGTTGAATACTCTTCAACACCATTCAGCCCGATCTTAAGTACACCACCAAAGCCAGAAATATAACCACCAACTTTATAACCGGCCTCACTCGGTGAGCAGGTAACAAGCACATCTGTTACGCCAGCACTTGTCATTTCGCCGCTGGAATTTGTCACCAGACAGGTTTCTCCATCTGGCTGTGTTGCCACGTTGACAGCGTAAAAATCACCGATCGCAATATTCTCAGTAAATTCGATATTACCGTTGCTAAAACTGGCTGTACTACTGCTGATACCAGTGCCACTTAATCTTAAATCTACAGTACCGGTTAAACCTGTAACCGTTCCACTAATGGTACGTGTATCCGCACAAGCAATCGTAATCGTTGCGTTACTAGTCATATTAGTATCGAAGGTACGACCACCTAACTGACATTGCTGACCCGCAGGCTGAGAACCAATGCCTGCTGTGTATAGCGCCCCTTCTGGAAAAGCAATACTGAATTGTCGTGAGCCATTACTTATTATTGAGAGCGTTTCTATTCCAGCATCAGACGAAACACCAACACTAAGACCTGAGCCAGTCAGTCCCGATGTTTCAACCGTCAATGTATAGGTTGCCGGTGTCGTTGTACCATCATTACCGCCGCCATCACCAGAACCACCACCGCCTCCACCACACGAAGCAATAATAGAAATCGAAAGAAAAACCGTGCAGGCTTTAAAGAAAGGAATACGAATAAAATCTAAAATGAGAGAGCGCAACATAATATCCTCTTTATGTAATTAAAACGGCCAGAAGATATGCTGCTTTAGTGCACTTTTTTCTGGCAACCCCGCTATCTTGTAAACAAGACCGGTAGCTTTGCGACCCTGACCTCACGATCAGGCTAGCCTTTTTCAGAAACACTTTTGTAACAATTTATATTCTAGAGAGAAAAATGAGAAAAATAAGTCCGTAAAACGACCACATTGACGGGCGGTCGAAAAATAAAGACAGATGGTCAATACCTGTCTGTTGAAGGGCTTAAAAAGAACGGGTTACTGGTGCAATCAAAGAATATCCTTCACGATATCGTTACGCTCAAATTCATACACATAAATCTGGCTCACTGAACCTACTCGCGGGATGTGTCATACCAATTTCAGCTAAAAAACAACTCCGCCAGCTTTTCCCCTGGCTCTTCAACCTTCATAAATGCCTCACCTACCAAAAAGGCATTCACCTGACTTTCTCGCATTAGACTCACATCTTCCACCGTATGGATACCACTTTCGGTTACTAATAAACGATCATCTGGCACCATAGGTAACATACGCAAAGTTGTATCAAGTGATGTTTCAAATGTTCGCAAATTGCGATTATTAACACCAATCAACTTACAATCGGTTTTCAATGCACGTCGCATTTCATCTTCGTCGTGTACTTCCATTAACACATCCATACCTAACTGATTCGCCTGCGCTAACAAACCATGTAACGATGCATCATCAAGTGCCGAGACAATTAACAAAATACAATCCGCACTCATCGCACGTGCTTCTAATACCTGATATGGATCAATAATAAAATCTTTTCGGATTACAGGAAGATTACAAGCAGCTCTCGCTTCTACAAGATATTGTTCTGAACCTTGAAAGAAATCTTCATCGGTTAATATCGATAAACAAGCCGCGCCATTGTCAGCGTAACTTTTTGCAATATCTGCGGGAATAAAATTCTCACGCATCACACCTTTACTGGGTGACGCTTTTTTTATTTCAGCGATGACGGCTGCATCACCGGCTTCTATTTTATTTCGCATGCTTTGAATAAAACCACGCGGCTTATCTGCCGCCTCTGCACGTCGATGCAGTTCATCCATATTTACTTTTAAACTACGCTCGGCATTTTCTTCAACTTTGCGGTTTAGAATTTCTATCAGAATATCTGACTGTGACATGATCTTTTCCTGCCTGTCGATTACGACTTTCTATTGCGGCTATTTATTACTTAGGCTAATGAGTTCATCGAGTTTATTTTTTACCGCACCGGATGCAATGACTTCTTTTGCTCGTGCAACACCTTCGGCCAATGTTGTTGCTAAACCGGCAACATAAATGGCTGCGCCGGCATTCAAACTAACAATATCTTTTGCCGGGCCTTCTTTGTTATCCATTACTGACTTTATGATAGCCAAACTATCAGCTGAGTCTTTTGCTCGTACTGCGTCTAAACCAACACTTTTCATTCCAAAATCTTCTGGCTTGATAGTGTAAGTTTTAACTTCACCATCTTTTAGTTCGGCAACATGCGTTTCACTACCAATGCTTATTTCATCTAAACCATCTTCTGCGTGTACAACCAATACATGATTGCTACCTAAATTTTTAAGTACTTGCGCTAATGGTTCGACCCACTCTTTTGCATAAACACCTAAAACTTGATTGGGTGCGCCAGCAGGATTGGTTAATGGCCCCAATACATTAAAGATGGTGCGTACGGCCATTTCTTTTCTTGGGCCTATCGCATGTTTCATCGCGCTGTGATGTGCTGGTGCAAACATAAAACCAACGCCGATTTCATTGACACAAGCAGCCACTTGCTCTGGCCCTATATTTAAATTAACGCCGGCAGTTTCTAATACATCCGCACTACCTGACTTTGAAGTAATGGATCGGTTACCGTGTTTTGCAACCCGGCCACCCGCCGCAGCCACAACAAAAGCACTGGCAGTTGAGATATTAAACGAGCCGGATGAGTCACCACCTGTACCACAAGTATCAACCAAATATTCTTTATTAACGTCAACTTTAGTTGCTAGCTCACGCATAACTGATGCAGCAGCCGTCACTTCATCAATCGTTTCACCTTTCATTCGAAGGCCAACTAAAAAGCCACCAATCTGTGCTTGCGTGGCTTCACCCGTCATAATTGTACGCATCACATCTGTCATTTCATCGACAGATAAATCTTTACGTTCGGTAACGGCTTTTATTGCTGCTGGCATTTCCATAATGTTTAACCTTTTCTTATTCTCGTCTGTATAACGGCACGGATATTGTTAGTGATTGTCGCGTGCTGGCGATTCTTGGTCAAGCGGCTTACTCTGCTTTAACGCTCTATAGACCCAAATAAACAGTAATAAACCAATTATGTGAAAACTCATCATTGAAAACGCCAATCCACTCACACTATTAAAAACCAGTGGCGCAACGATTCCGGCTACCAAGGCATTCCCGCCCATGTGCATAAAGCCTTGTAAGGATGATGCTAAACCACGGTGATTAGGTAGCTGATCAATTCCTAACACGGTCAATGCCGGCATGGTTAATGCCATGCCAATTGCGTACAGCGCAATGGGAGCAATCACGCCAAATGATGATACATCTAAAAAACTAGCCTGCATGATATTAACAATTGATGCCAACAACATAATGACTGAGCCTACACTGATTATAAATAATGCAGAATGCTGCCCCGAAACTTTTGCTGACGCATAAGATCCCAACATAATACCCAATACGACGGGCACAAACATAATATAAAAATCATCTGCTGCGTATCCAAGATGGATAAATAACAACTGTGGTGATGACATGATATAGATAAAGAAGCCTGCAAAATTAAATGCTACGACTAGCGCTAAAACCGTAAATTTAATATTTGTAACAGCGTACACATAATTTTTTATTAGTTTTATAGGATGCATCGAATGCCGTTCTTCTTTTGGCAATGTTTCTGGTAAATAAATAGCCACCATAAAAAACACAAGCAAACCTAGCAACATTAAAAACACAAAAATATATCGCCAGCCAACCGTCACTTCGAGTATGCCACCAACTATTGGTGCGATAGCAGGAGCCATTGCAAAAAATAACATCACATTCGACATCATGCGCTGCGCAGCTGCGCCACTGTATAAATCTCTAACCACTGCACGGCCAATAACTATACCGACACTGGCAGCTACGCCTTGTAAAAGCCGCAGCCATAAAAACGTATCAATATCATCGACCAGTGCACAGGCAAGTGAAATAAGAGAGTAGGCAAATAATGCTACCAGAGTAATGCCACGTCGGCCTAATGCATCTGAAATGGAACCGCTGAACAAAGTCATAACAGCAAAGCCCAGCATATACAGACTTAAACTTTGCTGCATTTGCAAAGCAGATGCATTTAATTCACTGGCAACACTGGGGAATGAAGGTAGATAGGTATCAATACTAAATGGCGCAATCGTTGAGAGACTGGCAAGAATAATGGTCAACAGTAAAACTGATGTTGTTTTAGTTTTTGTCACGCAACTTCCTAAAAGCAACACCTACCACAGAGGCACGGAGTCGCAGAGGAACACAGAGAATTACATTAGTTAACAAAACGTTTTATACCCTGTTTCAATATAGGCACATTGAAGTTTATTAATAAGCCTTGAGGTTTATTGCTCATTTTAAGATACGATAGAATTTGTGCTTTATGAACAGGCAAAATTTTCTCTACTGTTTTTAGTTCAAGTATGAGCTTATTTTCAACTACAATATCCATTCGAAACGAACTTCCCAGCTTATTTCCCTTGTAAAACACGGGCAACATGACTTCTTCATCAACTTTCATCCGCAAAGCTTTTAATTCATACACAAGACATTTTCTATAAACCGACTCTAACAAGCCGGGACCTAGCTCTTTGTGCACTTCAATGGCTGCACCAATAACTTTTCTAGTTAACTGATCTTCCATAACTCTGTGTTCCTCTGCGGCTCCGTGCCTCTGTGGTAGGTGTTACTTTTGATGTTTTTACATTTCTAAAAAGTTTTTCAACAAATCGTGTCCATGTTCTGTCAATATTGAGTCCGGGTGAAACTGCACGCCTTCTATCGCTAGTTCTTTATGACGTACGCCCATGATTTCATCCATGTTGCCGTTTTCGT
>JAUVDT010000126.1 GCA_030595185.1 Gammaproteobacteria bacterium
TGGATTTAGATTAATCGTTAACAAAGCTTGGCGTTCAAATTGGTTTTCCGGAAAAGGTGAATACGCCACGGATTTAGCAGAAGATGTACAAATTAGAAAGTATCTTAAACAGCGGTTACCAAATGCAGGTGTAGCTAAGATTGAAATTGCTCGTACATCAAAAGTTGTTACGGTCGCAATTAATACTGCTCGTCCTGGAATCGTGATTGGTCGTGGTGGCGAAGAAGTTGGCCGTCTGAAAAATGAAATATCGCAATTATCTCGTAAAGAAGTACAAATTAATATTAAAGAAGTGAAACGACCTGAATTAAATGCTGCATTAGTTGGATCAAATATTGCTCATCAACTTATTAAGAAGATGTCATATAGGCGTGTTGTAAATAAGACGATGCAGTCAACGATGCGTATGGGGGCTGAGGGTATTCGTATAAATGTTGCAGGTAGATTGGGTGGTTCTGAAATCGCTAGAAGTGAAAAATTTTTAGATGGAAAAGTCCCATTGCATACATTGCGTGCTGATATCGATTATGCGCTGACTGAGGCCAATACTTCTTACGGTGTAATTGGAATAAAAGTATGGATTTATAACGGGGAAATTCGCGGCAAATAACATGTTAGAACCGAAAAAAACAAAATTTAGAAGACATCATCGAGGACATCGCCGAGGAATGGCGATGCGTGGAAATTATGTAGCATTTGGTACGTATGGTTTAAAGGCGATGGAGTCCGGTTGGGTTTCAGCACGCCAAATTGAATCTTCACGTATTACGATTGCAAGGATTACTAGAAAAATTGGGCGAATGTGGATACGGGTTTTTCCTGATAAGCCAATAACGCAAAAACCAGCTGAAACTAGAATGGGTAAAGGTAAGGGTGCTCCTGAGTATTGGGTTGCCAATGTAAAACCTGGAAAAATATTATTTGAAATTGAAGGTGTCTCATTTGAAGAAGCTGAAGCAGCTTTTACGAATGCAGGTCATAAATTACCCATTAAAACAAAAATAGTTACACGTAGAGAAATTTAAAGATATGAAAATTAGTGAATTAAACGATCTGCAGAAAAACGAATTAGAGACTAAGCTTGAGGATAACTTAGATGCTCTGCAAAATTTACGTTTTCAAAAGGCATTACAGCAACTAGCTGATCCTCAACAAATTCGTGTTTTAAGACGTGAAGTAGCACAAATAAAAACTGTGTTAAATGAATATAAGCTTGGCATAAGAAAAGATTTAACAGAGGATAAATAAGAATGACGGAAAAAAGAGCAAGACAGTCACTTACAGGTGAAGTTGTTAGTGTAAAAATGGAAAAAACTGTTGTGGTGAAAGTCGTTAGAAAAGTTAAGCATCCGTTATATAGAAAATATATCAAAATTGATAAAAAATATTTTGCGCATACAGGTGCCATAGAACCAAAGATGGGCGATACAGTAAAAATCTCATCTGTTAGACCAATAAGCAAGAATAAACATTGGCAAGTTAGCGAAATAATTCGTGAAGCAAAAATAATTGGATAATTTGAAGTGATTCAACAAGAAAGTAGATTAAAAGTAGCAGATAATACTGGAGCAAAAGAAGTTTTGTGTATCAAAGTATTAGGTGGTACAAGAAGAAGGTATGCCTCAATTGGTGATGTTATTGTTGTTACCGTTAAAAGTGCAATACCAAATGGAATGGTAAAGAAAAGTGATGTTACGCGGGCGGTTGTCGTTAGAGTGAGAAAGGAAATTCGTCGTAAGGATGGTTCCTATATTCGTTTTGATGATAATGCAGCAGTGTTATTAACAGAGCAGGGAGAGCCAAGAGGTACGCGTATTTTTGGACCGGTTGCGCGCGAATTAAGAGAAAGTGGATATATGAAAATTATTTCAATGGCGCCGGAGGTATTATGATAAATATTCGTAAAGGAATGCAAGTTCAAGTAATTAGCGGGAACCATAAAGGTAAATCCGGTAAAGTATTAGCTGTCAATCCTACAACTAATCGAATAATTGTTCAAGGTGTCAATTTTATTAAAAAAGCAACTCGACCTACACAAGAAAATCCTAGCGGCGGATTTAGTGAAAAAGAAGCATCCATTCATATTTCGAATGTTATGGCTGTTTTAGGCGGTAAAACATCTAGAGTTGGATATAAAAAATTAGAAAATGGTAAAAAAGTAAGAGTCGCAAAAAAAACCGGTCAGGAAATAGAGATTTAATATGGTTGATGATAAAACAGTAAAAGAAAAAACTGTTAAAACAGAAGAAAAGCAAAAAGTTTCTAAAAAGAAGCCTGTTGCAAAAAAAACAGATAGTAAGCGTACTGTGAAAACAGCAACTGCTAAGAAAACTACCGGTAAAAGCACAAAACCTGATTTAAAAGATAAAGTGGAAAAAACTAAATCTAAAAAGTATACACCAAGATATCGCGAATTGTTTGATTCTAAAATCGTTCCGAGTCTGATGAAAAAGTTTAATTATTCTAGCGTTATGGAAGTGCCCAAATTAAAGAAAATTACTCTAAATATGGGAATTGGTGATGCCAAGCTAAATTCAAAAGCATTAGAAAGTGCAGTGAAAGAATTAACTGCGATTGCTGGTCAAAAAGCAGTTATAACCTTGGCAAAAAAAGATGTATCTAATTTTAAAATTAGAAAGGGTTTCCCCGTTGGTTGCACAGTAAACATTCGTGGAAATAGAATGTATGAATTCTTTGAAAGGCTAAATTCTATTGCATTGCCTAGAACAAGGGACTTTACTGGATTATCATTTAAATCATTTGATAGGCGTGGTAATTATAATTTTGGTGTTAAAGAACAAATCGTTTTCACAGAAATTGATTATGATAAAATAGATGCAATTAGAGGATTAGATGTAGCGATTGCTACAAGTGCAAAAACAGATGATGAGGCTTATGCATTGTTAAAAGAATTCGGGTTTCCACTAAGAGAAAAACCGATTAAAAAAGTTGAATCGGTGGAGGCGGCATAATGGCAAAGAAATCGTTAGTAGTTAAAGCAAGAAGAGAAGCAAAGTTTTCTTCGCGTGCTTATAGTAGATGTTCAAACTGTGGTCGTCCACATGGATATATGAGAAAATTTGGTTTATGTCGTATCTGTTTTAGAGAAATGGCATTACGAGGAGAAATACCTGGCGTTACAAAGGCCAGCTGGTAAAAGGAGATTATGTTAAATGTCAATGACTGATCCAATAGCCGATTTATTGACTAGAATTAGAAACGCTTTTCGTGTGGAAAAGCGATGGGTTGATGTACCTTCTTCACAAATGAAGAAAAGAATAATATATATATTAAAAGAAGAAAGTTATATCGAAGATTTTATATTCATCAAAGATGGAAATAAAGAAACGATTCGAATATTCTTGAAATATGATTATCAGGGAAAGCCTGTAATTGATGGAATAGTAAGAATAAGTAAACCCGGATGTAGGGTTTATGTTAATTCAAATCAAATACCGCGAGTATTAGATGGTTTGGGTATTGCAATTCTCTCAACTTCAAAAGGTGTTATTTCAAACAAGACAGCTAAAAATTTAAATATTGGCGGCGAACATATCTGTAATGTGTGGTAAATAATTATGTCACGAATTGGTAAAAATCCGATAAATATTCCAGAAGGCATAACTCTAGAAATAGATAAAAAAGTTGTGCGGATAAAAAATTCTAAAAATACTATGGAAGTGAAAATAGTACCAGATATTAAAGTGTCTCAAAAAGATAATAGTTTAATTGTCGAAAGATCGTCTGATCGCCGTGAATTACGAGCGATGCATGGAACTACGCGTCAATTAATCGCTTCAGCGGTAACTGGATTATCTGACGGATTTAAAAAAGAATTAGAAATAATTGGTGTTGGATATCAAGCTGTTATGGAAGGTTCTCGATTATTATTAAAATTGGGATATTCGCATGATATATTGTTTGAGCCGCCTGAAGGTATTGATATCACAGCAGGTAAAAATAGTATAGTGGTGTCTGGATATGATAAACAAATAGTCGGTGAAGTTTCAGCAAAAATCAGGTCTTTCAGAAAACCGGAACCATATAAAGGTAAGGGAATTCGCTATAAAGGTGAACATGTGCGCCGGAAACAAGGTAAAACCGTTGGCGGTGTTGGGTAAAATAAATGAGTAAATTAAAAAAAGATGCAGCGCGTTTTGAGCGTCGTAGAAATAGAAGCAAAACATTATATAAGACAGCAGATAGTCGGCATCGCTTGTGCGTATATCGTAGTAATCAGAATATTGAAGCACAGATCATCGACGATATAAAAGGTGTAACAATAGTTTCGGCTTCTACCATAGATAAAGAGTTAAAAAATTAAATTAATAATACTGATACTAAAACTGAGATAAGTAAGCTTGTAGGTAAAATATTAGCTGAAAGAGCAAAAGATAAAAAAATTAAAAAAGTAGTATT
>JAUVDT010000066.1 GCA_030595185.1 Gammaproteobacteria bacterium
ATTTTTTACGTGAAACAATCGAAGCACATCGTGCCATCGATGGACAATAAAGGATAAAGATGAATGTCAGAACTTGCACCCTACGCAGCAAATAACGATTCATCTTTAGGTCGTCGTTACCCTGAAGAAATTCCCAAACATCGCAGTGAATTTCAGCGCGATCGTGATCGCATTATTCATTCAACCGCTTTTAGACGTCTGGAATATAAAACACAGGTTTTTGTAAATCATGAAGGTGATTTATTTCGTACCCGTTTAACGCATTCTATTGAAGTTGCGCAAATGAGTCGCACTATCGCGCGCGCCTTACATCTCAATGAAGATTTAAGTGAAGCCATCGCGCTTGCACATGATCTTGGGCATACACCTTTTGGTCATAGCGGACAGGATGCTCTCAATGAATGTATGAAAGACTACGGTGGCTTTGAGCATAACTTGCAATCTTTACGTGTTGTTGATGAACTAGAAGAAAAGTATGCAAAGTTTAATGGCCTCAATCTTACCTTTGAAAGTCGAGAAGGCATTCTAAAACATTGCTCAATAAAAAATGCAGAGCAACTCGGTGATATTGGTTTACGTTTTATAAATAAAACCCAGCCCAACATTGAAGCACAAATGGTTAATCTTGCAGATGCTATTGCCTATAATAGCCATGATGTTGATGATGGTCTACGTTCTGGTTTTATAACGATAGAGCAATTACGTGAAACCAGATTATTTAAAACACTTTATAGTAAAGTCGAAAAAGATTATCCCAAACTAGATAACAAACGCACTATTTATGAAATAGTGCGACGCATGATCGATGAACAAATCAAAGATTTAATCGCAGAAAGTTCAAAACATATTTTTAAAGCTAATCCTCAATCAATTGAAGAAATCCGTCAGTATAAAGGTAGCCTTATCAGTTTTAGTGAAGACATGTTAGATATGCATCTGGAATTAAAAAAATTCTTAAGAGAAAACTTATACCGCCATTATCGAGTTCATCGCATGAGCCATAAAGCGGGTAATGTTATTACTAAACTATTTCAGTCGATGTTGAATGATCTTCGTCTTATGCCACCTGAATACAGGGAAAAAGCTCTGTTAGAAGAAGAAAAAACAGCTGAAAGCGGACGCGCACGTATTGTTTCAGATTATATTGCCGGCATGACCGACCGCTATGCAATTAAAGAATATAAGCGCATTTTTGACCCAACTGAATTAACCTGATTGAATTAGGGAGTTGACCTTATGATGATGAACTCGTACTAGTATATTATGCGTATATATATGCAAATTCCGGCGATAGAAGAAAAGCCCTCCCGTTATTACCAATTATTATTATTGGAAGATTTATTAGATGGCTGGACCTTAATCCGGGAATGGGGACAGCAAGGGCGTTCAGGTCGAGTTAAACAAGACCATTTTGAAAATCGTGAAACAGCAGAAAATGCATTATTACGCGTTCGTGACTCACAACTAAAACGGGGATTTAAAGTGGTATTCATGCAAGGGCAAGATCAACCTCTCTAAATTGAGTTATGATATTAAGGATAAACACTTATGACTTATGACCCAAAAAATTATGATTTATCGAGCATGGATCAGCTTAATCGAGTTGAACCCACCTACCTTGCATCATATGGTTTAACTGAAGCCCCCTTTTCACAACAACAAGATGATCGGTTTTTATATTTAAATTCTGAACTCACCGAACAACTAGGCTTACTCAAACACTATACCCAATATGGCAACTTGTTACTTATCGTTACAGGGGAGCGAGGCATAGGTAAAAGTAGTCTTAAACAACGATTTATCAATACAGCACAAGAAGAATGGCAGATATGTGAAATTCAATCGCATACCATGATGGATGCCAGTATGCTGTTAAAAGAAATCGCTCATGGTTTTAATATTACAGAACCACCTCTTGAACCTTCCGCATTATTTGAAGTACTCAGTGTGCAACTTGATCATATGCGACAGGCATCATATGTTCCTATTTTAATAATCGATGATGCCCATGAACTTCCGCAAGATGCTCTGCAATCATTGCTTTACCTTGCAGAAAATCATTCAGATCAACAAACAGCATTACGTATCATTTTATTTTGCGAACCTGAAATAGAAATCATGCTGGATGATCCAGCTATTCATTCTTTGAGAGATCGCGTCACTCATAGCATGGAAATATCATCACTGGATGAAGCAGAAACAGCTGAATATTTACGACATCGATTGGCTGTTGCAGGACTCGATGGAACCAGCCCTTTTACTCCAACGCTGGTTCATAAAATCTTTAAAGCATCTGAAGGTATCCCTGCAAGAATAAATGAGTATGCACATCAAAATTTACTGGATGACAAAGAACCTGTTACCTCGGATGAATTCGATTTAGATGATGAACTCATACATGAGACAAAATCATTTAATTTACGCAATATAATATTAGGTGGAATAACGTTAGCTATTGTTATTACCGTTTTACTTTTCCAGGATCGTATTAATAGTTTATTTGAAGAGCCTACACAAATTGCAGTCGAAACGAAAGATGAGCCAGTTCAAAATAATAAGCCAATAGCCGAAAAAATTGACAAGGTAGATATTAAACCGCCTGTTAAATCCACAAAAGCAAAAACCATTGAGTTTTCTTTAACTAAAGATCCTGTAGGAAACGTAACACCTCCCATTAAAGCCATTGAAGAAAAAACCACAAAGCTGATAACTCTAAAACTAACGTCAATAAATCCAAGCCCGGTATCAACCAGCAAACAACGTCAAATTATTTCCATCAGTGGTTCTGGTTTTAATAAACGACAAAAAGTTAAAGTGAGCTGGGCAGACAAAGTAAAAATTCTATCTGACACCCAGGTTACTTTCACCAGTGATACTTATATTAATTTAATACTCAATGTTGGCATGCAAGCAGATACATGGAAAGTAACCGTGATTGATCCTGAGCTAAATATAGAATCAAATACGATTAGTTTTGATGTTGTTTCTACTGAAGAAAAAAAGGTGTTACCTCAAACTAAAATAGCCAAACAAGAAAAAATAATTACTAAAACAGCGACTGCCAAATTAAAAACAAAAATCAACATTGGCTTGTACGGACAGAACTGGATAAAACAACAAAATAAAAATCACTTTACCTTACAGCTTTTGGGTACACACAATAAAAACACGTTACCAAGCTACATTAAAAAATATTCTTTAAAAAATGATGCCGCAACATTTAAAACCAAACGTAATGGTAAAGACTGGTATACGCTAATTTATGGTTTCTACCCAACAAAATCTGCTGCTCAGGCTGCTGCTATGCAATTACCAAAAGGTGTAGCAAAACCCTGGGTACGCTCATTTGCGAGTATTCTTCCTTCATTGAGTAAAGAAACTTTAGTCAAAAATACGCCCGTAATCATTCCAACAACGACCATTCCAGATAATCAGGAAGGTTGGTTATGGAGCCAGGATCCTAGCCATTACACATTACAGCTTGCAGCCGGCGCAGACAAAAAGGCCATACAGGCATTCATTAAACGCCATAATTTAAAGGGCCAGGCGGTATTCTTTCATCGACTGCGTGATGGTAAAGACTGGTACATCCTCGTTTATGGCAGTTATTCTGGCTACTCAATCGCCAAACAGGCCATTAACCAACTACCTTCAGCGGTTCAAAAAGCCAACCCCTGGCTCCGTCGTTTTAGCGCCATACATGCTGAGCTGAACTAAAAACCAAGATTAAGCCGCAAAGGACACCAAGAACACCAAGTTTTAATTATTTAAACCACAACAGGATATTTTATATATAAGGCTTTCCCTATGCTTCACGTGCCCCCCCACGGTTAAAGCCTTTAATTTCTTAGTGTTCTTGGTGTCCTTCGTGGCCCAAGCATTTCCCTATTATCCCTATGTTTTAGTAGGTTTTCGGCTTTGTTGAGCCCTTTTTGGATTGAAGCAAATCGCCTCTCCTTGTATACTGCTTGGCCATTTCACTCAGCGTTCCCGTTGAGATTTTCCACAAAAATGGACTGAATTTAAGCATTTTGTTGCTCCAGTAGAAACTGCTGCGGATGCGACAATACGACGATTATCCGGTGATAAAGATAGTGAAGAAAAATATACACAACCCCGAACCAATACACACAAATTATTCTGGTATGAATGGTGGTCTTTACCGCCCTGAATTTGAACGTGATAACTGTGGTTTTGGCCTCATGGCTCAAATGGATGGTAAGCCCAGTCATTGGTTACTTAAAACTTCGATTGATGCGCTTGCCCGTTTAACGCATCGTGGTGCTGTTGCTGCCGATGGCAAAACAGGTGATGGTTGTGGACTATTATTAAAAAAACCTGATAGCTTCCTTAAAGCAGCAGCAGCAGAACTTGGTTTCGACCTGTCCGAACTTTATGCTGTTGGTATGGTTTTCCTCAACACGGAAAGCAAAAAGGCTGATGCTGCACGAGCACAACTTGAAATAGAACTCACTAAAGAAGGCCTGACTATTGCTGGCTGGCGTGTTGTGCCGGTTGATAAAAGCGCATGTGGTGAAGAAGCCTTAAAGTCATTGCCTCAAATTGAACAAATTTTTGTTAATGCTGCTGATGGTATGGACAGCACGGCATTTGAACGCCATTTATATATCGCACGTCGTCGTACAGAAAAAGCATTAGAAACTAACGATGACATTTTTTACGTTCCAAGTCTTTCGTCATCAGTTATTTCTTACAAGGGTCTGGTTATGCCAGAACACCTTCCGCATTTTTATAAAGACTTAAATAATGAAAGTTTTAAAACAGCATTAGCCGTTTTCCATCAACGTTTCTCAACCAATACCTGGCCACAATGGCGCCTGGCTCAGCCATTCCGTTACCTGGCGCACAACGGTGAAATCAATACCGTTCAGGGAAATCGTAACTGGTCTGTTGCTCGTGGTCATAAATTTGAAAGCCCACATATTCCAATGGAAGATGTACGTCCTCTCGTTTCTATGACAGGTTCAGATTCAAACTCTATGGATAACATGCTCGAAGCTTTATTGGCTGGTGGCATGGATATTTTCCGTGCAATGCGTTTATTAATTCCACCTGCCTGGCAAAATGTTGCCAACATGGATGCAGACTTACGTGCGTTTTATGAATATAACTCCATGCACATGGAATCATGGGATGGCCCGGCAGGCGTAGTATTAACCGATGGTCGTTATGCAGCATGCAGCATGGATCGTAATGGTTTACGTCCAGCACGTTGGATGATCACTAAAGATCGTCATATTACTATTGCTTCAGAAATTGGTGTTTACCAATATGCACCGGAAGATGTTGCACAAAAAGGCCGTCTCAAACCTGGTCAAATGCTTGCCGTTGATACTGAAACGGGTGAGTTAATTTTACCTGAAATGGTTGATGAACGTTTAAAAAGTGCACAGCCCTATAAAAAATGGATGACTGAAAATGCTATTCATCTTGAGTCACAGCTCGAAGCTGAAAATGGCGCTGATGGCATGGAAGCCGATACATTAGATGTGTATCAAAAACTCTTCCAGGTAAGTTTTGAAGAGCGCGATCAAATACTTCGTATCTTAGGTGAAGATGGGCAGGAAGCTATTGGCTCTATGGGTGACGATACCCCATTCCCTGTTTTATCACGCAAAGAACGTTCACCGTTTGATTACTTCCGTCAGCAATTTGCTCAGGTCACCAATCCACCGATTGATCCAATTCGTGAACAAATTGTTATGTCGCTGGAAACCTGCTTTGGTCGTGAACAAAATATGTTTGAAGAAACAGCAGAACATGCAGCACGCCTGTTGGTTAACTCCCCTGTTTTGTCACACACAAAATTTACAAAGTTAGTTGAACTGGGTAACAGCAACAGTAATTATGCAAATGAAATTATTTCATTAAATTATCCGGAAGACGTAGATTTAAAATCAGCACTTATTGATATCAATAATAAAGCTGCTGCCGCTGTTAAAGCAGGCAAAGTAATTATCGTTTTAACTGATAAAGATATTAGTGAAAATACCCGGCCGGTTCATGCTTTACTTGCTACCGGTGCGATACATCATCATTTAATAAGTGAAGGCGTACGTTGTGATGCCAATATAGTATTAGAAACAGCAACAGCACGTGATCCACATCACTTTGCAGTACTGATTGGTTTTGGTGCGACAGCTATTTACCCCTACCTTGCCTATGCTTGCTTAAGCGATTTGATTCGTACTAAAGAAATCACTGGTTTCGACGCGAAGCAACTCGACGCCAATTTCCGTAAAGGCATTAATAAAGGTTTATATAAAATCACTTCGAAGATGGGCATCTCAACCATCTCAAGTTATCGTGGTGCTCAATTATTTGAATCAGTTGGTTTAAACCAGGACATAGTTGACCTTTGTTTTAAAGGTACAACCAACCGTATTCAAGGTAGTCGTTTTGAAGATATTGAAGCAGAACAACGCATGCTTTGTAAAATCGCCTGGAATGCACGCAAAAATATTGAACAAGGTGGTTTATTAAAATTCGTTCATGGTGGCGAAGACCATGCTTACAATCCAGATGTTGTTAACTCATTACAAGATGCTGTTAAAACAGGTGACTACGGAAAATATAAAATCTATGCGGATCAAGTAAATAATCGTGCTCCTATATCATTACGTGATCTTTTAAAATTACGCGACAACAGCGCCAAAGCAATCGATATAAGCGAAGTTGAATCATTTGAAAGTATTGTGACTCGATTCGATTCGGCAGCAATGTCGCTCGGTGCCTTATCACCTGAAGCACACGAAACACTGGCGCAGGCGATGAATAAATTGGGTGGACGTTCAAACTCTGGTGAAGGCGGCGAAGATATTGCTCGTTACGGCACTGACAAGCGTTCTAAAATTAAACAGGTTGCCTCTGGTCGATTCGGTGTTACGCCTGCCTACTTACGTAGTGCTGAAGTAATGCAAATCAAAGTTGCTCAAGGTGCAAAACCGGGTGAAGGTGGACAACTACCAGGCCACAAAGTGAACGACTATATTGCCGAGTTACGCTTTTGCAAACCCGGCGTATCATTAATTTCGCCACCTCCGCATCACGATATTTATTCTATCGAAGATTTAGCTCAACTTATTTATGATTTGAAGCAAGTTAATCCAGATGGTTTAGTTTCAGTGAAACTCGTATCTGAAGCAGGCGTAGGAACTATCGCAGCGGGTGTTGCTAAAGCCTATGCTGATTTAATTACTATCTCCGGTTATGACGGTGGTACCGGTGCTTCACCATTAACCTCGGTTAAATATGCCGGTGGTCCGTGGGAACTTGGCTTAACTGAAACTCATCAAATTTTACGTGCAAATAATTTGCGCGGTAAAGTGCGCTTACAAACGGATGGCGGTTTAAAAACAGGTTTAGATATTATTAAAGCAGCTATCTTAGGTGCAGAAAGTTTTGGTTTTGGTACCGGACCAATGGTTGCAATGGGTTGTAAATACTTACGTATTTGCCACTTAAATAACTGCGCCACAGGTATCGCAACGCAAGATGACCTCTTACGTAAGAAACACTTCATTGGTGAAGTAGAAATGGTAACGAACTATTTCACCTTCATCACTCAGGAAGTCCGTGAAATAATGGCATCGTTAGGTATTAAAAAATTAACCGATCTTATTGGCCGCACCGACTTATTAGAAGTATTAGAAGGCAATACCAACAAACAAAAATCATTAGATTTGTCTCCGTTATTATCAGATGCCGGTGTTGCAAAAGATAAACCTTCTTTCTGTGTTGAACCAAAAAATGAACCTTTCGACAAAGGTGAGCTAGCAGAGAGAATGGTAGCAGATGCAATCAATGCGATTGAAAATAAAACCGGTGGCGAATTCAGCTATAACGTCGAAAACATTGACCGTTCAATCGGCGCACGTTTATCAGGCGAAATTGCAGTACGTCATGGTAATCTCGGAATGGAAGATAAGCCTGTCGTATTAAACTTAAGTGGTACTGCAGGTCAAAGTTTTGGTGTTTGGAATGCCGGTGGTTTACATATGAACCTTGAAGGTGATGCAAACGATTATGTTGGAAAAGGTATGGCCGGCGGTAAATTATCAATCCGTCCACCAAAAGGCAGCTCTTTTATCAGTCACGAAACAACCATCATTGGTAACACCTGTTTATACGGTGCTACCGGCGGCAAACTCTTTGCGTCTGGTTTAGCCGGTGAACGTTTTGCAGTACGAAACTCCGGTGCTCACGTTGTCGTTGAAGGCATTGGAGACCATGGTTGTGAATACATGACAGGTGGACTTGTTACTGTGCTTGGTGAAACAGGTGTTAACTTCGGCGCAGGTATGACGGGTGGTTTTGCCTACGTTTATGATGAAAATAATCATTTCGCTGATCGTATAAATCAGGATATTGATATTGAACGTATTGGCGCTGAAGCGATGGAAGCCTATCGCGGTCATTTACGTGAAGTCATTGAAGAACATGTTAAAGAAACAGGCAGTCAACGTGGTCAGGATATTCTTGATAACTTTGCAGATGCTGTTTGTCACTTCTGGTTAGTTAAACCCAAAGCGGCATCCATGGAATCCTTGCTTGCAGATTTACAAAGCGCTGCATAAGAAATATTTAATTTAAGTGTTGAGCTAAATCTAGATTTTATTGATACAGATTCAGTTAACCCATAACGAATAGATAGTAAAAAAGATGGCAAATAACTTTCAGTTTTTACAAGTAAAACGAATCGACCCGGATAAAAAAGATGCTGATACTCGGAAAAAAGAGTACCGTGAAATTTATGCTCCGTTCGATGCAAACAAAGCAGCAGAACAAGCAGACCGCTGTCTAGCCTGTGGCAACCCTTATTGTGAATGGAAATGTCCAGTTCACAACTATATTCCTAACTGGTTAAAACTTATTTCCGAAGGAAATATTATAGAGGCCGCAGAACTTTCACATCAAACTAACAGCCTACCCGAAATTTGTGGCCGCGTTTGCCCGCAAGATCGTTTGTGTGAAGGTGCTTGTACATTAAACGATGGCTTTGGTGCTGTAACCATTGGTTCAATCGAAAAATACATTAGTGATACCGCCTTTGAACAAGGCTGGCGTCCTGACATGTCTAAAGTAAAAAGCACGGGCAAAAAGGTCGCTGTCATTGGTGCCGGCCCGGCAGGTTTAGGTTGCGCTGATGTTCTTACACGTAATGGCGTAGACGTTGTTGTTTATGATCGTCACCCGGAAATTGGCGGCCTGCTCATGTTTGGTATTCCAGAATTCAAACTTGAAAAAGAAGTGGTACAGCATCGCCGTAAAATTCTTGAAGAAATGGGCGTAACTTTCAAATTGAATATTGAAGTGGGTAAGGACCTTCCTTTCCAAACCATTCTTGATGAATATGATTCTGTTTTCCTTGGAATGGGTACTTACAATTCCATGAAAGCCGGTATTCCTGGTGAAGATAATCCAGGCGTTTACGCTGCATTAGACTTCCTTATTTCTAACGTGAATCATTGTTATGATTTTGAAAAGGATGCTGCTGACTATATTAATATGCAAGGCAAACATGTTGTTGTCTTAGGCGGTGGTGATACCGCGATGGATTGTAATCGTACTTCGATTCGCCAAAATGGCGCTTCTGTAACTTGCGCTTATCGTCGAGATGAAGCGAATATGCCGGGCTCGAAGAAAGAAGTCGCTAACGCTAAAGAAGAAGGCGTTAACTTCATGTGGAACCGCCAACCTATTGAGATAGTCGGCAACGGTCGTGTTGAAGGCGTAAAAGTGATCACGACTGAACTCGGTGAGCCTGATGAACGTGGCCGCCGTAGTCCGGTGCCGGTAGAAGGTTCAGAAGAAATCATTATGGCCGATGCCGTTATTATTGCTTTTGGTTTCCGCCCAAGTCCTGCAGACTGGTTTAAAGATTTTAATCTTGAAGTTGATGAACGCGGCCGTGTTAAAGCACCACTTGAACAAGAATTTAAACACCAAACCACTAACCCGAAAATTTTCTCTGGTGGTGACATGGTGCGCGGCTCAGACTTAGTTGTCACCGCAGTATACGAAGGTCGTCAGGCAGCTGAAGGCATCTTGGATTTTTTAGACGTTTAAAAGATCAAGAACCAACGCAAAGACGCGGAGAACGCAAAGGTTCGCAGAGAGATCTCTTTGTTAAAACATTCGATATATGTGTATATCTATGTTTTTAATTATCCGCTAACAATAACAAATAATAATTATTTACTCAGAGGGCGCAAACGGCTAATAACATTAAAGTGGTAACAAAGTTTAAACTTTGCGATCCTTTGCGTTCTTTGCGCCTTTGCGTTAAAAAAACTATGTCAGAATTAAAAAACGATCGCTTCCTACGCGCCTTATTAAAAGAACCCGTCGATATGACACCTGTGTGGATGATGCGCCAGGCTGGCCGTTATCTTCCTGAATATAAAGCCACTCGTGCAAAAGCGGGTGACTTTATGACTTTATGTAAAACACCAGAGCTTGCGACTGAAGTAACCATGCAACCTCTTGATCGTTTCCCTCTTGATGCAGCTATTCTCTTTTCAGATATTCTCACCATTCCAGATGCTATGGGTTTAGGTTTATATTTCTCTGAAGGTGAAGGTCCGCGTTTTGAACGCCCACTTCGCACTAAAGCAGATATCGATAAACTCTTCACTCCTGCAATGGATGAAGAACTCGGTTATGTTATGGCAGCAGTGAGTATGATTCGTCGTGAACTCGATGGACGTGTACCTTTAATCGGTTTCACCGGTAGTCCATGGACACTTGCAACCTACATGGTTGAAGGTAGCAGCTCTAAAGAATATGCCAAGGTAAAGGGCATGTTATATGATCAACCTAAATTGATGCATCAATTGTTAGATAAACTTGCTGACACCATTATTGAATATCTTAATGCTCAAATTGAGCATGGTGCTCAAGCCGTTATGATTTTTGACACCTGGGGTGGAGTATTAACGACTCGTGACTACAAAGAATTTTCTTTACGTTACATGCAAAAAATTATTGATGGCGTGAAACGTGACAATGATGGACGTAAGGTTCCCGTTGTTATGTTTACTAAAGGTGGTTGTCAATGGTTAGAAGCCCAGGCTGAAACCGGTGCAGACGCTTTAGGTTTAGACTGGACATTAGATATCGGCAGGGCGCGTGAACGAGTCGGCGATAAAGTGGCTCTACAAGGCAATATGGATCCTTGTGTTCTGTATGCTTCACCTGAACGTATTAAAGAAGAAGTCGCATCCATCCTTAAAAGTTATGGCAAGGGTTCAGGCCATGTATTTAACTTAGGTCACGGCATTCATCAATTTGTTGATCCGGAACATGCCAAAGCCTTTATTGAAGCCGTGCATGAACTTAGTCCGGAATATCATAAATAAAGTTTACTAACCACTGGGTACACAGGGAACACGGGGAACACGGGGAAGTATTTATTTAAACCCCCGTGAACCCCGTGTTCCCAGTGGTTCAATCTCTTATCATTCAAACGGTGCAACCAGCTTTCTCACTACATCATACTCTGCGTCGCTAGTTGCAGAAAAACCATCATATTTTTTATCAATCGCTTTTATTACTTTTAAATGTTCTGGATTATTTTTATCTAAAGATAAAAAGATCTGCTTTAATTTTTTCAACATCTCTTTGCTCACATTTTTGCTTGCAACAATATTATATGGTGGCAATGCTGGTGAAGAATGTAAGATTCTGAGCCCTTTACCTTGCCATTTATAAGCCATGGTATCTTTTAAAATACCGGCATCAAAATCATTATTCATTACAGCACGTGCGATATTGTCATAGTGACCAATAAAACGATATTCCTTAAATTGATTTAATTTTATACCTGCACCAACGACAGTGGCACGCTGTAACAAT
>JAUVDT010000074.1 GCA_030595185.1 Gammaproteobacteria bacterium
TTCTACATTAACACGGCACAGCAAATCACCTTTTGGACCACCACGTACTGGCACAACACCTTGTTTACGTAATCTAAATAATTTACCTGATTGTGTTTCAGATGGAATTTTTAGTTTTAATCGACCCGTTAAAGTCGGCACTTCAATTTCGCCACCTAAAGCAGCCATTGTCATGCTAATTGGAACGGCACAATGTAAATTGTTTTCATCACGTTCAAAAATAGCATGAGTTTTTACGCTAACTTGAACAAATAAATCACCTGAAGGGCCACCGTTTTCACCCGCTTCACCTTCACCGCCTAAACGGATACGGTCACCATTATCAACACCAGCCGGTACTTTAACTGATAATGTTTTTGTTTCTTCAACACGACCTTGTCCATGACATGAACCACAAGGATCGGTAATGACTTTACCCTGACCATGACAATGTGGGCAAGTTTGTTGCACAGAGAAAAAACCTTGCTGCATACGTACCTGACCAACACCACCACATGTTGTACAAGTTGATGCATCAGATCCCTTTTTAGAGCCGCTTCCATCGCAAGTTTTACAACTAACAAGTGTTGGCACTTTAATTTTTACAGTTGTACCTGCAACAGCATCTTCCAATGAAAGATCTAAGTTATAACGTAGATCTGAACCGCGGTACGCACGCTGTCGTTGACGACCGCCACCTCCGCTGCCGCCGAAGATATCACCGAAAACATCGCCAAATACATCGCTAAAGTTTGCACCGCCAGCTCCGCCACCATAGCCTGCACCGCCACCACCCATGCTTTGATCTACACCAGCATGTCCAAACTGGTCGTAGGCTGCACGTTTTTGTGAATCAGACAGAATATCATAAGCTTCTTTAGCTTCTTTAAATTTGTCTTCTGCTTCAGGGTTATCCTGATTACGGTCAGGGTGATGTTTCATCGCCAAACGTTTAAAGGCCTTTTTCAGGTCTTTTTCATTAACGTCTTTTGCAACACCTAAAACTTCGTAAAAATCACGTTTAGACATGGATACACAATACTCTTTTAAAATTTTATAGATTGTTCAAGCGATTAATAAAAACACAATATTAACGTTGAGTTTTTATTAATCGCTGATACGAACAAATCCAGAGCATATAAATACACTCTGGATTCATCTTTTTTATGATTTAAATGGCAGACCAGTTAAACCGAAGATTGTAGACAATAATTACTTCTTATCGTCTTCTTTAACTTCTTCAAACTCAGCATCAACTACTTCGTCATCTTTTGATGCTTCAGCAGTTGGCTCGCCTTCAGCACCACCTTCCTGTTCAGCTTTCTGTGCATAAGCTTTTTGTGCGATTGCACCAGCTGCTTCTGTTAATGCAGTTGTTTTCGCTTCGATTGCATCTTTATCTTCGCCTTTCAGTGTTTCTTGAAGATCAGTAATGGCAGCTTCAACTTTTGTTTTCTCGTCTGCATCAACTTGATCACCTAGATCTTTAATTGATTTTTCAGATGCATTGATCATGTTTTCAGCCGCATTACGCGCTTCAACCAGCTCTTAACTTTACGATCTTCATCAGCATGTGCTTCAGCGTCTTTGATCATGCGATCTACTTCTTCATCAGATAAACCAGACGATGCTTTGATCACGATAGACTGTTCTTTGCCTGTCGCTTTATCTTTTGCAGAAACGTTCAAAATACCGTTTGCATCAATATCAAAACTTACTTCAATTTGTGGCGTGCCACGTGGTGCAGGTGGAATATCAGCCAGATCAAAACGACCCAGTGATTTATTATGAGCAGCCATTTCGCGCTCACCCTGTACTGCGTGTACTGTAACAGCACCCTGATTATCTTCAGCAGTTGAGAAAGTCTGGCTCGCTTTAGTTGGGATCGTTGTGTTCTTGTCGATCAACTTAGTCATGATGCCACCCATAGTCTCAATACCTAGAGACAGTGGAGTTACGTCTAGTAACAATACATCTTTAACATCACCACCTAAAACACCACCCTGGATAGATGCACCAACAGCAACCGCTTCATCTGGGTTCACATCTTTACGTGGCTCTTGACCAAAGAATTCTTGAACTGCTTCTTGAACTTTAGGCATACGTGTTTGACCACCAACCAGGATAACATCATCGATGTCACCAATGCTTAAGCCCGCATCTTTCAATGCAACTTTACATGGCTCGATAGTACTTGAAACCAAATCATCAACTAACGATTCTAATTTTGCGCGAGTTAACTTCAAAGTTAAGTGCTTAGGACCTGTTGCATCTGCAGTGATGTATGGCAGGTTAATATCAGTCTGTTGTGCAGTTGATAATTCGATCTTCGCTTTTTCAGCTGCTTCTTTTAAACGCTGAAGCGCCATTGCATCGTTGTGCAAATCGATACCGTTATCTTTCTTAAATTCATCAGATAAGTAATCGATCAAACGCATGTCGAAATCTTCACCACCTAAGAACGTATCACCATTAGTTGATAATACTTCGAACTGGTGTTCGCCATCGATGTCTGCAATTTCGATAATTGAGATATCGAAAGTACCACCACCAAGGTCGTAAACAGCAATTGTGCTGTCGCCTTTTGCTTTGTCCATACCATAAGCTAATGCCGCAGCAGTTGGCTCATTGATAATACGCTTAACATCTAAGCCAGCGATTTTACCGGCATCTTTAGTTGCCTGACGCTGTGAGTCATTGAAGTATGCAGGAACAGTGATAACCGCCTCAGTTACTTCTTCACCCAAATAGTCTTCAGCCGTCTTTTTCATTTTCTGCAAAATACGCGCAGAAACTTCAGGAGAAGCCATCTTATTACCTTTAGCTTCTACCCAAGCATCACCGTTGTCTGCTTTTACAATTTTGTAAGGAACAAGTTTGATGTCTCGTTGTACAACTTCTTCATCAAAACGACGACCGATTAAACGCTTAACAGCATAAATGGTGTCATGAGGATTAGTAACCGCTTGACGCTTAGCAGACTGACCAACTAATACTTCATCACCGTCAGCAAACGCAACGATTGAAGGCGTTGTACGATCACCTTCGCTGTTTTCGATGACTTTAGGTTTACCACCGTCCATTACTGAAACGCATGAGTTTGTTGTACCTAGATCAATACCGATAATTTTTGACATCTTAAATGCTCTCCAAAAAGCTAAATTCTTTATCTGCTGAATAAGATAGGGGTGTATTCCCCTATTTCAAGGGTGGTTGCTAATTAATCAGCATCTTTTTCTTGATTTTCTTCCGTCGCGTCAACAGGTGCCTTAGACACCATAACCATTGCTGGTCTTAATAAGCGCCCGGCGATGGTATAACCTTTTTGCATAACGGCCATTACTGAGTTTGGTGGCACATCTGCTGACTCTTGAATAGACATTGCCTGGTGCAACTCAGGATCAAAATTATCACCTTCAGGGTTAATGCTTTCGATCTCAAATTTTTCCAATAACTGCTGGAACATCGTCAAAGACATATTAATGCCTTCTTTTAACTGGTCCACATCAGTAATCGTTTCAGCGGCTTGTTTACCCATTTCTATGCCATCAATAACAGGTAATAAAGCATTTACAAATTTCTCAACGGCGTATTTATGTGCATTTTCGAGTTCACGTTGTGAACGTTTACGTACATTGTCTAACTCTGCTTTATTACGTAACAGCTGATCATAGTAGTCATCTGATTTTGCCAAAGCTTCTTCTAACTTAACTTGCAGATCAGGAACATGATCTTCTGTTAAACCTTCAGTTTCATGAGCAACATCACCCGCTTCATCAGTGATATCAACGTTTACTGGTTCTACTTTCTCGTCGTTAGACATGCTATCAACTCCGCTACAAAATGAGACCTATGCACGAAAGTCTTTTCTCTCAATACTGCGTTAAAAATCAGCAACAAATGCTCATTTGCTATGTGCAAACTGCGCTTTTTTGCTAATTTTTGCCTTGTCTTAAGAAAAAATCCAATTCGTGCAAAGGCCTCATCAATTGTTTAAATTAAAAAATACTCTGAACAAATCAGGGAAAGGTTAGGCTAAATAGACCCAAAGCTGATCAGAATACGCTCTACCGCCCAATAAATGGGGGTTAAGATTCTGTTTTCAAGGCCTGCCCTAGTAATTTTGCGGTTATTTCTACCACGGGAATAACATTTTTGTAATTCATACGTGTTGGACCCACAACGCCAAGTACACCCAGTACTTCACCATCGGCTTCATAAGGAGCCGTTATTAGGCTGCAATCACCTAAACCATCAATACCTGACTCACGACCGACATAGACTTTAACTCCATCGGCATTAATACAGCTGTCCATTATATTGATCATATCGCGGGTATTGTTAAAGACCTGAAACATCTGTTGAAGTTTGCCTGCATCTTCCAGCTCAGAGAAATTCAAAAGATTGGTTTTACCCTGCATCACATAGTTAGAGTTCTGCTTGTCATTTTCTTGTAGTGCTTTATCTGCAATGCTAGCCGCGGTTCTCATCTGTATATCAAGATCACTACTGGCCTGGTGCAATGTTTCTACTAATGAAGTACGAATATTAAAGATATCTTTACCGGCATACTGACTATTAATAATATTTGATACTGTCTGGAGTTCACTCTGCGTATATTCACGGTCTGTTTGAATGACTCTGTTCTCTACTTCTTTCTCATTAATTACCAAAATAGCCAAAATACGCTTACCCGGTAATGGCAAGAATTCAATCTGACGCAATGTAAGCTGGCTGCGTTTTGGAATAGTGACGATTCCTGCCATTTTGGTGAAATCAGATAATAAACTTGAAGCACTATTAATTAATATATCGGTACTTTGATTGGCATCCAACTCTGCGTTAAGCGTAACTAACAAGTCTGCTGTTAATGGCTGCATTTCCATTAAGCTGTCGATAAAAAAACGATAACCTTGTTCAGTTGGAATTCGCCCTGCTGATGTATGTGGCGCATGTACTAAACCCAGTTTATCCAATTGGCACATTACATTACGAATAGTGGCGGAGCTAACATCAAGACCGGATGCTTCAGCCAGTTTTTTAGAGCCGACTGGTTGCCCATCTGTGATATAGAGATCAACCAGTGACTTTAAGAGAAATTGTGCGCGAGGATTAAGGTTCATAAGACAAGTATAAAGTATCTTATTTAATTTTGGTCAGATGTCCGTTTTCAATGGTATAAATCGAATCCATACGATTTGCCAAATCCATATCATGAGTCACAACAACCAGACTGGTATGAAAATCTCGATTTAGCTTAAAGATCACATCAACAACTTGTTCCGCAGTTGTCGGGTCTAAGTTACCCGTTGGCTCATCCGCTAAAATACATTTAGGTTCAGCACATAGCGCCCTTGCTATTGCAACTCGCTGTCGTTCACCACCAGATAATTCAGAGGGCTTATGATCAGTACGACCAATCATACCAACCTTTTCAAGTAACAACTGGGCACGTTGAGTGGCTTTTTTAATACTGGAGCCACGAATAAACATCGGCATTGCGACATTTTCTAAAGCGGTAAATTCAGGTAATAAATGATGGAACTGGTAAATAAAACCTAAGTTTCTATTACGCATACGACAACGCGCAGCTTCCGACATAACAGCAAAATCTTGATTATCAATCAACACATGACCGCTTGTTGGGCGCTCTAGTCCACCCAAAATATGTAGCAAGGTACTTTTACCACAACCTGATGCACCCACTATGGCAATTTTTTCTGAACTACGAATAGTTAGGTTGATGCCAGTTAAAACATTAAGGTTTGAACCACTGCCTTCCTGGTAACTTTTACTAATATTATCGGCTTCAAGCACAATGTGCTCACCCGCTTTAGCAGGTGGCAAAATTATCTGGCTAGTAAAGTGATTTAAGCTCATTATCTATTCAAACCTCAAAGCATCAATCGGCTCAATTTTAGAAGCGCGCCATGCTGGATAAATGGTAGCAATGAAAGATAGAGCCATTGCAATTAGTGAGATACCTATGGTGTCATCCGTGTGTAAATCTGAAGGCAAATCACAAATGTAATACACATCACAAGGCAAGAAATCAGTATTAAAATATGACTCAATTGCAGGAATCAATGTTTCAAGATTAACCGCGATCGGTACACCAATAAGCAAACCTAAAACAACACCAAGAAAGCCGATTATCGTTCCCTGAATCATGAAGATAGCCATAATACTTTTCGGCGTCATGCCGATTGTTCTTAAAATCGCAATATCAGCTTGTTTGTCTGTCACTGTCATCACTAACGATGAAACGATATTAAAGGCTGCAACCGCAACAATCATGAACAAGATAATGAACATGACTGTTTTTTCCATTTTTAATGCACGGAAAAAGTTAACGTGGCGTTTAGTCCAGTCTGAAACCCAATAATCATCGCCTAACTGCTTGGTAATGTCTGCTGCGATAACCGGGGCATCAAACAAATCATCTAATTTTAATCGCAGCCCTGAGATATTGTCTTTGTAACTGAATACTTTTTGCGCATCTTCCATGTGAATGACGGCGGTGTTGCGATCAAACTCTTGCATACCCACTTCAAACACGCCAACGACGGTAAAACGTCTTAAGCGTGGCACAGCTCCAATTGGAGTGAAGTTAGCCTGTGGAGTAATTAATGTAACCTTATCGCCTTCATAAGTACCCAGAACATTAGCTAACGCACTACCTAGAATAATGCCATAACGTCCGGGTTTTAATTCATTGATAGTACCGGAGACCATTGATGAGCCGACTTGAGAAACATTGCCTTCTTTATCAGGCAACACACCACGCACAATAGCACCACTAACTCGACGACCATTATTTAACATTGCCTCATTAGATACGTAAGGCGCCATACCAACAATACGTTGATGCCCTTCAAGCTTTTTAGAGAGTGATTCCCAGTCAGAAAGAGTGCCCGTTACATCTGAAACAGTCGCGTGAGCTGTCATACCAAGAATACGGTTTCTCATTTCTTGCTCAAAACCGTTCATAACAGATAAGACAATGATTAATGCAGCGACACCTAAGGTAACGCCTAAAATAGAAGTTAATGAGATAAAGGATACAAAATGATTACGGCGTTTAGCACGCGTATAGCGCAATCCTATGAACAATTCCTTGGGTTTAAACATGCCGTTATAAAAGCCTTTTTATTATATATTTACGGTGGACTTACACAGAGTAACGTTTAAATATGTTCGATATATCCATTTGCCAAAGTGACGAACAATACTCTTTTCAGTGTTACCCACCTATTTGTCAACAGAGTATACAATGAGTTCCCTTAATATGCGACGATTTCGGACACAGAATCACCATTAAATGATTATAATAACTATATGAATACACTGACAAAAATCACTCTGCCAGCGGAATGGTCGTTTCAAGATGCTATTTTATTGTGCTGGCCCCACGCAAATATGGACTGGCAGCCAATTCTGCAGAAAGTGGAAAAAACATTTGATGAGATAGCGTATCAAATCAGCCTGCATCAAACACTCATTATCATTGCATACGACGAAATTCATCAGCAGGCTATATTGCAGCGTTTAAATACCAATAACAGCAAAACAGATAATATAAAGTTTTTAACTCACGCTAATAACGACAACTGGTGTCGTGATTTTGGCCCCATTAGTATTTACCAAAGCAATACACCTGTCGCTCTCAATTTTGAGTTTAATGGCTGGGGAGAGAAATACCCTTTTCAATTTGATAATGAGACAAACCTCGAACTGAAAAAGTATCAAATATTAAACTGCGAAATGAAATCAATACCTTTTGTATTAGAAGGTGGAAGCATTGACAGCGATGGTGAAGGATCCTTATTAACAACCAGAAAATGCTTACTAAGCAAAACAAGAAACCCAACATTTAGTAAAGAAGAAGTTGAGCATGAACTAATAACGCGACTGGGAGTAACTCGTATTTTCTGGCTAGATAACGGCCAACTTATTGGTGACGATACCAACTCACACATTGATAACTTAGCCCGTTTTTGTAATACCAACACTATCGCTTACGCAAGCTGTGATGAAACTGACGAACACTATGCCAGCTTACACGCAATGAAACTCGAATTAGAAAACTTAAGAACACTCGATGGTAAACCTTATAATTTAGTACCACTGAACATCCCAAAAGCCATTTACGATGAACAACAACGCTTGCCTGCTAGCTATGTTAATTTTTTAATTACTAATAAACAGGTTTTAATGCCAACGTATAATGATGAACAAGACAATATCAACCTTGCTAAACTACAATCAGTATTTGCTGACCGAGAAGTAATTGGTATTGATT
The DNA here is from genome assembly GCA_030595185.1 of Gammaproteobacteria bacterium. GTDB lineage: Bacteria > Pseudomonadota > Gammaproteobacteria > SZUA-229 > SZUA-229 > JAUVDT01. The sequence continues at coordinate 8,282 of JAUVDT010000074.1, forward strand.
GCTCCAACATCATCAAACAGTCTGGCTCTATTCATTGTTTAACAATGCAATTACCCAAACACACTGTTTTTAAATGAGACATGCATTATGACTTCACGCGATATTAATCTTGCATTGATTCAATCCAGTTGTTTTAAAACAGCCGAAGAAAATATTGAATATATTAGCCAGCAACTTTTGCAAGCTGCAAATAACAATGCCGATTTAGTCCTATTGCAAGAATTACACAACACGCCTTATTTTTGTATTGAAGAAAACCCTTCTAATTTTGATTTAGCCGAAACAATCCCCGGCACCAGTACTGATATTTTTTCAAAACTAGCTAAAGAACATCAGTTAGTCATCGTCGCCTCATTATTTGAAAAAAGAGCAAGCGGGCTTTATCACAATACTGCCGTTGTCTTTGATAAAGATGGCAGCATTGCTGGTAAATACAGAAAAATGCACATTCCCGATGACCCCGGTTTTTATGAAAAGTATTATTTCACTCCAGGAGATCTGGGCTTCACACCTATTCAAACCAGCATAGGTAAACTAGGCGTACTCATTTGCTGGGATCAATGGTTTCCTGAGGCTGCACGTTTAATGACATTGGCTGGAGCCGACATTTTGCTTTACCCTACAGCCATCGGCTGGGACCCTGAAGATACCGAACAAGAACAGAAACAACAGCTTGATGCATGGATAACCGTACAACGCAGCCACGCTATTGCTAACGGTATTCCAGTGGCTAGCTGTAATCGAATTGGTACAGAAAGCAGTGAAAATTTAAGCACTCAATTCTGGGGCAATAGTTTTATTTGCGGACCACAAGGCGAATTACTTGCACAAGCTTCAAATACTAATAATGAGATTATTTCAGCAACGATACAACTAGAAAAAACTGAAAATATTAGACGCATCTGGCCCTATTTACGAGATCGTCGAATTGATGCCTATTCCGATATCACTAAACGCTTTTTAGATGAAGAATGATGTAATTTGTCTTTATTCCACTTGATTAACAAGTTAGATAGGATGTCGCAAAACATCCTAAAGCGGTCATATAAAAACCAAAGTCAAAAAATTTCACCGCAGAGGCGCAGAGAGCGCGGAGGAAAAACAAAGAAAAATATAGCTGTAGTCTTTATTCTGAAACAGCCTATGTACATTACTTTCCCTAAATAAGTTATAGATTTATAAAAGGTTTTATCCGCGCTCTCTGCGCCTCTCGGCAACTGCTCCTGCGTTGCTCTACTTACGGGCGTCCTGCCCTAATGTGGTGGGTTTTGACTTTAAATGCTTACAACAGCTAAGTACTATTTTTCAGCCATCCGTTAGATT
>JAUVDT010000046.1 GCA_030595185.1 Gammaproteobacteria bacterium
AGACCAAAGCGATCAAGTTAACGCTATGATCGACCGTTACCGTAGCATGATCGAGTCTTTTGGTGGAACAATCCATCGTTTAGAAGACTGGGGTCGTCGTCAGTTAGCGTATCCAATCAACAAAATCCATAAAGCACATTACATTCTTATGAATGTTGAATGCAACGGCGAAGCTTTAACTGAGCTTGAGTCAGCGTTTAAATTTAACGATGCTGTTCTTCGTAACTTAATCATCAAGCGTAAAGAAGCGATCACTGAAGATTCTTTATTAATGAAAGAAAAAGATGATGAGAAGAAACCTGCACCTGCACCTGTTGCTGAAAAAGCGCCAGAAGCGGCTGCTGAAAAAGCAGAAGATTCAGCACCTAAGGGTGATGAAGCTGCAGCAGCAGACGCTGAGTAATTAACTAATTTATTGTTGATACCAGTCTGTGACTTAAAACAGATTGGTGAATGAGGAATACAAAAATGGCTTTTTTCCGTCGTAAAAAATTCTGTCGTTTCACAAACGATGCAGATGCTAAGATCGATTATAAAGATCTTGATATGTTAAAAAATTATGTAAGTGAAGCGGGCAAAATTGTACCGAGTCGCGTTACAGGTACTGGTGCTAAATACCAGCGTCAACTAGCGACTGCAATTAAACGCGCTCGTTACCTGGCGTTAATTCCATACACTGATCGCCACTGATTTAAGGCTGAACTAAAGTGATGGTACTGGCTCGATATATCCTTCGAGGTCCGAGTCAGGCGGCGTTAGTGATATCTACTAGCGCAATTTTGGCAATGATAGTAATGCCGTTTTCCTGGATTAGCGCAGCGGCACTTATTCTGGTGATTTTACATCAGGATAAAGACGTTGCAGTCAGGGCAACAGCGATAGCAAGTGTGGCAGTTGTAGTGTTGAGCTGGATGATATTCGGCACACCACTATTAGCAATAGGGTATTTACTCTTTTTGTGGCTACCCTCTGCTGTTATAGCTTATGTTTTAAGGCAGAGCGTTTCCTTAGTACTAAGCCTGCAATTATTAACTCTTTTAGGGTTGATCGTTGTAACAGGTTTATTCCTATTCTTTCCTACATTAGGAGAGACATGGCGCGAAGCTTTCGAACAGATAATTAAACCAGCAATAGAGCAAGCTGGTGCAACGATTGATCCAGTACAACTGGAAAACTTGTTAGCATTATTTGCACGTTCGGTTAATGGTTTATTAGCAATTGTATTGGTCTTTAATGTACTGATGGGATTGTTTATCGCTCGCTGGTGGCAAGCGGCTCTATTTAACCCGGGTGGTTTTGCCCGAGAGTTTAATGAGCTAAAGCTTGGAAAGGTATTTGCATCGGTTACCGCGTTACTTTTAATTGCGAATGCAGTGATTAGTAATGATTGGGTACTGGGTTCAATGTTATTGATGGTGAGTATAACCTTGATACAAGGCACCGCTATCATGCATGGAATCATTGCCAAGAGACAGTTGTCCAGAGGCTGGACGTTCGGTTTTTATGTGTTGCTATTATTGATCCCTCAAGCAGCGATCGTTTTAGCAGTTATGGGTTTATTGGATGCTTGGGTTGATATACGAAAACAAATCAAACCTAAGTTAAGTTAATAGCAATCAAAGTTTCTTTTCAAATTGATTATCAGTTTGAAAAATAAAATAGAGGTATAAGTGATGGAAGTTATATTACTTGAAAAAGTTGATCGTTTAGGCGGTCTTGGCGACAAAGTTAATGTTAAGTCTGGTTTTGCACGCAATTTCTTATTGCCACAAGGCAAAGCGACTGCTGCTACTGCAGACAACTTAGCTACATTTGAAGCACGTCGTGCGGATCTTGAAAAGCAGGCAGCTGAGTCATTAGCTTCTGCTGAAGCGCGTAAAGCGACACTGGATGGTATGGAAATTACTATTACAGTTCGTGCTGGTAACGAAGGTAAGTTGTTTGGTTCAGTGGGTACAATTGATATCGCTGAGCATGTAACAGCACAAGGTACTGAGTTAGCTAAACGCGAAATTCGTATGCCTCATGGCGCGATTCGTCAAGCCGGTGAATACGATATTGCTGTTCACTTGTTAACAGACGTTGATGCTACTTTGAAACTGACTGTTGTTGGTGAAGAAGAAAAAGAAGTTTAATTAGCTTGCCAGAGTAATCTGGCTACTAATTTGCTTTTAGCATAACAAAAGCTCGCCTGAGGTAACTTGGGCGGGCTTTTGTGCGTCTGTGTATTTATATTGTAGGCGCGAATTTATTCGCGTAAACGGTGCTTAGGCTGAGTATCTGTGCGAATGAATTCGCACCTACGTGCTTAAAGCTGGGAGTGACCTGCGAATATCTAAAATATCTAACTGATCGTTAGCTTTGGCCCATTATTTTATCTATTTTCAAAAATTAGTAAGAGTCGATTGCTACAAAACTTGGCCTATGGTCTAATTTCCTTATGCCAGAAACCAATCAATATTTCGGCGACTCTGAAGTCAGCCAACTAAAAGTACCTCCGCATTCTATAGAAGCTGAACAGGCCGTGCTCGGTGGTTTGATGCTTGATAACCGTGCCTGGGAAAAAATAGCGGACAGAGTGTCAGATGTAGACTTTTATCGACACGATCACCGTTTAATATTTCGTGCTATTCAAGATCAAGAAGCCAAAGACGTGCCGAATGATGCGGTTACGCTCTCGCAGCATTTGCACTCTATTGATGAATTAGAATCAGCGGGTGGTTTAGCGTATTTGGGTCGATTGGCGAAAGAGACGCCAACAGCAGCCAATATTAAAGCCTACGCTGATATCGTGCGTGAAAAGTCGATTCTGCGTCAGCTTTCTAGCGTCGGTACGGAGATTGCCGATAGTGCTTACAATCAAGAAGGCCGCGACAGTAGAGAGTTGCTGGAGGATGCAGAAAAAAGTGTTTTTAAAATAGCCGAACAGGGAGCTCGTAGCCAAAAGGGTTTTGTCGGCATGACTACCTTATTGAAAAACACCGTTGACCAAATCGATCAACTTTATCAAAGCGAAGGTGCTATTACGGGTATCTCTACCGGTTTTGACAAGTTTGATGAAATGACATCTGGCTTGCAAGCGGGTGAGCTAGTTATTGTTGCTGGTCGTCCATCTATGGGTAAAACCACGTTTGCTATGAATCTGGCTGAAAATGCTGCAATTGCTCACGGTAAAGTCGTGGCTGTGTTCAGTATGGAAATGCCGGGTGAATCACTTTCCATGCGTATGATTTCATCCTTAGGTCGCATCGATCAACACAATTTACGAACGGGTCAGATCAAAGATGAGGACTGGACGAGAATAACTTCCACGGTCAGCATATTGTCGCAAGCTAAAGTGTTTGTAGATGATACCGGTGGCTTATCACCGACTGAACTACGTGCGCGTGCTCGACGCTTAAAACGTGAACACGGTGGTCTGGACCTCATCGTTATCGATTACTTGCAGTTGATGCAAGGAAGTTCTAAATCGGCTTCTGAAAACAGAACGGCTGAAGTTTCAGAGATATCACGTTCACTTAAAGCTCTGGCTAAAGAGCTTGAGGTGCCAGTGGTTGCCTTATCGCAGTTAAATCGTAGTCTGGAGCAACGTCCGAATAAGCGTCCGGTTATGTCAGATTTACGTGAATCGGGTGCGATCGAGCAGGACGCGGATTTAATCGTCTTTATCTATCGCGACGAAGTTTACAATGAAGACAGTGAGCAAAAAGGCACCGCTGAGATCATAATTGCTAAACAAAGGAATGGCCCAATCGGTACTTGTCGTTTAACCTTTTTGGGTAAATACACGCGCTTTGAAAATCATATGCCAGAAGTATATGACAGCGATGGTTATTAATGCAGCGTAGTGCCCGTATAAAGATCGATCTTGATGCTTTAACGCATAACTTATCTGTTGTGCGCCAATATTCAAACAAAGCCAAAATTATTGCAGTGATCAAAGCGAATGCTTATGGTCACGGCATGTTGGCTATTGCAAAACACCTTGAAAATAAAGTAGATGCATTGGCAGTGGCCTGTGTGAGCGAAGCGTTGCACCTTAGAAATAGTGGTATCGATTCTGTCATTGTTGTGTTGCAGGGTTTTCATGACCAACAACAACTTGATCAGTGTTTTGATTTGAATTTAGAGCCAGTTTGTCATCAAGCCTGGCAAGTTGATTTGCTTAGTCAGCAGGGTGCTAATAAGCCGCTTAATTGCTGGTTAAAAGTTGATAGTGGTATGCATCGTCTAGGAATACATACTTCTGATGTAGTGACGTTATCACAAAAACTATCGGATTCAAGTGCGGTTAATAACGTGAGATTAATGACTCACTTTGCCTGTGCAGATGATACCGATTCACTTCTTAATCAAACTCAACTTGATACTTTTAATGAGTGCCAAGAGAATCTGGAATTTGAAATAAGCATGGCAAATTCAGCAGCTATTCTTTCTATTCCAGAATCAATCGGTGACTGGGTTCGTCCGGGTTTGATGTTATACGGTGCGTCTCCATTTTCAGAAAAAGCGGCTTCTGCTTTTGCGTTGAAGCCGGTGATGGCATTAACGAGCCACATTATCGCTATCAATTCATTGTCTGCAGGTGAGTCCATTGGTTATGGTAGTTGCTGGACATGTACTCGTGATACTCAAATTGCTGTTGTTGCTATTGGTTATGGTGATGGCTATCCGCGGCATGCAGAAAGTGGAACCCCAGTCATCATAAAAGGCCAGCGTTGTCATTTAGTTGGACGGGTTTCAATGGATATGATTACGGTTGATATTACCGATTTGGATGGTAGTGCAGAGATTGGTGATGAGGTTGTTCTGTGGGGTGAGCAATTAGATATAAGTGAGATTTCTTCATGCTCGACTACAATAGCTTATGAGTTATTATGCAATGTAGGCAAAGATCAATAAGCTTTCGTCTATATCTAATGTAATTTGTGCTAAAGTATTCCTATCAATCTGATTATCCTAAGTAAAGTATAAATAAGTGGTCAGATACAGTCATTTGAATAAATTTAAAGTTGATGGAGTTTTTATGTTTTCACGCATGAAATTTTTCTGGGTTTATGGTGTTGTTCTTTTATTGGCCGGTTGTGGTGGCGCAACGGTTATGTATCGTGGCGATGCATCGCATTCAGGGCAATCAAATAATAGCGGTTTAAAAGAACTTGATAAATTAAAGTGGAAATATACTTTACCGGATAAGAGTTACTCATCACCAATCGCAGCAGATGATAAAGTTTATCTGGGCGGTAAAGACGGTTATTTGTATGCGCTAAATACATCTGATGGTTCTATTTCATGGAAATTTAGAACGGGTGGAAATATTGAAGTAGCCGTGGCGCTTTCTGGTGGTATTGTTTATCTAGCAAGTTGGGATGGAAAGTTATATGCCATAAGTGCAGACAACGGTGCAACTCAATGGACTTTTAGAACCAAGGGTCAAATTTATTCAGCACCAACAATTCATAATGGCGTGCTTTATTTTGGTAGTGAAGATAAGCACATGTATGCATTAAATGCGGAAACTGGCGCTGAAGTATGGAGCTTTAAAACAAAAGGTGGTATCCCAACTTCTCCAGCTGTGAAAGATGGTTTTGTTTATTTCTCTAGTCTTGATGGTTTTATGTATGCCGTTAATATTAAGTCAGGTCAGGAGCAATGGAAATTTAGAGTAGGTAGCCGAATTTATTCTTCACCTGCAATTGGCGATGACAAACTTTATTTTGGTTCTGATAATAAGCGACTTTATGCTGTGAACCTTAAAACCGGGCAAGAAGTTTGGAATAAGAAAACAGCCGGTCGAATCTATTCATCACCAGCAATAAATGATGACAGTGTTATTTTTGGTAGTGGTGACTCATATATTTATGCTCTAAATAAAAACAATGGTAAGCGTATCTGGGAATATAAAACAGATGGCGCGGTTCTGTCTTCTCCTACTATTGCATCAGACATAATTTATATTGGAAGTCATGATCATCACGTTTATGCAATAGACGAGACAGGGAAGCTTCTTTGGAAATACAAAACGTCAGGTAAAGTGATAGCTGCTCCTGCTGTTTATGCTGGCATGATAATGTTCAATAGCATTCAGGGTGAACTATACGTGGTTAAATAGTTTGTCTGTTTGATACTCGTTTATAAAAAAGGCTGAACATCTGTTCAGCCTTTATTTATTTAATCATTTAATTTCCAGTAGTCTTTTCTGCATAGCCCGGACATTTTACAAAACTGGCAAACATCATCATGTCCATTGGAAACAAGGGGAGTGTGATTGCCAATGTTTTTAATAATCTCTATAAATCGATTTTGAGTTTGAGTGGTTGTTTCAGTTAACTCATCATCTTCAAGCACGGCTCCGCTGCTGACCTTGCCGTATGAGTCATCAAGCTTTAGGTACTCGACTCTTTTTACATTTTCTAAGAGCAGGGAATAACTACTTAGTTGAATGTCTTCACCTGTTAATACATCATTTTGTGAGGGTGTTTTACTGCTTGTTTTATAATCAATAATACCTAATTCAGACTGGCTTTTATCAATTCGGTCTATGCGTCCTTTTAGCTGAAAGCCTTTGCTTAATTCGACCTGATGATCTGTTTCAGCTTCACTGAATGACCAGTCTTTAGCGTGTTGTTCTTGCCATTTAAGGTAATTCTCACAATGGTCTAACCAGCGTTTCAACCAGCCGCGGTGTAAAAAGTTATCTTCTACATCTTGTTTGAAGATTCGCTCTGAAATTTCTTTTAGCAGTAATAATGATTCATTAAAGTTATTTTTAGGCTCATCCGATAGATGATATAGCTCCAGTATTTTATGAACTTTTTGTCCATATTCTGATTTTTGTAATTCGAGTACTAATTCTTCAGGGGCTTTTAAATTAAGCACATCACTGGCAAAAAACTGATAAGGGCAATTGATAAGTCGCTGGTGTCGTGATGAAGAGAAATTTTCTGGCATCTGCACGCCTTCAATAACAGGCGCTGTATGACTGGTTAAGTTTGGCAAAGAAATATCTGTTGATGCTAATACCGAGGTTTTATTACTCTCTAATAATTCATAAAGTCTGGATGGGTAGAGAGGGTTGTCGTCGGTCTCTTGATACAAGTCGAGTATGGTTTGTAACCAGGGTGATGCTTGTTGAGCTTCGTTATCTTTCTCAGCGCAATAACTGATTAAAGTTTCATCAGCGCTTTGCAATAAACGTCTAAATAAATAATAGTCTTCAGATTTCTTTTGTTGCCAGTCAGGCAGGCCAAGAGACTGTCGAACCTGATGGTTAAAGAAAGGTGTCTTAGGAGCAGAGCCAGGCAGTTGAGTGGCATCAGCTGAAGCAATGATTAAGCCATCATAATAACCACTATTGGATTGGCTGAGGTTTAATAGTCGAACGTGTGATGCAGCGCTGCTGGGGCTGTAATGATGGTTTTCAAACGAACTGGCGAGCCATGTTCTAAAATCAAACCAGTTCATCTTAGGGTTTGCGGCCACGCAGGCATTTAACATATGAGTTATTTCAGATAATACTTTTTCACCGGCTTCATACTGTTGTAATGCAGCGCTAATCTTGAGTTCAGATAAGCTATGAGATAATGCTTCCAGATATTGGCTGGCAGGAACAGTGGTGTTGCTTTGAAATAACTTAACCAGCGGCAGGGATAATTTTTCTATTTCTAACAGTATGTTGTTAACTTTAGAATAGCAGTTGTTTTCCCAGTGAGTCAGTCGATTTTTTCTGTGTTTTAATGCCGCCAGATAACGCTGTATATTGCCGGTTATTTTTTCATGAAAAATGATATCTTGTTCAAAACGATAGATATGGTTAAGTAAACTATCATCAGCTTCATTGAAAAAAGGTGATTTTAAAAAATCTAAAAAGGTGATAGCAGAAAAATCTTGCTCAATGCATTCAAGCCAGCGTTCAACGATGCTAGCAGAGTTGGTGGTTGATAATGACCAGCCAACTGAATCGACAAGGTTTACACCGGAGCGCTCTAATAAGGCGCGTACTCTTCTCGCTAATTTTCTATTTTCAGTGACAATAGCAATGCTTCGTTTACCTTGTAATAGCCATTGTCTTACTTGTAAATCGACCGCATTCGCTTCATGTTCTTCACTAACGGCAGAAAAAACTTTAAAGTCTTTTTCTACTTCGTCGTGTTCAACAGGTTTCTTACGCTTGTAAATGGGTAGCTGATGCTGGAATGCGTTATTGATCGCATTGCTGATATTACTGGTAGGTACAGTTGTTTCTTTAAAGTTGAGAGCTTTCAGTGTTTTTAAAACAAAGTGATCGGGATGTTGTTCATTATTTATGTCGTCACGATTGGCTTGAATGAAAAACTGTACTGTATTTGATTCGGCTAGTTTTTTGATGAGCAACAATTCGTTTGTCGTTAATTTCTCAATACCGGCAACAATAAAGTGTTTGTTTTTAATGCTTTCACTGCTAATGCTATCTAAACGTTGTGCATAAATAGTTGTTTGATCTAATAAGGCTTCATCTGTAAGTTGTTGTTGCCAGGCTTGCCATAAAGTATAAACAAGGCGAGCTTCATTTGTCAGGTGTTCAGGATTTGTAGGGGTGTTGTAGAGCTGTTTAATCTTATCGATCCACTGTGTCTCATTCATTTCAGATGGATTTAGATCATTAAGCGTTAGTTCATCAAATAATTGTAATAATGAAGCTGAAACTTGCCATAGATTTTCATTTTCAAAATGAGCAGGGTAACTTTGTAGTGCCTCTAAAATAATTAACTGGCGGCAATGGTTATTGATGAATGTTTTTTGTTCATCATCAAGTACAATATTTGTTTCAACCCATTTTTTGATGGGACTGATTTCAGCACCAATTATTGCGTTGACTTGTTTTGATGCTAAATGTGATAACAGTAATTTTCTAAAAGTGTAAATCAGGTCAGGGGCAGGTACAAAAATAACCAATTGTGTGAGGTCAGGGAGTTGCTGTTGAAAGTTGGTGAAAATATGTTCACTGATAACTTGTTGTAGATTTACGCCATGCTCTACAAAAAGAAACTCACCACCATTTGCATTGTTATTAGTGATATCTGACACAGTATTTATTTTTCCAAATACTGTAGTTTGTTTTCTACACCATCCCATTCACTGGCATCTTCGGGTGCAGGTTTCATTTGATTAATAACTGGCCAAATCGCAGTTAATTCAATGTTTAAAGCTATGTATTCTTGCATATCGTCTGGCACGTCATCGTCAGCATAAATTGCTTCGACAGGGCAGGCTGGTTCGCATAGTGTGCAATCAATGCATTCTTCAGGATCGATAACCAGAAAGTTAGGGCCTTCATGAAAACAATCGACAGGGCATACGTCAACGCAATCTGTATGCTTGCAGCGAATGCAATTTTCAGTCACTACGTAAGTCATAGTTTATAAGTCAGTATTTAAGTAGAAAATATTAAAGGAGAATAACATAGAATTGCATGACTGATAGAGAGTCATGCAATGTTGATAAGGGGGTTGATTAAAATTTATGCAGGTTCGGTAGATTCTATTTGTTCTAATCGGTAACCGTAGTGATAAATAGACTCAAGCTTCCAGCCATTTTCAGCATTCAATTCTAGTTTTTTTCTGATACGGCTAATATGTGTATCAACAGTACGAGTATTAATCTCGGCATCGCAACCCCAAACATGAGATAGCAAGTCAGCTCTTGAAAGTACTTGCTCGAGGTTTCTAAACAAGTAAGAAACTAATTCATACTCTTTAGGTGTCAGGCTCAGTGCTTCGCCGTGACGAGTTAAACGATGAGCCTTATCGTCCAGTGTAAATTCACCAGCAGTAATAAGATAGTTGGCAGGTTCTTCTGAAATTGAATTGCGACGTTTAATAGTGTTTAAACGGGCCATTAGCTCGCGGCGATCAATAGGTTTAACCATGTAATCGTCAGCACCGGCCTCTAGCACGGTAACAACGTCTGTTGTACTTTCATGACGGGTTGCGAACAAGACAGCGGTATTTAGGCCTTTCTCTTCACGAATAATGCGTAATACTTCAATACCATCGATACCAGGAAGATCCCAGTCAAGAATGACGATATCAAATTCATTGATGTTGTCTTTTTCGAGTAACGCTTCTCCGGTAGAAAAAATGCTTGGCGTGTGCCCAGCAGCTTCTAGCCAAATAGAAAGCATTTCGGATTGATCAGAATCGTCTTCAACAACAGCTATACGCACATTTAAGAACCTATGTTTACATTTCTATTACATAATAGACACATTTCGGACATATTGCCATACAGACAACTGTATTAGTGTAAGAAAATATAAATTAAAGGTGAAATACTATATGAAGGGTAATACAAGAAGGAGTGTGAAGTGGCTCCCCGACCTGGACTCGAACCAGGGACAAACGGATTAACAGTCCGTTGCTCTACCAACTGAGCTATCAGGGAATACGTGCTCTTCAACAAGGGCGCTATATTATAGATTTGCCTTTGGTCGGTCAATAGTTATATTAACTAAATATTGATTTAATTCGACTTAAAGCTTTATCGATGTTTTCCATGCTGGTCGCAAATGATAAACGCAGGTGTCCCGGAGTACCAAAAGCAGAACCTGGCACTAGCGCAACACCAACATCAGATAATAATTTCTCGGCTAACTCTACATCGTTATTTACACCGTCTAGCTTTTCTATCGCTTGTTTGAAGTCCGGAAAGCTATAGAAGGTGCCGTCACTTTCAACGCAATCAACGCCATCAATTGTATTAAGGAAGCGCACAACGTAATCATGGCGCTCTTTAAATGCATCGCGCATGGTCGTAACAGCTGTTTGGTCGCCATCTAAAGCAGCTACTGCTGCCGCCTGAGAAATAGAGCAGGGGTTAGATGTGCTTTGTGATTGAATCTTTTTCATCGCTTTGATCAAATCAGCAGGTCCGCCGGCGTAACCAATGCGCCAGCCAGTCATTGAATAGGCTTTTGAAACGCCGTTTAGTACGACAGTTCTGTCATAAAGCTCCGGCGCAACATTCAGGATATTGTTAAAACCTTCCTCTGTCCAAATCATTAATTCATACATATCATCGGTAGCGATGATGATGTTAGGGTGTTTCTTTAAAACGTCAGCCAACTCTTTAAGTTCGGCTTTGCTATAAGCTTTTCCAGATGGGTTAGATGGGCTATTGATAACGAACAGGCGAGTTTTAGGTGTAATAGCCGCTTCGAGTTGCGCACCTGTGATTTTAAAACCTTGTGACTGGTCACCAGCAACAATGACAGGTTCGGCATCGGCTAATAACACCATATCAGGATATGAAACCCAGTAAGGCGCAGGAATGATAACTTCATCACCCGGATTTAATAAAGCCTGTGCTAAATTATAAAAACTTTGTTTACCACCGCTGGATACTAGAATTTGGTCAGGGCTGTAATTCAAGCCATTATCTCTTGAGAACTTGTTTATAATGGCTTGTTTAAGTGCCGGAGTACCATCAACTGCAGTGTATCTTGTCTGGCCGTTTTGAATAGCATCGATACCGGCTTGTTGGATATGCTTAGGGGTATCGAAATCTGGTTCACCAGCTGCTAGACCGACAACATCTTTACCTTCAGCTTTTAGTTGATTGGCAAGGGCGGTTACAGCGAGAGTAGGTGATGGTTTAACGCGGGAAAGTCGGTTTGCAGTTTTTGTATCCACTTCAATTCCTGGTGTCGATTTTTTTTATTAATATTAATTGTAGAGCAATGTCTAAAACTTTTAAATTACATACAGAATATACACCAGCTGGCGATCAACCGACAGCAATAAAAGGCCTTGTAGAGGGATTAAATGATGGTTTGTTGGGGCAAACATTATTAGGTGTAACCGGTTCAGGTAAAACCTTCACAATTGCTAACGTTATTGAGGAAGTCCAACGGCCAACGATCATACTGGCACCCAATAAAACATTGGCCGCTCAATTGTATGGCGAGATGAAAGACTTCTTTCCTGAGAACTCAGTCGAATACTTCGTTTCATATTACGATTATTATCAGCCCGAGGCGTATGTTGCTGCTAGTGATACCTTTATCGAAAAAGATGCATCGGTTAATGAGCACATAGAACAAATGCGTCTTTCTGCTACCAAGGCATTATTAGAGCGCGAGGACACAATCATTATTGCGACGGTTTCCGCTATTTATGGCCTTGGTGATCCCGAACTGTATTTCAGTATGATTTTACATATGGTCAAAGGTGACATTATTAATCAGCGAGAAATACTCCGCCGATTAGCAGAATTACAATACACACGGAATGATCTCGAGTTAACACGGGGAACTTATCGAGTACGTGGTGAGGTGATTGACGTCTTTCCTGCGGAATCGGATAAAGAAGCAATTCGGCTGGAATTGTTTGACGAAGAAATAGAGCAGCTTAGTTATTTTGATCCATTAACCGGAGAGGTTATTCGAAAAGTATCACGGCTCACTATTTATCCTAAAACGCATTACGTGACACCGCGAAGTACTTTGATTAATGCCATAGACAAAATCAAAGAGGAATTAAAAGGACGACTAAAAGAATTAAGAGATCAGGAAAAATTAGTAGAAGCCCAGCGTTTAGAGCAACGCACTGTTTACGATATGGAAATGATTCGTGAGTTGGGGTATTGCAACGGCATCGAAAATTATTCTCGTTACCTCTCAAGCCGAAAACCAGGAGAAGCGCCACCGTGTCTGTACGATTATTTACCCGACAATGCTTTGGTTGTGGTTGATGAAAGTCATGTCAGTGTGCCGCAAATAGGTGCTATGTATAAAGGGGATCGGTCACGTAAAGAAAACCTGGTTGGCTATGGTTTTCGTTTGCCTTCTGCATTGGATAATCGGCCATTAATGTTTGAAGAATGGGAGCGTTTAAAACCGCAGGCGATTTATGTTTCTGCCACACCATCTGTTTATGAAGCAGAGCATTCCGATAATGTCGTCGAGCAAGTAGTAAGGCCAACGGGTTTATTAGACCCGGAAATAGAAGTGAGGCCGGTTGCCACTCAAGTGGATGATGTGATGTCAGAAATTACCATACGCTCAAAGAGAAATGAGCGCGTGTTAATAACGACACTCACCAAAAGAATGTCAGAAGACCTTACTGATTACTTATCTGGGCACGGCATTAAAGTGCGTTATTTGCATTCTGATATCGATACGGTTGAGCGCACAGAGATTATTCGAGACTTAAGATTAGGTGTTTTCGATGTGCTAATTGGCATCAATTTGTTGCGGGAAGGTCTTGATTTACCAGAGGTTTCTCTTGTTGCAATTTTGGATGCAGACAAAGAAGGTTTCTTAAGATCAGAACGGTCACTGATTCAAACCATTGGTCGTGCCGCCCGAAATCTGAACGGAAAAGCTATTTTGTATGGTGACAAAATCACCAAATCAATGAAAAAAGCCATTGATGAAACCAAGCGTCGTCGCATCAAACAGCATGAGTTTAATATCGCCAATGGCATCACACCGACCAGTATTAAAAAGGCCGTGGCAGATGTGATGGAAACTGGCTACAAGCACAAAGCATTTAGTGCCGGTGATAAAGTTGCCGAACCGATGCAACTTTATCAACAAATGACCGAGAAACAACTGGCTCAGGAAATGAAAAAGCTAGAACAACAAATGCATGAGCATGCCAAAAACCTTGAGTTTGAAGAAGCTGCCGCTGTGCGAGATAAAGTGCAGGCTATTAATAATCAGATATTAGGGCTAATCTAATTTTTTGGTAGAGACGATGTTAAGAGAAATTAAGAGTGTGCGGCAAATATCCGGTGAACCAAATCGTCGCTGGTTTAACGATGATGATATGGATCTGATTGTTTGGCATAAAGGTAATTCTATTCTTGGCTTTCAACTTTGTTACGATAAATTAAAAGAAGAAAAAGCGATTAGTTGGAAGCCGGAAACAGGGCTGATGCATGAAAAAGTTGACGATGGAGAGTCTCGCGATGGTCATTATAAAGCAACACCAATAATGATACGCAACGGTCATTATGATATTGAAAAGATAAAAATGAACTTTTTAAAAAGCACGGATCTAATCGATACAAACATTAGAAATGTTGTTTTGCAGTATTTAGTAAGTAATTAAAAAGCGTACAATTAAATCTATATTAGAAAATACTGATATACGGTATTGTATTTTATATTTGTCTACCCTAAACTAGCGTTCGATGATAAACCAGCCCGACAATTCGATTTTTCGATATGTATTTATTCTATGCCTGAGTATCACTCTGTTATTTTCACAGGTGTTTAGAGTGCATATGCATCTTCAGCACGAAGATAATATTTTGTTGGGAAATCAAACCCACGTATTAGAAATTCATACGGTGGCAGATTCTTATAGTTTCTTTATTTCAAATGAGTTTTCTGATTCTCTGCCACATGGAGAAATCGATTTAGGTTCAGATGGTTTAATTAAAAATTTGAGTTCTCTGGATTTCATCGCGTTATTGTTCTTATTAGCAGGCTTAATCATTACTGCACCGATGTTATTGTGTGCCAGTAAACGTTATATTCAAAAAAGTAGGCCGGTTTCTCTTTACTACTTATTTCAGCCCCCACTACGCGCTCCACCCCAATAATTCTACCAATCTCGGGATATTTTGATTTGTTTGCATACTAAGCGATTAAGTTTGCTTGAATGGTGCCATTCAATTTCTAGTCCCAAAAATATTTGAATTTTTACTAAACAGTCAATGACATTTTCATTGATGGGATGGATAGTCTTATGCGTAAGGTTTTTATATCACTACTATTGGGTGGTGGTTTGTTTTCTTCAACATTATTAATAGCTGAAACAACACAGCGCTGGACGCTTGGTGCAAGTATTCAGCATGCATTGACAGTTGCACCTGAAATGCAAACGGCAAATGCCGAAATAGGTAAGCAACAGTCGATACTGGAACAAGCAAAGGTTTGGCCGAACCCAAGCATTAGTGTTCAGCTGGATGAAAGTTTAGGTATTGAAGATGCCAGTGGTGGATTTGATATTACACAGTTTGAAGTATCTCAGCCTATACCATTTGGCCGCTTAAAATATAAACAAAAACAAGCTGAAGCAGAGTTTGAAAGAGCGGATGCAGAGCGTCGTTATCAGCAATTAATGTTAGAGTTTAAAGTTGCAGAACGATTTCATTTGTTGCAGCTAACAGAAGCTAAAATGGAATTAGCAATGATGCGTCTGCAACAGGCTAATCGTTATCAAAATAAAGGTCGTCAATCGACGACTAATGATCCATTAGTTCGTTATCTCACTCCGCTTGAAACAATGCGTCTTGATATTGTTTTGCAAGCCGCAAGGCAAATTAGTGAAGTTGCTGAGGGTGAATATAATGAAGCCTCAGCAAGTTTTAAAGCCTTATTAGCGTTACCCATTGATACTCATTTAAAACAAATGCCGTTGTCACTGGCTTCCATTCCTGCACCTTATGAAGACATACAAAATAAATTACAAGAGCATCCGCTTTTTATTGCCAATAAAAACAGACTATTGTCAGCTCAAGCAGGTATTGATGTTGCTGAATCTGAACGACTTGATGATCCTGTGTTTACTGTGTATCAGGAGCAATCAATTTTAGGTGGTTCTCGTCAGGACTCTTTAGGTTTTAAATTTAGTTTTCAAATTCCTTTATGGAATAGTAATAAAGGTAAGGTGAATCAGGCAAAGTTTGAAGTCCATCGTGTTCAATCAGAGCTAAGTCTTAAACAACGACAATTAAAAAGCGATTTACATAAAAGTTATTTGCATTTAGGTCACTTAATTCAGCAAGCAGAGCATTACCGGCTTAAATTGCTTTTACCGGCAAAGAAAGTTTTTTCACTGACACAAAAAGGTTTTAAATCAGGAGAATTAAACATTCTCACTCTGATCGATGCAAATAATACATATTATGATGCGCAGGAGCGTTATCTGGAGTTATTGCAACAAGGTTGGATGGAACTGGCTGTTGTTCGTCAATCAGCAGGTATTTCTTTGGTGTCGCAAAATTTCAAAACAAATTTAAGTGAGAATAATTAATCATGATTGCTTCTTTATTACGTTTTTCATTAATACAGCGTTTGATGATTTTATTACTAGCAACAGCAATGTCAGCAGGTGGTCTGTGGGCATTTAAAACATTACCAATTGATGCTTTTCCTGATATTTCTGCACCACAAGTTCAGATCATTGTTAAAGCACCTGGTTTATCTCCCACTGAAGTTGAAAGTCGCATTACTTCTCCTTTAGAAATGGAAATGCAAGGTTTACCTAAACAGACTGTATTACGTTCAGTCACTAAATACGCATTAAGCATTATTAAAATTGATTTCGAAGAAGGCACAGATATTTATTGGGCAAGAAATCAGGTCAGTGAACGTCTTAATCAAGTATGGAGTGAATTACCTAAAGGTATTGATGGTGGACTTGGGCCGATTACAACACCATTAGGTGAGTTGTATATGTATCGTGTTCAAGGTGATGGTTACAGCAATAGTGAATTACGTTCGATACAGGACTGGGTTATTCGTCCGCGTCTTCGTGCTGTTGATGGTGTTGCAGATGTGAATTCACTGGGTGGTGAAGTTCGTGCCTTTGAAGTTATTCCTAACCCTAAAGCATTGGTTAAATATGGTTTGGGACTTGATGATTTACAAATGGCATTAGAAAAAAATAACCGTAACTCAGGTGGTGACCGAATTGAGCGTGGTGCCTCAATGTTGGTAGTACGAACACTGGGTTTATTACGCAATGAAAATGATATTAAAAACATTACTGTTGCAACCCGTAATGGTTCTCCATTACGAATGTCTCAGGTAGCGACAGTGCAAATGGGTTCTTTAACTCGTTATGGAGCCGTTACTGCTGACGGGGAAGGTGAAGTTGTAACAGGGTTGGTGTTGTTAAGAAAAGGAGCAAATAGTCGTTCAACTGTTGAAGGTGTTAAAAAAGAGTTTGAGAAACTTATACCGACTTTACCAAAAGGTATTGAAATAATTCCTTTTTATGACAGAAGTGATTTAGTGAACGCTGCTGTTTGGACGGTTGAAAAAGCGCTGGCTGAAGCAGTTGTTCTAGTGTTGTTAGTTTTAATCATCATGTTGGGTAATTTACGAGCTGCATTAACGGTTGCTATTGTTTTACCGTTATCCGTACTGTTTACATTCATTATGATGCGATTAACCGGAGTGTCTGCCAACTTAATGTCTTTGGGTGGTTTGGCAATTGCCGTTGGAATTTTAGTTGATGCGGCGGTTGTGGTTGTTGAAAATATTCATACGCAATTAAGTAAGGCATCAAAAGGTGTCAGCCGGGTTCATTTGGTTTATCGCGCGGTATTAGAAGTTGCGACACCTGTCATTAGTGGTGTATTAATTATTATTGTTGTCTTTTTACCAATATTTAGTTTAACGGGCTTAGAAGGAAAAATGTTTGGTCCGCTGGCGGTCACCATTTCATTTGCATTGATAGGATCATTGATCTTGTCATTAACGGTTATTCCTGTGGTTGCCAGTTTATTAATGAAAGGCGGACATGAAAAAGATGGCTGGTTACTTTCAACATTAAAAAATATCTATCGTCCTGTGGTGAACTGGGCATTACGTTCCAGAATGACAGCCGTTAGTTTGGCCGT
>JAUVDT010000020.1 GCA_030595185.1 Gammaproteobacteria bacterium
ACATAATCGGGTTTAATAAGAAATGAGTATTTCTGATCACCGCCATTGTAAATACACCAACTGTCTTTACCTAATCGAGATACTGGTTCGCGCAAAGGACCAGCCGGCAAACAAAAACCATTACCAAACTGGCGCTCCTGATCAACAACAACTAATTCTAAATCACGTTGCAAGCGATAATGCTGTAGGCCGTCATCGGCAAGAATAATATCCACATTATTATTTTTACAAAGAAGCTCTGCATCTTCTACTCGATCTGGACCGACAACAATGGCTAGACCGGTCCGTTGGAATAATTGCACAGGTTCATCACCGGATACACTTGCTAACGAGGACTCTGTTAGCTGATGAGGCCATGACCCATTACCACCATAGCCTCTCGATATAATTCCTACCGTAAGTTTCATATCAGCAAGTAACTTACAGAGTTCTATGATTAAGGGTGTTTTGCCAGTTCCACCAACTGATATGTTGCCAACAATAACGACTGGCTTTGATACTTTGAATGACTTAAAAAGACCTGTCTTATAAGCCAGTTTTCGACACCATACCAACGCCTTAAACAATAAGGACACAGGCCATAGAAGCAATGCAACTGCATTTACATTGTACCAATAATGGTCGAGTGATTTCATATGCTTAAAGTCACACTAGCTTTCAAGAGCATACCTAAACAACTGATTTTTCATCAGCATTTTTAAACTGAATCTGGTGCAGTGCAGAGTAACTTCCGTTCTCACGTTGAATCAACTCTTCATGCGTGCCCTGCTCAACAATTTCACCTTGGTCCATTACAACAATAAGATCTGCATTTTCTATTGTTGAAAGCCGATGAGCGATAACCATTGTTGTTCTATTTTTGACTAATTCTTCTAACGCTTCTTGAATATGACGTTCAGACTCAGTATCTAAAGCAGACGTTGCTTCATCTAAAATCAATATTGGTGAATTTCTAAGCAATGCTCTCGCAATCGCTATGCGCTGCCGCTGCCCGCCAGATAATTGAATGCCTTTATCACCAACGTAAGTATTCAGGCCATCAGGCAAATCATTAATAAATTCCATTGCATGAGCAGCTTTAGTCGCTTTTATAATATCTTCTTCGCTAGCCTCACTCATTAAACCATAGG
This sequence comes from Gammaproteobacteria bacterium, assembly GCA_030595185.1. Lineage (GTDB taxonomy): Bacteria > Pseudomonadota > Gammaproteobacteria > SZUA-229 > SZUA-229 > JAUVDT01. The sequence continues at coordinate 1,131 of JAUVDT010000020.1, forward strand.
CAATATTTTCTCTTAATGTCGCGCTGAAAATAACCGTTTCTTGTCCGACATAGGCGACATGCTGACGTAAAGATGACAAACTATAGTCACGACTATCATGCCCATCAATTTCAATCACGCCTTCGTTTAATTCATACAAGCGCGGCAACAAATTAACCAGCGTTGTTTTACCACTACCCGAACGCCCAACAAAAGCGACCGTTTGGCCATGCTTGATATTTAGGTTTATATTATTTAAAACACGTTTATGACTTGTCTCATATTCAAAACAGACATTACTGTAATGGATATCACCGGCTACTGAAGATAACTCTTTTGTTCCCGTATCATTTTCTGATTTTTGATCCAGCAAGTTAAAAGCACTATTAGCAGCTGCAATGCCTTTTTGAATATCTACGTTCACATTGCTCAATCGTTTCATTGGCGCAAATAACATCATCATAGAAAAGAAAAACGACATGAACGTACCGACATCCACAGTTTCTTTTACGCCATCCATTGTCGCTAAATAAATAACACCTGCCATTGCAACAGCAATGATTAGCTGTATGACAGGAACACTTAAAGCAGTTGTGAAAGCCAGCTTTAACTGTTGTTGTCTATTTCTTTTGTTTACCAGCCCGAATTCATTTGATTCAAATTCATGACCACCAAATATTTTAACAACACGTTGCGCCCTAACGCTTTGATCAACAATCGAACTTACATCACCCATAGAGGTTTGTATTCTACGACTGACAGTACGAAAACGTTTTGAAACGACTGCGATTAAAACACCAATTAAAGGAGCAGCAACAATAAAACATAAAGTAAGGAATACATTTAGGTATAACATCCAGGCGATCAATGCGATCAAGGTAACCGTATCACGAATTAATGTAGTCACCGATTGAGTAGCGGCATTTGCTAATTGCTCAGTATCATAAACAAATTTAGATATTGTTGTGCCCGCTTGATTTTGATCAAAATATGAATCAGGCAGTGTTAGCATTTTTGTAAACATTTGATTACGGATAGTCAAAATAAGATTACGACCAATCCAGCTCATTCCGTATCCAGACACAAAACTACCAATTGCTCTGATTAAAAATATGGCAATTAATGCGAGTGGTATTAGTGCAATTATTTCAGGGTCTTTTTCTACAAAACTGCCATTAAGCATGGGTTTCATTAAAGCGGCAAAAGCGGTTTCAGTTAATGCCACAACGATCATGCCGAGAACAGCAAACAAAAAAACGACCCAGTACTGAGTAACGTACGACATTAAACGTTTATACGTTGCCATTGAACCCACTTGATTTTCTTGCATAGAAATAAATTACTGAGATTGCAGCGTCGCAATAGACAGCTTAAGCAAACCTAACTGGCTTGCGGCATCCATTGCAGTAACAACAGATTGATGAGGAGTTTTTGCATCCGCTCTTAAAATAACTATCATATCTTTATCGCCTTTAGTTATTTTTTGAATTGCAATTTTTAAAGTATCTAATGATGTATTAACCACTTGGCGATCATTTAAATAATAATGGCCTTTGGCATCTATACCAATGGTAATAGATTTTTGATCTTGCATTTCAATCTGAGCAGACGAATCTGGCAATTGTACTTTTAATTTTGCCTGTTTTTCAAAAGTTGTTGAAACCATAAAGAAGATGAGCAGTAAAAAAACAACATCAATTAATGGTGTTAGATTGAGTTCGATATTATCTTCTCTATTGGGTTTCAGGTTCACTTAGTAGAACCTGCTACTTTAATATTTTGATTATGCATCACATCAACTAGTTTAATCGCTTGTTGCTCCATTTCGATAACCAGTTCATCAACTCGTCCACGAAAATAACGATGAAACATAAAAGCGATAATAGCTACCGTCAAACCAGCTGCTGTTGTGGTTAATGCTTGTGAGATACCACCGGCTAATTCGCCTGGGTTACCGACACCGACAATGGTAATGGCAGCGAAGACTTTAATCATACCAACCACTGTACCCAACAAGCCCAGTAACGGTGAAATAGCTGCGATAGTACCTAAAGTATTTAAGAATCTATCCATGCCGTGTACGACTTGTCGGCCGACTTCTTCGATACTTTCCTTCATACGAGCTCTATCTGACTGACTGTTCATAATACCAGTGGCCAGAATTTTGCCTAATGCGGATTCGGTGCTGATCGTCTGTACTTTAGCTTGATCTAGCTTGCCTTCTTTAATCCAGTGCCAGACTGTTGCCACGAGATGTTGAGGAATAATTTTACTGCGGCGTAAACTCCAAAAGCGTTCTGCCACTATGCCTACTGCAATAATTGAACAGGCAATAATTGGAAACATTAACCAACCACCTGCTTTCACAAACTCTAACACGCTAGATACTTCCTAATTCATGAATAAATAGTGCCTAGATGATACTAGATATACCCGTTTTTTACTAACCTAACTAACAGCAATTTGGTAAAAAAGCGTTTTTAGTCAAATACTTATACAAATCACCTAATATCGCCCTCATTTACCCTCCTATGCCAATAACGACGGTATTGCTTTCGATAGCGTATCTCTTTGTTTTTAATGCCCTCTAAACCTACCAACAAGCTTATCTGACCACTAGTGGCGGTGTTTAATTGCTTTATTTCTAATTGACGATATCTCTCTACGATTTTTTCTTTAGGAAATCGATAACGATTTAAAAAACCGCTGGAATATATCGCTATTTCTGGCTGAACTGCCTTTAAAAAGACTAATGAAGATGATGTTTTACTGCCATGATGAGGTACGATTAATACGTTAGCCTTCAATAACTCTTTTTGCTCTTGTAGTAATTCTTTTTCAGCCTTCTTTTCAATATCACCTGTAATTAAAACACTATTAATTGTATTACTGACTTTCAGTACGCAACTGTAATTATTTCTTTTTCTATAAGCTTGATGCTGAGGATGTAATATCTCAAACGTCACCCCATCCCAAATCCATTTTTGTCCTTTTGTGCACAATGATGCATTGCTATGCTCAAGTTTATCTATATCACGACCAACAATTTCTTCTACTCGGATATTATTTATAACGGACTGCCCACCACCAATATGGTCATTGTCTCCATTACTGATAATCATCCTATCTAATTTATTAACGCCCACATGTCTTAAGAATGGCACAACTACTTTTTCACCCAGATCAAATCTATCACTAAAACGCGCACCCGCATCAAAGAGTAGATTATGATTTTTAGTCTTTATAAAAACAGACAAACCCTGGCCAACATCTAACACATGCAATTCGAATATTGCTTCAGGTAATGATTCAGTCTTTTGAAAAAATAATGGCATTAATAAAAAGACAGACAATAACCTGGCAGGAAAAGCATAAGGAAGAAAAAGTATAACCAGCGCAATCATTGCTAACACAAGAGATAAGAGATTTGCTTCACTATGCACCCAAACTGAAAATTCGTATTCAGCAAGAAACCGTAGAAAACTAAGCAAATACGACAACAAATCGGCTGAAAATGACAACAATAGTGAAGCCGATGACATATGAATTGGTGCTATTAATAAAGCAAGTAACAAGATAGGTAATATCAGCATACCGATAACAGGTATTGCTACAATATTAGCTATGAAAGCAATAATTGATGATTGTTGAAAGAAATAGAAACTTAATGGTATCAACACAGTAATTACCACAATCTGTGGCCATAGCCAGGTGAAGATTCTATTTCTACCAGAAAGGCGCCCAACTAAACTATAGCTGATCGCAGCCACTGCAAGAAACGATAACCAAAACCCAACGGATAAAACTGATGTCGGTGAAATAATCAAAACAATAACAAGCGCTAACGATAAGCTTTGTAATACAGTCAAGTGACGATATAAATAAAAACCGGTATAAACTACTGCTAACATAATTAATGCGCGTTGCGTTGGAATCGTAAAACCAGCTAACGCAGCATAAAACAAAGCAACACTAAAGCTATAAATTAATAATTGACGATAACCTAAATAAATACTTAAATATTTTATTCTGCTTAAAAGTCGTAATATCATCCACACGAAACCAGCAATTAACCCTATATGCAAACCCGATATTGCTATTAAATGATTAGTTCCTGTTTTAATAAATACTTGCCATATATCAGGACTCATATCGTTACGATAGCCAATAGCTAACGCATTTAATAACGATGAAATTTCAGTGTTTGAATTCGTATTAATAGTTTCTCTAATTTTATACCTCAAACGATCAATTACAGATAACCAGTACGACTCACCTATTTTTTTATTTAAAGAACTTTTACGAACATAACCCGTAGCATGAATTCCTTGCTGATAAAGCCACGCGGTATAATCAAATCCTCCTGGGTTTTGAAAACCAGAAGGTGGCTTTATTCTTACAACAAATTGCCATTGATCACCCGGCCTTAATACTTTTTTTGAATAGTACCAGCTCAATCTAAGTTGTTTTGGCACAGCGCCTTGATAACCATCAAGTTCAAAACCTTCAACTTTAAATAGGAATTTAGTCGATCGCGATTGTTTAACAGGTAAATCGGTAATTACACCGCTCACAAGTATATTTTTTCCTGCAAGAGTAGTATCTGGAACAGAGTCTAAATAATGCCAACCGTGAAAATTAGCCCAGAAAAAGCCTGTCAGTAAAAACAATAACCAATAATGCTTTTGAAAATAAAATAACAGAACTAAAAACGGAATGAGTAATAGCGTCCAATACAATGAAGGCAACTCTGCTTGCAGCTGTAAAATCATCACACCCGCTAAGAAAGACAACGCGAGTGTTGGCAGCAATAAAAGCGGGGGATTTGCTTTAATCATCTAACATCCTTGTTAAGTGATCGTCATAATACACCTAGTCTGTAGATCAGGCACAATAACCAGCTATATTAGGCTGATAAACCGTTTGATAGACATCCACAATCAGGCGATAATCAAGCTTTAATCTTCAGAATTTTCAAGATGCCAAAACGCTTACTTAAAAAGTACATGCCTGATCCGCAGACTATTCGTGACCATAAATCTCTTCAAATGTTCGGCACCCTGCTACATGACCCCAATTTATGGCATTTTAATCGCCGATCAATCGCTAAAGCCTTTGCTGTTGGCTTATTCTTTATGATGATGCCAGTACCTTTTCAAATGGCATTAGCGGCTGGCGTGGCAATTATAGTCAGAAGTAATTTACCCATATCTGTCGTTTTAGTGTGGATCAGCAACCCTGTAACCATGCCGCCTATGTTCTATTTAGCCTATAAATTTGGTGCATGGGTGCTGCAAACCCCGGAAGTTGAGTTCAACTTTGAGCTATCAATAGACTGGCTTCTAAATGGTATGTCAGCTATTTGGGTACCATTCCTGTTTGGGTGTGTATTCATAGGTGCTATTTTGTCAGTTCTAGGATATGTCGGTATTCGCTTATTATGGCGCTGGTCTGTGGTAAAAAAATTCGAACAGCGCAAGAAATCGCGCACATAATCAATAGCTGCCTTTAGGACTATCAAAATGACGTGGAAACCACACTTCACAGTAGCTGCTGTTATCGAAAAAGATGGCAAATTTTTATTGGTAGAAGAAATGGTAGATGGCAAAAAGGTATTAAACCAACCAGCTGGTCATCTTGAGCCTAACGAAAGCATTATAGATGCTGTTATTCGTGAAACAGAAGAAGAAACAGCAAGGGTCTTTCAGCCAGAACAACTAATTGGATTATACCGCTGGAAGTTAGCGGCAAAAGATCGCACTTATATACGCCTGTCATTTTCAGGAAAAATCATTAAAACACTTGAAAACCAGGCCCTTGATGCCGATATTATTAGAACAGTTTGGCTTAGTTATGATGAAATCATACAACAAAGCGATCAACTGAGAAGTCCTCTCGTCTTAGAGTGCGTTAATGACTATCGTAAAGGCAAGCGCTACTCTCTCGACTTACTGAAAGACCTGGAATAAACATTTTGCAGAAAAAAAATATTATTGTTGGTATGTCTGGTGGTGTTGATTCATCCGTTGCTGCTTTGTTATTAATTGAGCAAGGCCATCATGTCGAAGGTCTTTTCATGAAAAACTGGGAAGACGATGATGATGATGATTACTGCGCTGCAGCTGAAGATTTAGCAGATGCTCAGGCTGTTTGTAACAAACTAGACATTAAACTACATAGCGTCAATTTTTCAGATCAATACTGGGATCGAGTATTCAAAAATTTTCTTGATGAATACAAAGCAGGTAGAACACCTAACCCAGACATATTGTGCAATAAAGAAATAAAATTCAAAGCATTTTTAGATTATGCAATGAACCTAGGCGCCGATTATATTGCGACAGGCCATTATGTAAGGCGATCAACAGTTGATGGTAAATCTCATTTACTAAAAGGCCTAGATCACAATAAAGATCAAAGTTATTTTTTATATACATTAGGGCAAAAGCAACTTGAGAAATCATTATTCCCTATCGGCGAATTAGATAAACCCGTTGTTAGAAAAATGGCTGATGATGCAGGACTTATCACCTATAACAAAAAAGACAGTACCGGTATTTGTTTTATTGGTGAAAGGAAGTTTAAAGATTTTCTAGAACGTTATTTACCGGCACAACCCGGAGAAATACACGACCCCGAAGGTAACTGCATCGGTAAACATCATGGCCTTATGTATTACACACTAGGACAACGTAAAGGACTCGGTATTGGTGGTTTAAAAGACTCAAACGAGGAACCCTGGTTCAGTATCTCTAAAGATTTAGAAAACAATGTATTAATTGCTGCACAAGGCCAAGAAAACGATTTGTTATACCACAATGTTTTAGAAGCCTCACAATTAGACTGGACAGACCAAGCACCTGAAATAAATATTCAACTTAAAGCCAAGGTTCGCTACCGTCAACCTGACCAAACATGTCATATTGTTAATTTAGAAAATGGTCATTGCAAAGTAGTGTTTGATGAACCTCAACGCGCCATCACTCCAGGACAATCCATTGTTTTTTATAACGATGATGAATGTTTAGGTGGTGGAATAATCGACAACATGTATAACGAAGAAAATTAATGTCATATTCACAAGAAGACAGAACTATCGCTTTAGCCGGTGTTTTCCAAGTCGCGCAACTCGTAAAAGACATTGCTCGTGAAGGCAAGTCTAATCAAGCGGCAATCGAATCCAGTTTAGAAAGTTTACTTAACTTTGATGCACCCGATGTTATTTCCGTATTTGGTAATATCAGTGGCGTTATTCAGGGACTACGTACGCTGCAAAACCAACTTGACAGTAAAACTCAGAATAGAAATATAGATATCACACGCTACGCAATCACACTGATTCATTTACAAAAGAAATTAGAAAAAAACCCTGCAATGATGGATGATATTAGTACGCGCTTAGAGACAGTTAAATCACAACTTGATTATTTTGATTTATCTCATACCAATACAATTGCAAAGCTAGCGGATATATATAAAACAACAATCAGTACAATATTGCCTAAAATAATGATTGAAGGTGAACAGGTTTATCTTTCTAACACTAACAATTCCGATAAAATTCGAGCCTTACTTCTCGCGGGTATTAGATCTGCTGTTTTATGGAGACAAACAGGTGGATCACGACTTCAGTTACTATTCTCTAGAAAGAAATATTTAATCTCAGCCAAGAAACTGAGTAAACGAATAAATCCATAAGAAATACACATTATGTCAAAAGATGGAATTAACTTTAGAAACGATCTAAACGAAAAACACTCATTAAAACGCTGGGTGGTATTATTTTATATTTTAAATATATTCCTAATTATCGCACTTTCCCAACGTTACACTATTTCTACTGACCTGCCGTCCACAAGTCAGGCATGGGCTTATTATATTACACTCACATTAGGTCACTTTTCTTTTTTAATTTATTTGGTCTATGCTTTAATCGCTTTACCAATTGTTATATTTTTTCCATATAAGCATTTCACTCTTACCTTTAATATCACCATACTCACTTTCATCATTAGCCTGATAGCAATAGATACATTTGTTTTTTCGCAATACCGCTTCCATATAAGTCCTTTTTTAATTCAAATGATTATAGATGCTGGCGATCAGGTAATTGGATTTTCTATTACTATGTGGCTGTCTTTAGTTTTTTCTATTTTAATCCTGCTGATTTTTGAATACGGTTTAGCTGTATTAATTTGGAAGCACCAAAATGTATTACATAATTTATTAAAACCAAAGATATTAATATCAAGCCTTATACTCTTATATTTGACCAGCCACTTCATTCATATGTATGCCGATGCAAACTATGACCGCAGCGTTACCACTCTAACTAGATACTATCCATTACTAAACCCAGCCACTGCTAAAAAATTCATGGTTAAACAAGGCTGGGCAAGCCAAATAACAGATGATCAAATAGATACTAATTATCAAGATAGCGACCTTTTATACCCTATTACTCCTTTAATTTTTGAAAAGACCGACTCGCCGTATAATATTTTATATATCGTTATAGACTCTTGGAGATTTGATGCAATGTCCGCTGAAATCACTCCTAACATGCATCGATTTAGTCAAGACTCTCTGGTTTACAACAACCATTACAGCGGAGCTAACGACACTCGAACTGGAATTTTTTCATTGTTCTACAGTTTACCGGGAAACTACTGGCACTCTTTTGAAAGTAGCCAGAAAGGTCCCGTGCTGATTGACACCCTACTTGAGCATGGTTATGAAACCGCAATCTACGCAAGCGCACCACTAATAAATCCTGAATTTAACCGTACTATTTTCAAACGTCTGCCTAATATTGAAACTTCTACTGAAGGTAAGTCTGCCTCTGATCGTGATGAAAAAATCATTAGTAAGTGGTTAGCTTTTATTGATCAAAAGAAATTAAACAATGAAACCTCTCCTTTCTTTGGTTTTTTATTTTTAGATGCGATTCATGCCTACCAATACCCGGACAACTATCCTCGAATTTTTACACCCACATCGACTGAAATGAATTATTTCACTTTAAATAACTCGACAGATATCGTACCAATAAAGAATTTTTACAACAATATTACTCACTATACTGACAGCTTAATAGGCAAAGTTATTGATAACCTTAAAGAGAATGCTCTACTTGAAAATACTGTCGTGGTTATTACTGGTGACCATGGACAAGAGCTGAATGATAACAAGCTGAATTACTGGGGTCACAATAGTAACTTTTCTGCGTCACAAACACATGTGCCACTTATTATTCATTGGCCGAATACAGAACCAAAAATTATAAATCAGGCCAGCAGCCACTACGACCTCACTCCGACAATCATAAAAAATGTATTTAAGTCTAAAACTAATATTAATCAATACAGTGTGGGCCGAAATTTATTTACTGATAACCTGAAGCCGCTCGACTCAATAATAATGACAAATTATTCGATGATCTCTATCTATGATTTTAAACAAGATGTAATGATGGTTAAAAATAATACGGGGTCAGTTGATTATTATAATAAATTTCAGCAGGCGAGCAGTAAAAAGCCATCGCCTTTACTGATTAAAAATGCAATAAAGGATATGAGTCGATTTTATAAGTAAGCTTTACTTCAGAACCAGTGGAAGTAGCTTTTCTATTAAGCCTCGTACATTACCCATACCATCGATCAAGTTTTCTTCTATTTCTTGCATCGTAATATCACTACCACTTCGACCGGCAGCCCAGTTGGCGACAACCGCACAGGTTGCATAATCCATATCTAACTCTCGTGCTAGAGCAGCTTCTGGCATACCGGTCATTCCGACAATGTCACAGCCATCTTTTTCCAGTTTATTTATCTCTGCTGCTGTTTCTAAGCGCGGGCCTTGAGTCGCTCCATAAATACCTTCGGAAACCACATCACAATCCAGGCTACTACCGACAGAAATCATCTGTTCTCTTAAGTCATTATTATATGGGTTAGTAAAATCTATGTGCCGCTCTGGGCTAAAATCATCATTAAAAAAAGTATGCTCACGGCCATAGGTATAATCAATTAACTGATCAGGAATCACTATTGTCTTAGGCCCCATTTTTTCAGTAATCCCCCCAACTGCAGCTACCGCAATAATACGCTCTACCCCTAACGACTTTAAGGCCCATATATTGGCTTGATAATTGATTTTATGTGGTGGAATCGTATGCCCATGCCCATGTCTTGCAATGAATACAACCGGTTGAGAACACAGTTCACCTGTTATTAAAGGTGCTGAAGCGGCTCCAAAAGGCGTATGCACCATTTGTTTATTTATAATCTTCAAATCGCTTAAATGAGCAAGACCTGTTCCACCAATTATGGCTAATTTTGACATGCATACCTCTATCTATTAAATATAAGGAATAATAACGCATTATTTACAACATAATCTCCTAAATATTGCTAAAATTATGGATCTTTTATACGTCGAATGTCCCACCATGGGCATCATATTGAACAACACAGGATTCTGTCATGTCTGAAAATACCAAAGTTAAAATTGAAACTACAATGGGCGCTATCATTATGGAGCTTTACCCTGAAAAAGCACCTATCACTGTAGAGAACTTTTTAACTTATGTTAAAGATGATTTCTTCTCGGAAACTATCTTCCACCGAGTAATCCCAAACTTCATGGTGCAAGGTGGTGGCATGTTAGAAGACATGACTCAAAAACCTACTCGCGACATGATCAAAATTGAAGCAGATAACGGTTTAAGCAATGACCGTGGGACTGTTGCAATGGCAAGAACAATGGTTCCTGATTCAGCATCTTCACAGTTCTTCGTTAATGTTAAAGACAACACTTTTCTTAACCACACAGCGCCTACTGATCAAGGCTGGGGTTACTGCGTATTCGGTAAAGTAATTGAAGGCATGGATATCATGGATAATATCGTTGCTGTACCTACAACAGTTAAAGCAGGCCAGAGTGATGTTCCTGTTGATAGCATCATCATCAATAAAGTAAGTATTATTGATTAATAAATGAAGTCAACATCATCTGAAATACTCTTTATTTCAGACCTTCATTTAACACCTGATCGTCCGTTGATTATCAAACTGTTTTGTCAGTTCGTTAATGAACGGGCTATTTACTCTGAAGCTTTATATATACTTGGTGATTTTTTTGAATACTGGATCGGCGACGACGACCCAGCAAATGGTTTAGAAAGTATTTTTGAAGCATTTGATACACTAAAAAAACACAATATCCCTGTCTATTTTATGCATGGCAATCGAGACTTCTTAATCAGTTCTGGTTTTGAAAAAAGAGCACATTGCAAAATCATTCCTGATCCTAAAATCATTACCATCAATAGTAATAAAATTATTCTGTTACATGGTGATAGTTTATGCACCAAAGATACACAATATCAAAAATTCAAACAGTTAGTTCGTTCAGATACCTGGAAAGAAGAGTTCTCTTCAAAATCATTAGCCGAACGAAAATCTATTGTTGAAGGATTGAGAGATACCAGCAAAACAGAAACATCGAATAAAGATGAAGAAATCATGGATGCAGAACAAGAAGCCATTGATGAAATCATGCGTGATGAAAAAGTCGATTACATGATACATGGCCACACACACCGACCGAACATTCATAATTCAACTTTAGATAATAGAACAATTACACGCATTGTTTTAGGTGACTGGTACGAACACGGGAGCGTTTTATCTGTAAAGACGCAGAGCAACAATGAAGGCCTTGATTACAATCTTGAAGGCCTTCAATAAGCTGTATTGGCTTTGATTTAATAGAATCAATAAAAGTTCGGATATAACCTGACAATTCAAATATTACAAATCATCCTGAAGCGGCTATAAAAGTCAAAAGAGTTCACCACAGAGACGCGGAGGCACAGAGGAAAAGAAAAAACATATAACTGTATTTTCTGGTCTGAGATAGCCTTATACACAACACCTCTCTCTTAAGTAGAAGAAATATTACAAACAAGATTTTCTCCGTGTCTCTGCGGTAGGTTTTGACTTTTAATGCTTAGGACTACTTTCAAGCTGTAGATTATGTTTGAGTCAGTACAAATAAACTAAGCTTTATTTTTCACCAAAGCTTAAATTATCGCCCATTGAATACGTATTATATTCTTTAGGTAATTCAAACAATTCAGCATTATACTTTTCACCCGTTTTATAAGATGACATAATTCTTTGTAAGCCATTCTTATGCCACTGTTGTAACGGGAAACCTTTCTCGTAAACAGAACCATCATTGTATACTTTATCAATCAACAAACACGGCGTTCTCATATCTTCTGGTGTTGCAACAATAGAGTCTACTTGTGCTGCTGATAATGTTTCACGGTAGCGTTTCAACATTTTAGACTCTTTCAACAACAAGCCTTCTGCAACCTGCGCTTCACTGCAAACAGTTTCATCTGCAGATAGCCAATAACTGTATACAGTTTTAGATGCAAATTTTGGTGCATCTTCAGTTACTTTCCATGTCACATTGCGCTGAAACTTAAAAACAGGAATTTCCCATTTTTTATTTTCAATTGTTAAGATCGTAGAGTCGCCGTGGTTAACGCTATAAATGATGCGTTTTTTATCATCATAAATAACATAATCCCCGGCATCATTATTATCATCTATTCTAATAGCATCGTTAGAAAAAATATAACGAACCTGATATGGATCTATACCTTCTTCACGCTCATCAAACTGAACAATTGTTGTCGTATTGTTTTCAGAACAAGCATTTAATGCAAGTACACTTAAAATCAATACTGATATATTAATAATTTTTAACATTTTCTTTTTAACCGCCTTCTAATATCTTTAAATCTGACATTTCTTCTTTTGAAAAACCAGCTTGTAAACGACTCCATTCATCAAATGGGCCTTTAAGACCCCTTTTCATATGAAACTTTAATAGTTTCATAAAAGTTAAGCGAGAATCAACTCCTTCTAATTCACAACAATATCGAAACCAATGACTGCCTATCGCAACATGGCCTATTTCATCCTTATAAATAATATTCAAACAACCCACAAAATCAGAGTCACCTGCCGCTTCTAATTTTTTAATCATTCCAGGCGCTACATCCAAGCCCCTCGCTTCCAAAACTCTGGGGACTAACGCCATTCGCTCTAAAACATTTTCATCTGTTTTTAAAGCCATTTCCCACAGTCCGTTATGAGCAGCATAATCACCGTATTTGCAATCATGATCATTTAAGTAATTATTCAAAAGACTAAAATGATAGGCTTCTTCCTTAGCCACTTTTATCCAGTCGATATAGAATGATTCTGGCATATTTCTATATCGATAAGCAGCATCAAGAGCCAAGTTAATGGCATTGAACTCTATATGAGTAATTGAGTGAGCCAGTATCACTCTTCCCTCAACTGTATTAATTGATCGTCTGGAAACCTTTCTAGGCTCAACTAATTCAGGTTTTTCTGGACGCCCTGGAATCTCAATACGATTAACAGGATAATCATGCTCATAGGTCAGTTTCCCTGCATTCAGATCATCAAAACACTGATATGTTTTGTTAATCTTGATTTCAGGATCTGTTGCCATCAAACAATCAAGAATTCGAGGAAAAAGACTCATTTTCATATGGTGTTATTATACCTATATAACCATATCCATGACATAGATAAGAGCATGAATGAATGAGTGCATATTTACTATTAAAGACCCTGCATCTAAGCACAGTAGTGTTAAGTATTACTTTCTTTTGTATTCGGAGTTACTGGTTATTAACTCAGCCTAAGGTTTTAGAAAGAAGTCTAATAAAAAAATTACCACATGTAATAGACAGCATCTTATTAATCAGTGCTTTTGCTATGTTATATGTAGGAGATATATCAGTAGATAGCTCTAACCCCTGGATCATTACAAAGATTATCGCCATCTGCCTTTATATTGTGATGGGGATATATATATTCAGAATAGCCAAAGATAAAACCCAGATATATATAGCGTTATGCTTCGTAATGCTGATTTATTATTATATTATTCATACAGCTATCACTAAAAATGTAATACCTTTCATTAATTAGATAACAGACATAAAAAAAGCCTGTTTGCACAGGCTTTTAACGATGGCTTTAAAGTGAAAATATATTTTTACTTGGTTACTTCAATTAAAGAACGGTTTTTATCGACTGTTTTCAGTCCTATTCCTTTAACATTAGCCAATGCTTCAGCATTAGTAAAATCACCATTCTTAGCACGATAACTAATAATCGCTTCTGCTTTCTTAAATCCAATGCCTTTTAACGCTGTTAGCTGTTCTGATGTTGCCGTATTAATATTAACAGCTGCAGACCATGCAGCAGATGCAAATACAAACGTAGCTATTAAAACTATAACTCTAAATAAGTTCATCTCACTCTCCTTGAGTATTTAAATCGATTCCATCGATGAACTAGATCATACATGATTAGCTTTTATTTATAAGTCAGAAATTTCCGAATTTATTGTCATTAAAACACCTACCGGATCATCAGATTTAGTAATGGGTCTCCCGATTACTAGATAACTTGAACCAGCTTTAATCGCATCCACCGGTGTCATTATGCGTCGCTGATCGTCAGAAGCAGAACCTGCTGGGCGAATACCTGGTGTTACCAGAGAAAAACTATCGTCAAATTTTGATCTCATTTGAACAGCTTCTTTAGCAGAACAAACAATGCCATCCAGACCAGCATCATAAGTAAGTTGAGCCAGTGACTGTGCTAATTCTGATGGATCTTGACTGATACCCAAAACACTTAGGTCACTTTTATCCATGCTAGTTAATACGGTAACGGCTATTAATTGTGCTTGAGAATTTGCATTAGTTAAAGCTTCCTTAGCAGACTCCATCATGCGCATACCACCTTGGGCATGTACATTCATCATCCACACACCCAGATCATTAGCAGCTTCACATGCTTTAGCGACAGTATTAGGTATATCATGGAATTTCAAATCTAAGAAAACATCAAAGTTTGCTTTGCACAATTCTTTTACAAAGTCAGGGCCAAAACGCGTAAACATTTCTTTACCAACTTTTAATTTACATAAATCAGGAGTCAGTTTTTCTACTAAATCTTTTGCTTCATTAATATCAGCATAATCAAGTGCTACTATTATTTTTGAATCATTTTTCTGCATTTGTACAACCTATAAGTGGCTTAGTTTCACCCCATTCATGACAACTAGGGCATTGCCAATTTAATTTTCCTGAAGTGTAGCCACATTTATTACATTGAAACTGATCACTCTTTGGTTTCATTCTTAGAATAACTTTTTGTATTTCTTGATAGTAATCATCACATGAGTAATTAGCTTTTTTATTCATTAACATTGCAAAGCTAGCCAGCCCAGTTATATTTGGTGCTAATGACAACTGTTCTTGTAAATAACTTTGCGCAGCTTCATCATCTTTTATTTCAGATAACAAACTCGAAATCGTATCCATCATTGTCAGGTTAACATTCTGTTTTTCAACGACTCTCAAGTAATCGATTAAGTCTTTTACTTTACCCAGTTCTCGATACGACGTAACACATTCTGCAAGTACTGCAGGGAAATAGTCTGAATCAATTTGCTGAATTTGTTTAATATTTTTTATCGCTTCTTTATATTTCTTTAAGACAACCGCATATCGCACTCGACACATTAGCGCTCTGATGCAGTTTGCATCATACCCCAGCGCATCCTTTATATACTGCCCTGCCTGTTTCACATTACCTTTAAGAAAAGTTTGCTCACTTAACTCACAATAAAACTGAGCAATTAAACCTTTTATACTACTGTCACCATTTTGTATCAGCGTCTTGGCAACATTGACTGCTTCTAACCAGTCTTTCTCTTGCTGATATATTGTTAACTTAAATTCATGCGCTTCCTGATCATAAAAGCCATTTTTAATAACATCATCAAAAAGACCTTCTGCTCTATCAAATAAACCAGCCGTTAAATAATCACGCCCTAGTTCCAAAAGAGCCTTACTTCTGTATTTGGCTGATAAAGAGGGTTTGGCTATTAAATTTTGATGAATTTCTATTGCTTTATCATAATCGCCACGACGGCGATAAATAGTAGCAATAGCTAAATGCGTATCAATTGTGTCATTATCGACTTGTACTAACTGAAGGAATACAGGTAATGCCCTATCCTGCTGATCTGATAATAGATAATTCAAACCTTTAAAGTAATCTGAAGATAAGGTTTGTGATGGGTCTTGATAGTTTGATTTATTATGACCACGTCCTTTTAACCAGCCAAATAAATAAGCAACCGGTAAAAGTAAAAATAGCCAAGGCCAATAATGAGCGAGTGTCTCCATGAGCTTTATTTTATCTGTCTCAATTTATAAAGTGAACTTTTAACGTACTTTAATTGACGATAGTTGAGAAATTTTACGCTTTTGGAAGAATATTAGACTGATATATACCAGCGTTGAAAGACCAACACCCAATAAAAAACAAAAGAGTAATAAAAGAGATAACGAGATTTCTATTTTAGAAAATAAATAATCGAAAACGACCTTATCTGAATTAAGATAAGCGAGTGAAACTAAAACAAATAGAAGTAGTACAAATAATAGTAAGCTAATTATTCTTGTCATATAACTAACAGCACTTAAGAATAATAAAGAAAACTAAGCTCCCAGCTCAAGAAATGATTCATTAACCTTTTCTCTTAACTCTTTGCCTGGTTTGAAGTGTGGTACATATTTACCTGGTAATTCTACTGAATCACCTGTTTTTGGATTACGACCTGCGCGTGGTGGACGATAGTGCAAACTAAAGCTACCAAAGCCTCTAATCTCGATACGCTCACCTGATGACAATGAATGGCTCATTTGTTCAAGTAAACTTTTAACTGCTAGTTCAACATCCTTATAAGCCAAATGGCTCTGTTTACGGGCCATCATTTCGATTAACTCAGACTTCATTAGTGAGTTTATTGCAGAATCTGGCATATATCCCGTTCCTTTTTTATTATTTTATATAAATTAGGGTATGTGAATCAACCACATACCCTAATCATAGCACAGAACTAATTATTCGCCGTCTTTACCAGCATCCATTTGTTCTTTCAGTAAATCACCTAATGTAGGTGCTGCTGAAGGAGCTGAACTTGAATAATCTTTCAACGTTTGTGTTTCTTCATCGTTGTCTTTCGCTTTAATCGATAGATTAACCATACGACTCTTACGATCAACACCAGTGAACTTAGCTTCGATCTCTTCACCAACTTTCAGTATTGTACGTGCATCTTCAACGCGATCGCGAGATAGCTCAGATGCTTTCAAAGTACCTTCAATACCATCACCTAAATCGATAGTTGCTGCTTTTGCATCAACTTCAGTGATTGTACCTTTAACGATAGAACCTTTTTCGTTAACCGCTAAGAAGCTTGAGAATGGATCAGTTTCAAGTTGCTTAACGCCAAGAGAAATACGCTCACGCTCAGGATCGATTGATAATACAACCGCTTCTAGCTCGTCGCCTTTCTTGAAGTTACGAACGATGTCTTCACCAGTGCTGTTCCATGAAAGATCAGATAAGTGAATAAGACCGTCGATGCCACCAGGTAGACCAACGAAGATACCGAAATCAGTGATTGATTTGATAGTACCGATAACTTTGTCGTTCTTGTTGTGTGAAGTACCGAAATCATCCCAAGGATTAGAAGAACATTGCTTCATACCTAGAGAAATACGACGACGCTCTTCATCGATATCAAGAATCATTACTTCAACTTCTTGACCTAAAGTAACAACTTTAGCTGGATTAACGTTCTTGTTAGTCCAATCCATTTCAGATACGTGAACAAGACCTTCAACGCCTTCTTCAATCTCAACGAAACAACCGTAATCTGTGATGTTAGATACTTTACCGAATAAACGAGTATCTTCAGGGTAACGACGTGCGATATCAGCCCATGGATCATTACCCATTTGCTTAAGACCAAGAGAAACACGGTTACGCTCTTTATCAAACTTCAATACAACAACGCTGATTTCTTTACCAACTTCTACGATTTCAGATGGGTGCTTAACACGCTTCCAAGCCATATCAGTGATGTGTAATAGACCATCGATACCACCAAGGTCTAAGAATGCGCCGTAATCAGTAAGGTTCTTAACGATACCTTTAACTTCCTTACCTTCTTCAAGGCTAGCAAGTAACTTCTCACGCTCTTCGCTGTACTCTGTTTCAACAACAGCACGACGAGATACAACAACGTTATTACGTTTTTGGTCAAGCTTGATAACTTTAAATTCAAGCTCTTTGCCTTCAAGGTACGTAGTGTCACGTACTGGGCGAACATCGACTAATGAACCCGGTAGGAAGGCACGGATATCGCTAAGGTCAACAGTGAAACCACCCTTAACTTTACCAGTGATGATACCAGTAACAATTTCGTCAGCTTCAGATGCTTTTTCAAGACGGATCCAAGCTTTAGCGCGCTTAGCTTTTTCACGAGAAAGACGAGTTTCACCCCAACCATCTTCAATTGATTCAAGTGCAACTTCAACTTCGTCACCGATGTTGATATCAAGCTCACCATTCTCATTGTAAAATTGGTTTTCAGCGATAACGCCTTCTGATTTTAAACCAGCAGCGACAAAAACAAAGCCATTGTGAATATCAACGATAGTACCGGTAATAATAGAACCGGTTTCCATGTTGGTTTCTTTTAGACTCTGTTCAAATAATTCAGCAAAACTTTCAGACATGATTTTCCTTAGAAACTGTGTATTCGATAGATTTTCAACCATAGGACTGGCTGAACGAATAGACAGGGTTAATGTTAAACAAATGACCTGCTTATGCAGATCGCCAATATCCAGTTTGTGGCGGGATCAGCCATATAACTTTGGGCGATTAACTAAAGCGTTGTTGCGCCAGTTCGAGCACTTGGGCTTCGACTTCAGCGACCGATAACTCAGTGGTGTCGATAACGACAGCATCTTCGGCAGGCTTAAGTGGCGCTACTTTGCGATTAGTATCTCGCTCATCCCGAGCCGTCAAGTCGGCTACGAGGTCGCGGATATTAACATCAATACCCTTATCTTTCAACTGCTTAAAGCGCCGTTCAGCCCTTTCTTCAGCGCTTGCCGTTAAATAGATCTTTAATGGCGCATCGGGGAATACAACCGTACCCATATCACGTCCATCAGCTATCAAACCAGTATCTGTAGCCAGTGAACGCTGCTTATCTAATAAAGCGGCTCGAACACCCTCCACCGTTGCTACTTTTGAAGCCATATTACCCGTAGCTTCTTCACGAATTTTTTCGCTGACATCTTCATTTCTTAAGAAATAACGCAAGCCGTTATCACCACTTTCGAAACGTACATCGAGCTCTATAGCCGTTCTTTCAAGTGTCTCATGGTCATTTTCTTGTGTTCCATCACTCATAGCAGCACAAGCTGTTAAGCGATATAAGGCACCACTGTCCAGAATAGGCCAATTTAACTGGTGCGATAACAAGAGGCAGATAGTTCCCTTGCCGACACCACTTGGGCCATCAACAGTAATGAGTTTGTCTATAGAGATAGTTTGAGACATATTTAAGAATTCGTAGTTAGATTCAAACCAACCAGATTGGCCAGTTCAACAAATGTTGGAAAAGAGGTGTTCACGTTATCGCAATCATCGATCACAATCTCGCCTTCTGCGCCTAAAGACGCCACACTAAAGGCCATTGCGATACGGTGATCGTCATGACTATTAACAGTACCCGATTTAATCGTGCCGCCATTAATGACCATGCCATCATCGGTTGCAGTTGCATCAACACCAAGCGCCACTAAGCCATCTGCCATCACTTGGATGCGATCACTTTCTTTAACGCGTAATTCTTCAGCACCAGTAACAATTGTCTGCCCTTCTGCACAAGCAGCAGCTACGAATAATACCGGAAATTCATCAATCGCCAGTGGCACTAATTCTTCTGGTACATGAATACCTTTTAAATGACTGCTCTTAACACGTATATCAGCTACCGGTTCACCGCCCACTTCCTGCTCATTTTCCAGTGTTAAGTTTGCACCCATTAATTTCAAGATATCGATAACACCAGTACGAGTTGGATTAATACCCACGTGCTTGATTAAAATATCTGAGTCTTTTGCAATTGCACCCATCACCATAAAAAATGCAGCTGATGATATATCGGTAGGCACATCAATATCACAGGCAATTAATTTTCCACCGCCCTGCAAACTCATTTTGTTATTCACAGTCTTTACTGGATAACCAAAAGCCGTCAACATGCGTTCAGTATGATCACGAGTTGGTGCTGGCTCTACAACAGAGGTTTCACCCTCTGCATACATTCCAGCCAATAACAAACAAGACTTAACCTGTGCGCTAGCCATCGGCATATCGTAATGAATACCTTTCATTTTACTACCACCGTGAATTTTTAATGGCGGGCGTCCGCCTTCAGCCGTATCAACTTTCGCACCCATTAAAGCCAATGGATCAGTAACGCGTTTCATTGGACGTTTTGTTAACGAGGCATCGCCGGCTAATTCAAGATCAAACGCCTGACCGGATAACAAACCAGATAGCAATCTCATGGACGTACCCGAGTTACCCATATCCAATGTAGTTGTTGGTTTTTTTAAGCCATGCATGCCAACACCGTGAATTGTTACTTTGCCATCCACAGGGCCTTCAATTTCTACACCCATTGCTTTAAAAGCACGCAAAGTATTAAGACTATCTTCACCTTCAAGGAAACCTGTAACGTGAGTTGTGCCTTCTGCAATCGAACCGAACATAATAGAACGATGTGAAACCGATTTGTCACCCGGAACGCGAATCTCACCAGAAATTTTATTAGCGGGTTGTAATTTGAACTGTAAGCTCATGTATTAAAGCCTTATGTACTTAAATTTAAATAATGGTTATAAATATTATGATTAAAACTTGAATTTATCGCGAGACGTTTTAGCCGAATCAAAATAAGATAATAGCTGGTCAGCATCATCTTTCGCTATTGCTTCTTTCAACATATCTAACTCTGTCTGATAAAGA
This sequence comes from Gammaproteobacteria bacterium, assembly GCA_030595185.1. GTDB lineage: Bacteria > Pseudomonadota > Gammaproteobacteria > SZUA-229 > SZUA-229 > JAUVDT01. The sequence continues at coordinate 22,145 of JAUVDT010000020.1, forward strand.
CTTAAAATATCCAGCAACGATTCTTTGTTAGATAAACATATGTCGCGCCACATTACCGGGTCGCTTGATGCGATACGAGTAAAGTCTCGAAAGCCACCCGCCGCATATTTGAAAAAGCTTTCTGAGTTATTACTTTCAAACAAACAATTCACCAAACCATAAGCCAATAGATGCGGCAAATGACTAGTACCTGCTAACACATCGTCGTGATGTAGAGCAGACATTGTTTCAACTTCAGCACCCGCCGCTTTCCACATGTCAGCGACTTTTTCAGCCGCTCTTTTATTCGTATCATACGTCGGTGTAATAATAACTCGGCGATTTTGAAACAACTCACCAAAAGCTGCTTCTACACCACTTTGTTCAGTACCCGCGATTGGGTGGCCGGCAACAAATTGTGAATATGAACGTTTTAAATGCAGCTTTGCATCTTTCATCACACTCGACTTTGCACTACCACCATCGGTAATAATGGCGCCTGGTTTTAAATGATTATCAATCTGTTGAAAAATAGCCGCCATTGCACCCATAGGCACGGCAACAAATACCATATCTGCATCAGCTACCGCTTCAGCTATATCCGTACTAAATGAGTCAACTACACCCAAATCTTTTGCTACTTGCAAACGCTCAGCATTACGACCCGCACCAATCACCTCGGCACAGTAACCGGCATTACGTAAAGCAATGGCAAGCGAACCACCAATTAAACCAACACCGATAACACACAGTTTATTTATTTTAGCCATTTTTATGCTCACTCTTATCAATAGGCTCATTAAGAACCGTATCAAGCGCCATTAAAACCCTTTCATTTTGCTGCTGATTACCCACAGTAATACGTAAATGATTAGGCAAACCATAATTAGCAACAGGCCTTACGATAACACCTTCACGCAGTAAAGCATCATAAATTGGCGCAGCAACTCGCTTCATATCTACCGTAATAAAATTACCAATTGACGGTATATAAGGCAAACCCAACTCTTCAAAACCAATCATCAATTGCTTTAGACCTTGCGTATTAATAATAACACTTTGCGTAACATGCAATTTATCATCTAAAGCAGCACAGGCTGCAACCTGAGCCATAGTATTAACATTAAAAGGCTGACGGACACGATTTAAAAGGTCTGCAATTTCAGAATTGGAAACGGCATAACCAACACGCAAACCTGCAAGCGCATGTATTTTTGAAAAAGTGCGGGTAACAATTAAATTAGAAAACTCATTAAGCCAATTAATAGAATCCGGCTTCAATGATTCAGGCATATATTCAAAATAAGCTTCGTCTAAAACCACAATAACTTTTTTATCAACTTTAGTTAAAAAGCTATGAAGACTTTCAGGCTCCAACCAGGTGCCAGTTGGGTTATTTGGATTTGCTAAAAAAATAACTTTAGTATCATCATCAATACTATTTAAAATAGCATCAAGATCATGACCGTAAGGCATTGAATCATTGTCAGCTGCATAAGCTTTTGCAATATTTGATCGAGCGCCAATAGCTTGTACAACAATTGGATAAACAGCAAAGGAAAACTCAGAAAAAACAGCTGAATCTTTATCGGTCAAAAAAGCTCTGGCGATTAATTCAAGCACATCGTTAGATCCATTACCTAGGGTAATTTGATCTTGGTTTATCCGATATTCTTGTGCTAGCCTCAGTTTTAACTTATGCGCACTACCGTCAGGATACAGATGTAAACCGGCAATTTCTTCTGCCAGTTTTTTTTGTACTTCTTTAGAGGGGCCCAATGGATTTTCATTCGATGCAAGTTTTAGTGAGTTGGTAACTCCTAACTCACGCTCAAGCTCATCAATTGGTTTACCTGGTAGGTACGGTGTCAAGCCTTGCACACCTTTAGTCGCCAGTTCTTTATAGACCATAACTATTCACAAATAAGGTTCATGATAAATTTTACTGAACAGCCGTTTTTTATAAAACGGCAACTGGATATGAACCAAGCACTTTCAGCATGGCAGATTTTTGCTCGAGGTCAATTATGGCTTCTGAAACTTTAGCATCATCACGATGCCCTTGAATATCAATAAAGAATACATACTCCCAAACACCGCTACTCTGTGCTGGGCGTGATTCTATTTTACTCATACTAATGCCGCGAGCTGCAAATGAAGATAATAAATCATGTAACGCACCGGCTTTGTTATGCAACATAACCAATAATGAAGTTTTGTCTTCGCCACTAGCAGGAACGGCGTGCTTACCAAGAACGATAAATCGAGTGGTATTATCCACCCGGTCTTCAATATTCGAATTTAATATAGGTACAGAATACAACTCCGATGCCACTTGCCCTGCAATAGCAGCTGCAGTGGAATCATTTTCCAATAATGTAACAGCATGACTGTTACTGCTCACTGCTATTGTTTCTACACCCGGCAAGTTTTTATTCAGCCAGTTACGACACTGCGCTAAAGATTGCTGGTGCGAATAAACTTTAGTCACTTTAGAAAGATCATCACATGAAGTAATTAAATTATGATGAATAGGTAAATCAACTTCACCACAAATAACCAGCGGCGATTGAAGCAACATATCCAAAGTGTAACTAATCACACCTTCAGTAGAATTTTCTATTGGCACAATACCGAAGTCGGCATTACCTGCTTCTACTTCACGAAATACGTCATCTATTTGCGCAGATGGCAGACCATTGATTGAGCCACCAAAGTGTTTAACCGCGCCCATGTGTGTGTACGAACCATCAGGCCCCAAGTACGCAACTTTTAAAGGCTGCTCTAAGGCCAGGCATGCTGCCATAATCTCTCTGAACAATCTTGCCATTTCATTATCGGCTAACGGCCCGGTGTTACGCTCTTTTACAGCACGTAACACTTGCGCTTCACGCTCAGGACGATAAAACAAAGCTTTGCTGCCTTCTTGTTGGCCAGCACGCATTTTTACTTCAGCCACTTGCTGCGCGCATTGTGCACGCTCAGAAACCAAAGACTGGATCTCACGATCCAGTTCATCTATTCTTACACGAATTTTATTTAGATCTTGTTCCGACATTTTTAACTTGTATTGTCCACTTTTAAGAAAACCTTTAAAGGGCTCTCACACTCAAAACACCTTCAATAGATGATAAGTTTTTCAAATCACCATCAGCCAGAGGCGCTTCGACATCTATTAATGTATAAGCCAAATCACCACGTGATTCATTGACCATATGTAAAATATTAACTTTTGCCTGACCCAAAACATGAGAAACCTGCGCCACCATATCAGGTCGATTCATGTTCGCAATCGCCAAACGATGCTCACCTTTTCGCGACAACTTCACATTTGGAAAGTTAACAGAATTTTTTATCTGACCATTTTCAAGAAAATCTTTTAATTGGTCAGCAATCATAATCGCACAATTATCTTCTGCTTCATTCGTTGAAGCACCTAAATGCGGCAGTGTATAAACACCTTTCTGGCCTTTTAATTTCGGCGCTGGAAAGTCTGAAATATACGCATGCACTTTTCCGCTTTCAATGCCGGCTAAAACAGCATCATCATCAACAATACCATCACGCGCAAAATTCATAACCACCACACCATCTTTCATGGTTGCCAGACGTTCTGCATTTAACAAATTTTTAGTCGATTCAATTAATGGCACATGAAAAGTTACAAAATCACATTCATTTAACAACGCCTCTGCACTATCCATTTCAGTTACATCAGATGACAACTGCCACGCACGTTTAATCGTAATCGTTGGATCAAAACCAATAACATTCATACCAAGAGCAACAGCTGCATTTGCAACTTCAACACCTATCGCACCTAAACCAATAACACCTAAAGTTCGTCCGGGTAATTCAAAACCTACATATTGTTTTTTACCCGCTTCAACAGCCTTACTCACTTCAGCATCAGAACCTTCAAGGTTTTCTGAGTACTGCCATGCATCGCATATATTACGAGCAGCCATTAACATACCAACAATAACCAGCTCTTTAACCGCATTTGCATTAGCACCAGGCGCATTAAAAACCACAACACCACGCTCACTCATCGCATCAACAGGAATATTATTAACGCCTGCACCTGCACGACCAATTGCACGAATTGACTCATCAATTGGTTCATCGTGCAATTTTGCAGAACGCAACATTATTGCATCTGCACTATTAACACTTTCCCCTACCGTATACTGATCTGATGAAAACTTTGATAAACCTTTATCAGAGATGTTGTTATAGGTTTTTATTTTATGCATTTTATTATTAACCTTTATCCTTAAAGTAACGACACAAATTAAATAACAGTTTAAGCGTTAGTCTTTTCAAAGTCCGCCATGAACTCAACTAATGCATCAACACCTGATTCAGGCATTGCATTATAAATACTGGCTCGCATACCACCTAATGAACGATGCCCTTTAAGTGTTGTTAAACCATTAGCAGCCGCTTTTTCGATAAATAGTTTATCTAAATTATCATCAGCCAAAATAAAAGGTACATTCATCCAGGAACGGTACTTTGTATCGATTGGATTACTATAAAATGCAGAATCATCAATTGCAGCATAAAGCTTTTCTGCTTTGCGTTGATTGATTTCTTGCATAGCTTTAATGCCGCCATTATCTTTTAGCCACTTAAAAACAAGACCTGCAAGATACCAGCTATTAGTAGGTGGAGTGTTATACATAGAAGCATTATCAGCGTGTGTTTTGTAATCAAACATAACCGGCATATCAGACATTGCATTGCCAATTAAGTCATCACGGATAATGACAAGCGTTAAACCGGCTGGACCAATGTTCTTTTGTGCACCTGCGTAAATAACACCAAACTTACTCACATCAATTTCGCGAGACAATATTGTTGAAGACATATCAGCCACTAATGGTTTATCTGTCTCAGGTATTGAATCAAATTCTAAACCAACAATGGTTTCATTAGGCGTGTAATGAACATAAGCGGCATCATCACTGAAATTCCATTCTGATGAATCAGCGATAGTAGTGAATTTACTGTCACTATTGTCAGTCACTAAATTTACATCACAAAAGCGCTTGGCTTCAGCAACTGCTTTTTTAGACCACTGCCCCGTCAAAAAATAATCTGCTTTTTTAGCACCGTTTAATAAATTAATCGGGATCATAGAAAACTGACTACTTGCACCGCCCTGTAAAAATAAAACCTTATAATTAGCAGGAATCGCCATCACTTCACGCAAATCTGCTTCAGCTTGTTCCGCAACCGCAATAAATTCTTTACTGCGATGACTTAATTCCATTACTGATGAGCCTGTACCTGCAAAATCCAGCATTTCTTCTTGTGCTT
>JAUVDT010000022.1 GCA_030595185.1 Gammaproteobacteria bacterium
AGTGATTTATGCTCTAAATCTTTGGTATTAGTGAGTTTAGCGGCTTCTTTGATCAGACTTTGGAATATATCAATTTCGTAATTGCTATGCACGTTTTGCAAGATGGCTGCTAAACGCTCAAGACCCATACCGGTATCAACTGAAGGCTTAGGCAATGGGTTCATGGTGCCGTCTTTATCGCGATTAAACTGCATGAACACAAGGTTCCAAATCTCGATATATCGATCACCGTCTTCATCAGGTGTACCAGGAGGCCCACCAAATATATGCTCGCCATGGTCATAAAATATTTCAGTACAAGGACCACAAGGACCGGTATCACCCATCGACCAGAAGTTATCGCTCTCGTGCTTTTTACCGCCTTTTTTATCACCGATGCGAGATAAACGATCTGGATTAACACCGATTTGATTTAGCCAAATGTCAGCCGCTTCATCGTCTTCTTCGTAAACCGTGATCCAAAGCTTTTCTTCTGGCAACTTCGCAACTTGAGTTAGAAACTCCCAGGCATATTTAATTGCGTCTTCTTTGAAATAATCACCAAAACTGAAGTTACCCAGCATTTCAAAAAAGGTGTGGTGACGCGCAGTGTAACCAACGTTTTCTAAATCATTATGTTTACCGCCCGCACGAACACAACGCTGGCTGCTAGTTGCACGTACATAAGGTCGTGATTCCTGACCCAAAAACGTATCCTTGAACTGAACCATGCCTGCATTTACAAACAGCAAAGTGGGGTCGTTACTAGGAATTAATGATGAAGAAGAGACAATTTCGTGATCTTTAGACTTAAAAAACTCTAGAAATTGTTGGCGTAATTGAGCACTGCTAGTCATAGTATGTACATTAAGTATGTTGTTTAAGTATTTGATTTAATTGTTATTACTACAACTTAATCAAGTTTGTTATCAAAGAACTTTCAAAGCCGCGATTCTGTAAATATCGACAACGTTTTGCTTTCTCTGAATAGTCTTCCGCTTTGCTATCGCCATATTTACGATCATAAGCTTGTTGCATTATAGCAAACCAGTCATGCGGCACTTCATCGCAATCGTGTTGCATGGCCGCCGATATAATCGAACCTGAAACCCCTCTTTCCTCTAACTCCAGTCTTATTTTGATCGGACCATAAAGTTTGATTTTTCGAGATCTAAGGTAGGATTCAGCGAAGCGAGTATCTGATAAGTAATTTTCAGACTTTAGCTTTTCAATCGCATCGCTGATTTCTATTTCATCGAATTCACGCTGCTCCAGTTTTTTCCAGAGTTGCTGCTCAGAGTGTTCGCGCATGGCCAACAATCTGAGTGAATTCGCATAGGCTGTTTTATCAGGCCTCGGTTTCTTCTTCAGCATTTGGCTGCTCAGGTGCACTCTCAGTTTTCGACTTTCTTTCTGGCTTAACTAAAAGCTTCTTTCTTAACTGAGCTTCAATAGTTGCAGCCACGTCTGGGTTCTCTTTTAAGAAAGTACGTACCTTTTCTTTACCCTGACCGATCTTGTCACCGTTGTAACTATACCAAGCACCGGCTTTATCGATAAGGCCATTCGCTACACCCAGATCGATAATTTCACCTTCATGTGAAATACCTTTGCCATAGAAAATTTCAAAATGAGCCAATTTGAATGGTGGTGATACTTTGTTTTTAACCACTTTAACTTTAGTTTCGTTACCTACAACTTCATCACCTTGTTTGATTGCACCAGTACGACGAATATCTAAGCGAACAGATGAGTAAAACTTAAGCGCATTACCACCTGAGGTTGTTTCAGGACTACCAAACATAACGCCAATTTTCATACGAATTTGGTTGATGAAAATAACCAACGTATTTGATCGTTTGATGTTAGCCGTTAATTTACGTAGAGCCTGTGACATTAAACGTGCTTGCAAACCAACGTGGTGATCACCCATGTCGCCTTCAATTTCAGCTTTTGGCGTTAGTGCCGCAACCGAATCAATGACAATGATATCAATACCACCAGAACGTACCAGCATATCTGTAATTTCAAGAGCTTGCTCACCAGTGTCCGGTTGAGAAACTAAAAGATTATCAACGTCAACACCAAGGTTTTCAGCATAAATTGGGTCAAGAGCATGCTCAGCATCAATAAAAGCAGCTGTTCCACCCGTTTTTTGGCATTCAGCTATCACTTGTAAAGTCAGTGTTGTTTTACCAGAAGATTCAGGACCATATATTTCACAAACACGGCCTTTAGGTAAACCACCAATGCCAAGTGCAATATCCAGATTCAATGAGCCAGTAGATATCGCTTCAATATCCATAGGACCCGCATCGCCCATGCGCATGACCGAGCCTTTACCAAACTGACGCTCAATTTGAGAAAGTGCGGCGGCAAGCGCCTTTTTACGATTTTCGTCCATTATGACCTCTGGTTGTTAATAACGAGTTGAGTTGAGTAATTTAGCCGGATTATCACATTAAAATTAAGCACAGGATAGGCATAATTGGTGTGGATTTTAAGAAATTTACAATTGATTATTTATTGAGCATTTTTTAGTAAACAAATTAAACCAACAACAGCTTGAATACTGGCTTGTAGCCTCACTTGCTGCCGGTTTCCAGCAAACAAATAACACTGACTTTCTGCAGGCTTATTTTCAATTTGCCAGGCAATCCAAACCGTACCAACGGGCTTTTCCTCACTACCCCCATCAGGACCAGCAATGCCACTAATGGCTACTCCTATAGAAACTGGTTTTGCAGTTAATAACCCAGCCACCATTTCTTCAACAGTTTGTTGGCTCACAGCGCCATGAGAATTTAACGTATCTTCTTTAACACCCAGCAACTCGGTTTTAGCTGCATTACTATAGGTAACTAAACCACGATCAAACCAAAGTGAGCTACCGGGTAAATCCGTGGCTGCCTTGGCTACCCAGCCACCAGTACAGGATTCTGATGTGGCTAGTTTATAACCACTTGATAACAACAATTTCGATAGAACCAACATCTTCTCGGTTAGTTCTGTTTCATCACCTGAAGCATCGCCTTTCAAAACCATAAAACATACCTATAAAAAAAGCTTATTCTTAATTTTACATTTAAGTAAGCTCTGTAACATTTTGTATTTATTGAAATAAGTATAACTGTAATCTAATTTATTAAGAACTGAATTACAATTTCTTAAGCAGAGCACTTCACTTTCTTGTAAAATCTGCGCCATGGAACAAGTCACCGAAAAACCAGTTAAAAACTCAAACCACACTCCAATGATGCAGCAGTATCTGGGCATTAAAGCACAATACCCAGACACACTTCTATTCTATCGAATGGGTGATTTTTATGAAATGTTCTTTGATGATGCGGTAAATGCCTCTAAACATCTCGACATTACACTGACGGCCCGTGGTAAAGCGAATGGCAATTCAATTCCTATGTGCGGGATTCCTTATCATGCAGCAGAGAACTATTTAGGGCGTTTAGTTCGCAAAGGTATTTCGGTCGCTATTTGTGAGCAAGTTGGCGACCCGGCGACATCTAAAGGCCCGGTTAAAAGGGAAGTTGCTCGTGTTTTAACACCCGGCACCCTGACTGATGAAGCACTGCTTGATGAGCGTGCTGAGAACCTGTTACTAGCTGTCCACAGTTTTAATGACAGCATTGGCCTGTCCTTTTTGGAAATGAGCTCTGGTCGCTTCACTGTGCTTGAAGTGAGTGATGAAACAGCCCTGATTGCCGAGCTCGAACGCTTACACCCTGCTGAAATCTTAATCAGTGAAGACGATGCTCTAATCAACGTTTTACAAACAAACTACCCGATAAAAAGGCAGTCTCCGTGGCATTTTGATTTAGACACTGCGATTCAGCAATTAACATCCCAGTTTAAAACTCGTGACCTTACCGGTTATGGCTGTAACGATTTACCGGCAGCGGTAATGGCCAGCGGTTGTTTATTGCAATATGTAAAAGACACTCAAAAAGCATCCCTACCGCATATTACCGGCATTCAAACAGATAGCACTGAAGATGCCATTATTATGGATGCAGCAAGCCGTCGTAATCTTGAACTCGAGCTCAATATGGCCGGAGAAAAGGAAAACACGCTTGCCTCTGTACTCGACCGCACAATGACAACAATGGGCAGCCGATGCTTACGTCGCTGGATTAAACGCCCGCTACGTGATCAAAAGATTGTTAAATACCGCCACCATGCCGTTGAAGAGTTACTTAATAACTTACAATTTCAAGATATTCAGGCCCAATTAAAACCAATTGGCGATATTGAGCGCATATTAAGCCGTATTGCTCTTAAATCAGCTCGCCCTCGTGATTTGTTCACACTGGGTTTGTCACTTGCTCAAATACCTGAATTACAAACGCACTTAAAGAATTACAGTAGCCATAACTTAAAATTACTGTCTGATAGCATTGGCGAACACCAGCTTGTCTGCGATCTTTTAAAATCAGCCATCATTGAAAACCCACCCGTTTTAATCCGTGATGGTGGCGTCATTGCAACAGGCTACAGCGACGAATTGGATGAGCTACGTAACCTTAGCCAGAATGCAGATCAGTTTTTAATCGACCTAGAACTCCGCGAACGTGAACGTACTGGCATTAGTACGCTTAAAGTGAATTACAATCGAGTACATGGCTTTTTCATTGAAGTTACGCATGCGCATATCGATAAAATTCCTGAAGACTACACCCGCAGGCAAACACTTAAAGCGGCTGAACGTTATATTACACCTGAATTAAAATCATTCGAAGACCAGGTTCTAAGCGCTAAAGAGCGTGCTCTGGCAAAAGAAAAACAGCTTTACGATGCCTTACTTGATCAACTGCTTGAATTCATCAAGCCTTTGCAATTATGTGCCACTTCACTCGCAGAACTGGATACCTTAAGCTGCTTTGCAGAGCGCGCTGATTCATTGGATTACAATAAAGCCACTTTAAGCGACAAACCTGGTTTAAAAATCATTGCTGGCAGACACCCTGTGATCGAACGAGTTCTCGACACCGGTTTTGTCGCCAACGATATCAATTTGAATACCAACCAGCGCATGCTGATGATCACCGGGCCCAATATGGGTGGTAAATCGACCTACATGCGACAAACCGCCATTATTGTATTAATGGCACATATTGGCTCTTATATTCCTGCTGAATCGGCTGTTTTAGGCCCTATTGATCGTATCTTTACACGAATTGGTGCATCTGACGATTTAGCCGGTGGACGCTCTACTTTCATGGTTGAAATGACTGAAGCTGCCAATATTTTAAACAACGCCACTAAAAACAGCCTGGTTTTAATGGATGAGATTGGTCGAGGAACAAGCACCTTTGATGGGCTTTCACTTGCCTGGTCTTGTGCTGAATTCTTAACCCGCAAGATTAAAGCCTACACCCTATTTTCGACGCATTATTTTGAGCTTACTTCACTTGCAGCGGAGCACAATTCGGTACTTAATGTTCACCTTGATGCAGTAGAACATGGCGATACTATCGTCTTTATGCACCATGTGAAAAAAGGTGCTGCCAACCAAAGCTATGGTTTGCAAGTGGCACAACTGGCGGGCTTACCAAAACCTGTTATTGATGCGGCTCGTAACAAGCTACTAGAGCTGGAACGAAAATCCATTAATCAAGACAATGACAGCAAACAAGACGGCCAGCTAGATATGTTTGCAGCAGCGCCCCCAAACCCGGTTATTGAACGATTGGAAGATATTCAACCCGACAATTTAACACCCAAACAAGCGCTCGATTTACTCTACGAATTACAGGCTTTAAACGATAGCCTGTAATATGTTTTATACGATGACTTGGCCACGAACTCGCGGCATGATAATGTTCTGCTAATGGATAAAAATATAAAAACAATCGGGCTTATTGTAAAAAATAGCGAACAAATGGTTGTCGATACTTTTCGACGCTTAAATGACTATTTAAACAGTAAAAAATATTCCGTATTATTAGATGAAACTGTCGGCGCATTACTTGAAGACGCTGATTTAGTGAGCCGTGAAAAACTGGGACAACAAAGCCAGTTAGTCATTGTTATTGGTGGCGATGGCACTTTATTAAGCGCTGCCCGCTCTCTTGCAGATTTCAAAACCCCTATTTTAGGCATTAACCTTGGCAGACTTGGTTTTTTAGTTGATGTTTCACCAGACGATATGCTCGATGTTATCGAACAAGTCTTATCGGGTAACTATAAAGACGAACGCCGCTTTCTATTACAAGCCAAAGTTATGCGGGGTGATAAAGAACTCAAATCATCCGATGCGTTCAATGACATTGTTGTACACATTCGAAATGTTGCACGAATGATCGATTTTTCAACCTATGTTGATGGCGTGTTTGTTAACGAACAACGCGCAGATGGTATGGTAATTTCTACACCAACAGGTTCGACAGCTTATGCGCTTTCCAGTGGTGGCCCCTTAATTCACCCTTCTCTTGAAGCAATGACGCTTGTGCCTATTTGTCCGCATACACTGAGTAATCGCCCTATTGTTATCAGTGCAAACAGCAAAGTTGAAGTAGTTATCAATGAAAATAATCGCAGCACCCCTCAAGTTTCCTGGGATGGTCAATCCAACTTTGACTTACAACCAGGCGATAGAATTTTAATCGAAAGAAAATCCAATGATGTACACCTGATTCATCCGGAATTTTACGATTACTTCCAAATACTAAGAGCAAAACTACGCTGGAGCGAACAACTGTAATCTCATGCTGACTCATATCTTTATTCGTAATTTTGCCATCATTGATAAACTTGATCTCGATCTTGAAAATGGCATGACTGCTCTTACCGGCGAAACCGGTGCGGGTAAATCTATTTTATTAGACGCGCTTGGTTTAATTCTTGGCGATCGTGCCGACAGCAATAACGTAAAGCATGGTGCAGATAAAGCTGATATCAGTGCCACTTTTGACATTGGTAAACTCGATGAACTTAACGAGTGGCTAACAGAAAATGACCTAGAAAATGACAGCGAATGCATTATTCGCCGCGTCGTTAATAAAGATGGTCGTTCGAAAGCCTACATCAATGGTATCACTGTAACATTACAACAAATACGCAGTGCCGGTGAAATGCTAATTGATGTACATGGCCAACACGAACACCAATCATTGATGCGTCGTGATATTCAAAGACGATTATTAGATGACTATTCAAGCCATAATGACTTGCTCAATGATGTCCGCAAAGCTTATGAGGTTTGGTTTGAATCTGAAAACAAACTGAAAGACCTGCAAGAAAAAGCATCTGACCGCAATGAGAGAGTCGCATTACTAAAATATCAGGTCGAAGACTTAGAGCAATTAGACCCACAGGAAAATGAATACAATGCATTAGTTGAGGAACACAATCAATTAGCCAATGTCGACAAACACTTATCAGTATGTGCCAGTACCAGTGATATTCTTTATGACAATGAGAACGGTGTTTATTCTCTAATCAGCCAACAAATAAACGAAATTAGATCACTCGATTCGGATAACAAAGAACTAGCCAGCCTTATTGAATTATTAACAGAAGCGCAAACACAAGTGACAGAAGCTGCCAGTTTATCTAAAAACTATCTGGAGAATTTGGAACACAACCCAGAGCGGCTTAATGAAATTGATCAGCGCCTCAATAGCATTCACGAACAAGCTAGAAAACATCATATCGAGCCACAACAGGTTTTTGATATTTATAAGCAATTGAGTGAAGAATATAATCAATTAACCAATGCTGAAGAATCATTAGGTTCTTTATCCACCCAAAGAGACAAATACAAACAAACTTACTTAAAGCTGGCTAAAAACATTAGCAACAAACGCATTAAAGCAGCCAAAACGTTAAGTACAAAAATTACGTCTGCTATGCAAACGCTTAATATGACCGGTGGTATTTTTGAAATTACTGTTACTCAGAGCGAACCACTTAAATGTGCAGCAGAAGGCTTCGATTCTATCGATTATTTAGTTAGCGCCAACCCCGGACAACCAGCAAAGTTATTAGCTAAAGTCGCGTCTGGTGGTGAACTCGCTCGCATCAGCCTTGCTATTCAAATGATCACAGCTCATCAAGGTCATATTCCAACCCTTATATTTGATGAAGTAGATTCAGGTGTTGGTGGAGCCACCGCCGAAATTGTTGGCCAACACTTGAGAACTATCGGTAATGAATGCCAAGTTTTATGCGTTACACACCTGCCTCAAGTAGCCGCACAAGCTCACCATCATTTTCAAGTTAATAAAACGACTACAAAATCGTCAACAGAAACCTCTATTATTTGTTTGGATGATAAACAAAAACAGTCTGAAATAGCTCGTATGCTGGGTGGTGTAGATATCACACAGCAGACCATGGATCACGCACAAGAAATGATTAAAAAGGCCCAGCTTGCGTAAAAACTAACACCCCTCTTATTTATGCAGCTGACATAAACTGACACCTTTAATTCATTTAGTACGTGAATAGACTATAATTTAGGCCTAAACAATAACCAACCGGGTAAAATTCAACCATAGTCATATGGAATTTATTTTTCTCAAGAGTTATCGATTTCATCTAAAAACAACTTAAATCTTTTATGAAAATAATCGCCTTTTCCAGTTTATTAAAAAACATTCGCACGTTAAGCACGTTAATGATTTTAGTATTTTGTTCTGGAGTAACTGTAGCAGATGAAATCAAGGTTGCTTTAAGAGCACATTCTGGTGTCGAAGAAGGCATAAAACAATGGCAAGCAACGATTGACCATCTCAATACAAAAATCCCTGAACATCATTTCACACTACATCCATTCGAAAGTATTAGCGGATTAAACCAGGCTATTTCACGTAAAGAATACGATTTCTGCATTAATAATCCATCTTCCTTTATTAAACATAAAATAGATTATGGGATAACGCCTCTGGCAACACTCGTCAACAAACGACAGGGAAAAGGTTATACGCGATTTGGTTCGGTAATATTTACTCGAGCCGACCGTACAGACATCAATAGCTTAAAAGACCTCAAAAACAAATCATTTATTGCCGTAGAAGAGTTAGCCTTTGGTGGCTGGCGAGTAGCATGGGATGAATTATTAAAATATAACATTAACCCCTTCAAAGACTTTAAATCAATGATTTTTGCTGGCGGCATGCAACAGAATGTTGTTTTTTCAGTAAGAGATGGAAGTGCAGATGCCGGCTCAGTAAGAACTGATATGTTAGAAAGGCTAAACGCATCTGGCAAAATTAATATCCAGGACTTTAAAGTTATCGGTCAAAAGCAAACTAAAGAATTTCCTTTTTTACACAGCACTGACTTATATCCTGAATGGGTATTCTCAACTGCGCGTCCGGTTAGCAGTGAACTAAAAACCCAAGTGGTCTCTACCCTATTTTCAATAAAAAACAATTCAAATGCTGCATTAACTGGTAAATATATAGGCTGGATCAGTCCTCTTGACTATTCGCCTGTTGAAAATCTTTTAAAACGTTTGCATGTAGGTCCCTATCACATTGCTACAATGAGCTCTTTTGAACGCCTCAAAAGCCAGTATGCTTTACCAATATTATTTTTATCACTCGCTTTTATATTTTTAACAATATTAATTTTATTCATACTAAGACAGAACAATCGTATACGTCAGGCTAAAAAATTATTACAACAAGAAATAGTTTCCAGGCAGGAACTTGAACGACAATTAATGCACATTCAAAAAATGGAATCACTAGGTCAATTAACAGGAGGCATTGCTCACGATTTTAACAATATGTTAGCAAGCATGCTTGGGTACACCGAATTAAGCATAGGATTAGAAATAGCTCGTAGCGATAGAAAATTACAAAAGTACCTTAACCAAGTATTAAATACAGGTGATAGAGCAAAGAACCTAATAAGTCAGATGTTAGCATTTAGTCGGACTGAAGACCCATCTAATAAGACAGAAACATTATTAATGGCTGACATTATTGAAGATGCACGAAAATTACTTCGACCACTACTACCAAGTACTATAAGCTTTCAAATTAAAGATAATACTGAAAAATTATATGTAAAAGTAAATCGTGTAATGTTAGATCAGGTACTAATGAATATTTGTTTAAATGCTAAAGATGCCATGAAGGGATCAATCGGTACAGGCACGATTACAATATCTACAAATATTCAGTCTTATGATCTCACTCAGTGTAACTCATGCCATCAAAATATTTCAGGTACCTATGTTGTTATTGAAATTAAAGATAATGGAACAGGCATGGATTCTGATTGTCAAAAAAGATTATTCGAACCTTTCTTTACCACTAAAGGCGTTGGTAAAGGTACTGGAATGGGTTTATCAATGGTTCATGGAATCATTCATGAGCACAGTGGGCATTTAATTGTTGAGTCTGAAATAAATTCTGGTACTACTATAAAAATACTTTTACCGGAAGCATCTGGAATTCATAAAACTCCTCAGACTTCAATCCTCAAACCCTCTTCAAATATCTCTGATGAAGAGACAAAACACATATTGATAGTTGATGATGAAATATCTATAACAACATTCCTTTCTGATCTCTTAAAAAGACACCATTATAAAATTACAACCTTCAACAGTAGCCAACAAGCGCTCGACTTTTTTAACACACATCATAATGAGATAGATTTAGTTATAACTGACCAAATGATGCCAAACCTTTCTGGAACAGAGATGTCAGCTAAAATGATAAAAACCAAAAAAAATATATCGATTGTTATGTGCACTGGCTTTAGCGATCAGGTTACAGAATCTAATATGAAAGAATTAGGCATCAGTGCATACATTGAAAAACCTATAGAAACCGATAAGTTGCTGAATACAATAAGCTCTCTAGTCTGATACTTTATCTGTATTGATATTTTGATTTACATGTGAAATTAAGAACCCAGCTTGATAGTTTTTTTCACAGGGTTCTTTTTTAATATAAAGACTGCTAGACATGCAGCCATAGAATTTGTTATCGCTTTAAACTTTAAAGACTGTACTAACCATCAAAAAGTTAAAGCTTAACTTTAACTGAATTTTTTCCTGACTCTTTTGCAACAAACAGTGCCATACCTGCTCGTTGAGATAAAGATCTAATATCTTCATCAGAATGCGATGCCGATGCCAAACCAATACTGACTGTTGTCGTAATTTTTCCAACTGATGTTTTACAAGGTGTTTTAGCAATTAATTCCCTCATACGTTCAGCTTGTTTTTTTGCTTCCAACAGATCTGTATCATTTAGTAAAACAACATAACCTTCATTTCCATATCGACCAAGAATATCGTTATCTCTGGTAGCTGATAATAATATGCTTGTAATCGAATTATAAACAGCAAGACTGGTTTCTTTATTATATCGTTCTTCAAGTTTGTCAAAATGATCAATTTCTACAATCATTAATGACGCACTACGAGGCTCATTTAACTTACTCAACCTTACAGCTGATGAGTCCATAAACTGATCCCTGGTGATCAAGGAAGTTTGTTTACCTTTACTCTTAAGCTTTTTGAATTCTTCATAAAGGCGAGCATTTCTGAGAGAAACCATACTATGAAAAAGAATACTACTTGATAACTTGCAAGCATAATTATCAAACTCTTCTGATTCCCTAACCAGGGTCACTACACCAACAAACTTACCATTCGATAAAATAGGTAAATCAAGACGATAATAAGTTATATTGTTATCTGTAAATGTATTTGTAAATTCTTGCTGCTTTTCAGCTAATGTACGAATAAAGTCATTTGACCAGTTAAGTATGCTTGGCGTCATAAAGCTCTCATCACCAAACGTTTGTATTGCTTTTAAATCCCTTCCCTGCAACATACCAACCGCCGCAGATTTATAAGGAATTGATTCATTTAATGCAAATAACATTTTATTAAATAAAACATCAACATCATGAATTGAATTTAAACTTTTACTTAATTTTTCTAATACGATAGGCCAGTCTTGATCCAAATCTGCTTCATGTGATTCCTCAAAAATAGCTTCATCTTCTTTATCGTAAACTACGCTTGATAAATCACCTTCTAATAATTCATCGGGTACGTTGTCTTTTGCATGTAAGTGACGATGAACTTGAGCAAAGCCCCCCATCATGACACCACTAACTAGTAATACAAATACGGTTATTAAATTTTGAGTAGACAAGCTGGCTGTAATTAGAATGTATGACAACCCCAATATTATTAATAATGTTACTGTCGATTGAACATATATATTAATTTTAGGTGCACTGGTTAACCAAACGATCATTACCATCATGGATGCAGCAGCATGCATGTGTAATTCAGGTGTTTTAACAACCATCAACATAGCTAATGCTGTACTGGCGATCGCTGAAATAACCACCGGCATTAAGTTTGTTAATTCTGAATTAATTTTCATGGTCCATGTAACTAGACACATGATAGAAGCAAGCACGATTAGAATGTTGGGTAGCGTTAACTCCATAGTGCCGTTAACTACGAACTCAACAACAGGCAAGGTTCCAAGTATTAATAGTGGAATAACAAAATACAATCGACTCAACAGATTGTCTAATTGACTTTCTGAAGAATTCTTAATTATTTCCACAGCAGACCTGCTGGAATTTGATGAGGATCCATTTTTATCATCTGTTTGATGACTCCATAAACTTCGTTCAGCGATATCCACGACATAAACCTCAACTTTTAGTACTGTCAATAGTATAAGTGAGATACTCGTTTAAGTTGTTATTACAGCATATATTCCAGATAAAGAACCATTATTAACCGATAATGGTAGCCGAATCGAAGGATTATAACTACTTACTAGTGTAGTCGTTTATATAGCTATTATTTTATAATTTCACCTATCTGTATTTTATGACCATCTGGGTCATAAAATACACATTGATTTAGCCCAAAAGCAGTCTTTTCGATATCTGAAATACTGTATTTTTTTGCTGACATGTACTGATGAAATGAAACTATATCATCTGTATAAAAATATAGACTAATTGAATTACTTTGCCGTGAATTAATCTTATCCACTAATTCAAGCATGAGATATGTATTATCTGATTTGAGATAAACCCATTCAAGTTCAGATTCGCCTTTACGCGTTTTGATTTCAACAAATCGAAGAGTATCTTTATAGAATTTGAGACTACGCTCGACAGAGCTGCATTTTAGAATTGGGACTAAACCGGTAAGACTCATTTTTATTCCTTACCGGTTAACTTTAGATTAATACTTAACTAACACCGAACCCCAGGTAAAACCACCACCGAAGGCTTCTAATAACAACGTTTCACCACGCTTAATACGACCATCTCTTACCGCTACGTCTAAAGCAAGTGGTACTGATGCCGCTGATGTGTTTCCGTGCTTATTTACTGTTAATACAACATTATCCATCGACATTTTAAGCTTTTTAGCCGTTGCATTAATAATACGAGTATTGGCCTGATGAGGTACTAACCAGTCAATGTCTGATTTTTCCATATTGTTATGTTCAAGCGTTTCATCAACAATACGACCCAGCGTATTAACAGCCATTTTAAAGACCTCATTACCTTTCATACGGATATGAGCGTCAAGTTCAGGTAGCTTATCAACACCATTCGATATGCCTGAAGGAACCGTTAATAAATCTGCATATTGACCATCAGCATGTATATGAGTAGAAATTATGCCTTGCTCTTCGCTGGCTTCCAGAACAATAGCGCCTGCACCGTCTCCAAACAGCACGCAAGTATCACGATCCGTCCAGTCGACAATACGAGATAAGGTTTCCGCACCAACTATTACAGCGCATTTGTTACTGCCAGATTGAATGAATTTGTCCGCAATGGTCATCGCATAAACAAAGCCCGTACAAACAGCCTGCACATCGAAAGCAGCGCAACCATGGATATCTAGTCGTTGCTGCAGTAAACACGCAGTACTGGGAAAGATTCTATCGGGCGTTGTGGTTGCAACAATGATTAGGTCGATATCTTCAGCTGTTTTGCCAGCCATTTCCATCGCATTACGAGCAGCTTTTTCAGCCAGGTCAACCGTAAATTCATCATCGGCAGCAATGTGACGCTGCTCTATACCTGTTCTAGAACGTATCCACTCGTCAGATGTATCAACAATCTTTTCCATATCAGCATTTGTGATAATTTTTTCTGGTAAATAGCTACCCGTGCCGATGATTCGTGAATAAGTCAAAACTCTTACCTTTCTAAATTTTGTTCTAATTGCTTAGCAATACGCTGAGTTAAATTTTCTTCAACTTGCTGAATAGCTGTTTCTATCGCCTTTGAAAATGCAAAAATATCTGCACCACCATGGCTTTTGATCACTATACCGCGCAAACCAAGAAAACTGGCTCCATTATATACGCGCGGGTCAATTCTGTCTTTGAATGCTTTAAGTACTGGTAAGGCAATCAAAGCCGCTAATTTTGTTAACCAATTACGCTTAAATTCATCTTTCATGAATTGACTAATCATTTTAGCCACGCCTTCTGCCGTTTTAAGCGAGACGTTACCAACAAAACCATCACACACCACTACATCAACTGATGAATGATATATGTCATCAGCTTCTACAAAACCGATGTAATTAATACCTTTTACATCAACTAAAAGCGCATCAGCTTCTTTTACTTGAGCATTGCCTTTCATGGCTTCGGAACCGATATTTAATAAACCTACTTTAGGTGAATCATTGTTGTCCATTACTTCAGCTAAAACAGAGCCCATTACTGCAAATTGCGCTAAATGCTCAGCACTACAATCAACGTTAGCACCCAGGTCGAGCATATGTGTATGACCACATAATGATGGCATAGTAGAAACAATGGCAGGACGATCAATGCCTTTTAATGTTTTAAGTACAAATTTCGCTGTTGCCATTAAAGCGCCAGTATTACCTGCGCTTACTGCTGCATTAGCAGTATTATCATGCACAAGATTGATTGCTACACGCATAGACGAGTCTTTTTTCTTGCGTAGAGCCATAGCAGGCGCATCATCCATTTCTACTTTTTCAGAAGCATGATGAATTTTGAGCTGATTTACTATAGAAGGGGATAATTTAGACAAATAAGATTCTAATAATTGTTGGTCGCCAACAAGAATAATATCTAAATTTTTGTTATTTTCCAGGACTTTTACTGCGGCAGGAACAACGACATCCGGGCCGAAATCACCACCCATTGCGTCAATTGCTATAATCGGTCTATCCGACATAAATTTTTTCCATAAAAAACGCGGGCGACAGTATAAACTGGGCCCGCGCTTTATTTTATAACTTACTCTGCGTCGCTAGTTTCAGCTTTTTGAGCAATTACTTGCTTACCGCGGTAGTAACCATCAGCACTAACGTGATGACGTAAATGTGTTTCACCAGTAGTCGGCTCAATTGAGACAGTTTTACTAGTTAGTGAATCATGAGAACGACGTTGACCACGTCTTGAACGAGTAACTCGACTCTTTTGAACAGCCATTGTATGACTCCTGGTTAAATAATCTAAAATTAATATTAACGATGAAAATGAAGTAAAACCTCAAATTCACAGTAAATCTTTTAAGTTAGCAAAAGGATTTGGCTTTTTAGCTTCTTCCTCTTGCTCCTGTATAACCGGCTCTATTACTTGTTCATTCAAATAACTCGAACATTTCGAATCATGTGAAGCAACAATTGGCACAACCAGTATCAATTCGTCTTCTATAACATCTGGTAAATAATGACGACCTTCTGTTATTAATGCATCATATTGTTCAGGTACCCTAGCAATATGTTCTTCTAATTCAATTAAAGCCAAATTAAACTCTGACTTCAACGATACAGTAGTAGAATCTAAACAACGCTGACATTGCATCTCCACATCAGCAGTAATTGTACCTTTTAAAAAACGGGTACGACCACTTCTACCAAACTCTAGTTCTATCACTGCTTCGCCACTATCCGAGTGCAACATTTCCACTAAACGAGGAAATTTTGATATCGGCCAGCTCCCCGACATTGTCGCGGTTTTATCAGCTAACTGAAATAAATCACAGAATTCTGGCAGTCGGCTTTGCATAAGCGCGGAATAATATACCCAATACGCCCCCCTGTCAAAGAAAATCGTTACTATTCAATGGCTTCCAGTACAAAAAAGGCGACTTATTGCCATGTTTGGGATAATTAGCGTAATATTAGCTAACTATAAGAAAAATAGACGGTTTTTAGCCCTCTTTTAAGAGATTTTTCAGACAAATATCAACATTATCGCTAAACATCGAATCTTAATATAAATTGAGTAAATTTTATGCAACTAGTTTTAGGCTCCTCAAGCCCTTTTAGAAAACAATTATTACAACAACTGGGTCTTGAATTCGAAACTGACTCCCCAGATATAGATGAAACACCATTAACAGACGAAACCGTTGAAGAAATGGTATTAAGACTGTCAGTAGCTAAAGCCACTGAAATCGCTAAACGACATAGCAACAGCCTTATCATAGGATCTGACCAAAGTGCCCTACTCAATGGGAAAATTCTTCATAAGCCTGGAAACCATGAAACGGCGACTCAACAGCTGCAAGATGCATCAGGTCAGAAGGTCGTATTTCAAACAGGTCTTTGTCTATACAACACTGAAACTAATACCTATCAAAGCAAACTAGTACCTTACACAGTCACTTTCCGAACCTTATCTGATGAAATGATTGAAAACTATCTACAAAAAGAACAGCCATACCAATGTGCAGGCAGTTTTAAATCAGAAGGCCTGGGAGTTGCTTTATTTGAATCCATGCAAGGAACAGATCCATCTGCTCTTATCGGCTTGCCGCTAATTGAGTTAACCAATATGCTGACTCATGAAGGATTTTCAGTTTTATAATCTTAATTATATGAGATTGATATCTTTTGCTAAAAACAACCTACAATCAATTTAATAAACATAAAAAATAAAATATTATGGATAAATCTAATAACCACCCTCTCTGGATGAATATTTTCAGACATAAAGACGATGCCATCACAGCAGTTTGTCGTTTATGGTCAGCTACACCTCTTTTTAAAAAAATTCCAAATTCATATATTCATCGTTTAGTAAAAAATATGCACCCTCGCTTTTACAAACAAGGCGACATGATATTTACCACTGGCGATATAGGAGCTGGTGCTGTTTTAATTAAGTCGGGTGAAATAGATATAAAAGCCGGTGAAAAAGTCCTTGCGAAACTACGAACCGGAGATTTTTTTGGTGAAGTTGCTTTAGTCGTTGATGAGCCAAGAACCGCAGATGCTGTTGCCAGTACTGACTGTGAATTGATCTTCTTTCTTCGCCCGGATTTAGAGGAATGGGTTCATAATACGCCGAGACAAGGCGCACAATTAATGGCAAATATTTCGCGCATTTTAGCTGGCAGGCTACGCCACGCAAATGACATGCTTGCCGAGAAAAAAGAACAATAATGATAAAAATTTCAGAAATGCCATTACTAAGAAGTTTAATTATCTTTTTCGCTATTATGTCACTAGCGGGTTTAAGTGCTTATTTACTTGCTCCATTATTAATCCCTATAATTTTATCATTTGCACTTTACGCTTTATTTGATCCTGTTAGTAATTATTTACAACGCAAAGGATTAACTGAAGGCATATCAGCTATTTTAGTTTTACTCCTGTTAGTTGTAATTTGTATTCTTGGTGTTTCCATTGTTTTCCCTATGCTGGCAGAGCAATTAATATTACTACAAGCCAAGATCCCAAAACTTTGGGAATTTCTGACATCTTTCAGCTTACAAGTTAAAGACATATTAGAAGGCTACGGGCTAAAGTTTGACCCAAACGCAATCACTAAACCACTCATGAGCACCTCGTCAGACTGGGGGAAAGATGCCGTCATTCGTTTATCTAATCTATTAATTGATATGACAGCTGCCGTTATCCTTGTTCCTTTATTTACTTTCTTTTTGATACGTGACTATAAACAATTACGAAATAAAGCACTGGATTTATTACCAAACAAAAGTTTTGAACTGGGCTGGTTGATCTATTATCGCGTTGCGAAAAAACTCGAAATTTATATTCGAGGAATCATTATGCAATCAGGCATAATGGCTATCGTTACATCAATTGGTTTTTATATTTTTGGTTTAGACTCACCTGTTCTATTAGGAACGATTGCAGGCTTATTAAATTTAATACCTTATGTTGGCCCGCTACTAGCTATGGTTCCACCCATAATTATTGCACTAGGCGCACCTGTTTTTGATCCTGTTCTTATTGGTGCTGCAATAGGTGTCATCATTGCGGCTCAGCTAATTGATAACATAATTGTAGTGCCTGCATTAATTGCAAATGCGGTTAACTTACATCCTATCACTGTTATTGTTGGTATTATTATCTTTGGAAACTTCTTTGGCTTTATCGGTATGATAATAGCAATCCCAGCGTTAGCGACTAGTAACATTATATTAACGGGACTAAGGAATGGATTGAAGAAGGATGTGCTTACATAAACTACGAATTGTTTTATCTGGTCTCTAACAACATAGTGTCACCAATTTTTTCGACTTTCAAACGATTCAAAAATGACATACCTAAAAGTACTTGTTGAGGAAAGGCACCATCAATGACCAACCCATCTACATTTAACTGCGCTATATCCCCGACTTTAACTGTTTTTAGTTTAACTAAATAAGCCTTAGCTATTCCGGATGCTGTTCGTGCAGTTGTTTGACGCCCCTCTAAACGATATTGGATATTTAATTTCTTTGCCTGGTGCGAACTCATGGCAATAGTTGTTGCACCAGTATCAACTAAAAACCTGATTGGATAACCATTAATACTTCCGATTGTATTAAACATTCCCCGATTATCTGCATATATAGTTTTCTTCTTTACTAAGCGCTTTTGAAAATTTAAAGAAACTGGCGCACCCATTTTATATACGGATTCAACACCATTAACCTTTAATACAACATCATCACCTTGAGACCTGATATAACGCACACCTTGCTTCTCACTACCTTGCCTAATGACATGTGTATTGCCATCGATAGCCACAACAACTTTACCTGGAAACATACCAACAACATGCAATGTTTCAATTGCATAAAGGGATACCGAGGTTGAAAGCAATAATAAAAAAGTAATGTATCTAATGATCATTAATCACCTATTAAAACCGATATTTAATACCACTTTTATAGCTAGTATCGTTCTTTTCAAGCCCTACAACAGGGTCACTATCATAACTAATATCAATTGTAACAAAATAGAGCAAACCTTTTGCTAAATTAAACTCAAGGCTTAACTGCTCTAGTAATCGATAATCAGAAAATTGATCTATATCTGGCTGATAATAGCTCGTTGTTAGAAAACTTAAGCCTTTCTTAATTTTATATAGAAAGGTGAAATAACTATTTAAGCGATTAACCTCATCAATCGTATTATTTGCATCATTGATTTCTTCACGCGAATAAAAGACACCTATTCCTAAACGTCCTTGATATAAATCAGCTTTCTCGAATAACCGGAAGCGATAACCAGCTCCAGCCAGAGTACGCAAGTTTAATAATTTGAATTCATTATTTTCAGCTTGAAGGTAATACTCAGTCGTTACCATTTTTTTAGGGTTTAAAATATAACGGTAATGCACAAAGGTACTGTCTTTGCTTTTAACATCAAAACTTTCTGCATAATTATATTTAAACACCAGGAACTGGGTTGATATATCATTCCACTGAAAGCGGCTACCCAATGATGACGAAAAGTTTTCTGAATTCCCAGAAGCACCAGATATTTTGAAATCTAGCTCACCTTGAAATGGTTCAGCTTTGCTATCAATATCAACCTTTTCAATATTAACTATTGATTGTACAGAGAAAGAGAAAAGCACCCCTGTTACAATTAAAGACAATCGCACTATTTTATACATATTGAGTCAGCCATATAATTAAGTGCAAGCAAACAGCGGCCATTACACCGGCCAAAAGATCGTCTACCATAATACCCAGACCACCTTTTACATGTTTATCTAACCAGCCAATAGGTTGTGGTTTTAAAATATCGAACAAACGAAACAAACCAAAACCCAGCAACACCCAGACCCACTCAAAAGGCACAGCTATCATCGTTACAAAATAGCCTGCGAATTCATCCCAAACAATTCCAGGGTGATCATGCTCACCCATCATGCTTGCAGACTTATCGCATATATATATTCCAGCTAAAGACACCAGTAGTACAACAAATATATAGTTTTCAATATTTAATGGTTGAATTAACAAATACAGAGGAACAGCCATCAAAGTACCAAATGTACCTGGTGCTTTTGGAGCTAGCCCGCTTCCGAAACCTAACGCCAGAAAATGTATTGGATGCTTTAACAATGAAGGTGATAGTTTTTTATTACTCATTAGAAATGCTCAAAACCTTTATTGGATAAGTTAAGTTCTTTATGATTATCATCAAAAAACTTTAATGTATTAGAGTCGGTTATTTCACCAACACAAGTCAGCTGAATATTTAGACTTTTAGAAATATCTGATATTTTAATTATATTTTTTGAGCCAATGGTAAAACACAGTTCATAGTCATCACCAAAACTAATGGCATTAGTATAATCAGGCTGATCATTAAAATATTTTTTATAGTCAACTGACACTGGCACATCATTTAGTTTTACTTCTGCACCACAACGACTCTGTTCACATATATGCCCAAGGTCTGAAATAAAGCCATCCGAAATATCTATGCATGACGTAGCAATTTCAGCAAGCGCCAAGCCAAGATCAACACGTGGCTCCGGCTGATTCAGTTTATCAATAAAGTATTTATGGATACCATCTTTGCCATTATACGAATGAAGCCCTAAAGATGCATCACCGATACTACCGCTTATAAATATTAAATCACCCGGTTTAGCACCAGAACGTAATAATGATTTTTTTACAAAACCATGAGCCTGAATCGTGACTGATAATGGACCACTACAGGTGTCACCACCTACCAATTGAACATTGTATTTATTAGCGAGTGCAAAGAGCCCTTTAACGAATTCTGTAATCCAGCGTTCATCAGCAGATGGCATAGTTAAGGATAACGTTACCCACGCAGGTTTTGCACCTGTTGATGCCAGATCACTTAAATTAACAGCTAATGATTTATAACCGATGGAGAATGCTGATACTGACTCAGGAAAATGAACGCCTTCTACTAAGGTGTCCATTGATACGGCTAAGGAATATCCTTCTGGAACAGATAAAATAGCACAATCATCACCAATGCCCGTTAAAACATCTTTTCTATTGATAGATTGTGTATTTATTAATTTGTAAATCAGATCAAATTCAGTCACAGCGCTATCATCTCGTTTAAAAGTCTATAACGACTGTGAATGAATTTATTTGGAGAGTTATTTGATTTCTGCCTGGCGTAACTCATGTGCTGCTTTATCAACAATACCGTTAACAAACTTGTGACTATTATCACCACCGAAGGCTTTTGCTAAAATTATTGCTTCATTGATTACCACTTTGTATGGCACATCAAGACGACTTTTTAATTCATAAATAGACAAACGAATAATAGCTCGTTCTATAGGGTCGACAATTTCCATTTTTGTTTCAGAATATTTTTCAGCGACAGCATCCAGCTCATCAATAGACATAGGTACTTTATGCATAAGTTCGATAAAGTAATCAACATCGACCTTAGACATATCTTGTTCAGTAAGATACTGCGTTTCAATGTCTTTCAGGTCATTACCTGCCATTTGCCATTGGTAAATAGCTTGCATAGCTCGACGTCTTGCCAAACTACGCTGTTTTATAAAACTGGGAGATGCCATATATTAATCAATCTGCTTTAAAAGGTTAACCATTTCTATCGCTGTAATAGCGGCTTCAGAGCCTTTATTACCTGCTTTAGTTCCTGCACGCTCAATTGCTTGTTCGATATCATTTGTTGTTAATACACCGTTAATAACAGGAATATTATGATCTAAAGAAACTGCAGCCATACCCTTAGACGCTTCGTTAGCAACAAAATCAAAGTGGGGTGTTGATCCGCGAATAACCGCACCTAAACCAACAATTGCATCAAAGTTTCCAGTTTGCGCTAATTTCTGAATAGTAACAGGCATTTCATAAGCACCAGGAACACGCACAATAGTGATTGCATCACTAGGCACACCACTACGTTTAAATGCGTCTAACGCACCCGATAATAAACTTTCAACAATGAAGCTATTAAAACGTGCGACAACAATAGCAAATTGTCCCGTGGTGTAATTCAGCTCACCTTCTATACTTTTTATTTCACTCATTACCTTATCCCGACTTTATATATTTAATTTATTAATTCTAAATTATGCTTTTAATGCAGCCTTATTCTTTAGGTGCATTTTTTCCTTCAACATAATCGACAACCTCTAGACCAAAACCAGCAAGCCCATGAATTTTACGTGGACGACTCATTAGACGCATTTTTTTAACGCCTAAGTCAGTTAATATTTGTGCACCAACGCCAAGCGTTCTCAAATCAGAAGAAACAGATTCAGTTTTCTTATCACCTGATGTTACTTGTTTTGTAATTTGTTTAATAATGTCACGTGCAGCATGTTGTTTTCTTAAGATAACAATGACACCTGCTTCATCCGCTTCAGAAATTTGTTCCATTGCCACATCTAAAGGCCAGCCACAGTTTTTGGATGACTGTAATGAATCACATAAAACATTTTCCATATGCACACGCACTAAAACAGGTTTTGATGAATCGACTTTCCCCTTAACCATTGCAAGGTGAAGGCAGTTATCAAGGTTATCTTGATATGCGTACAAACGGTAATCACCAAACTTTGTTGGGAAGTCTGTTTCAGTTACACGTTCTACAGTTTTTTCATTTTCAATTCGGTATTTAATAAGGTCTTCAATCGAACCCATTTTAAGGCCATGTTCTTTAGCAAAAATTTCTAAATCCGGACGACGTGCCATTGTGCCATCTTCATTTAAAATTTCCACAATCACAGCGCTTGGGTCTAAATCAGCTAAACGCGCAAAATCACAACCTGCTTCTGTGTGACCGGCTCTATTTAATACACCACCTGGTTGTGCCATTAAAGGAAAAATATGACCCGGTTGAATAATATCTTCCGGCTTTGCGTCATCAGCAACAGCAGCTAAAACTGTCTTAGCACGATCGGCAGCTGAGATACCAGTAGTAACACCGTCAGCTGCTTCAATTGAAAGCGTGAAGTTTGTGCCACCTTCTGCAGTCGTATCAGCATCAGTAACCATCAAAGGTAAACGTAATTGTTTGCAGCGATCACGCGTTAACGTCAAACAAATTAAACCGCGACCATAACGCGCCATAAAATTAATATCGTCAGCTGTCGTATGAGTTGCAGCCATTAATATATCACCTTCGTTCTCACGGCCTTCATCATCAACGATGACAACCATTTTTCCTTGGCGGATATCTTCTATAATTTCTTCAATTGTATTAAATGCCATAACTATTCTTTCTTTTAAATATTTTTAATAAAACCATTCTCTGCAAGAGTGGCCATTGATAATGTATTTGATTTTGAGCCGCTACTTTTCTCAGCGGCTTTATCACCTAATAATAAACGTTCAAGATAACGAGCAATAAGATCAACTTCCAAATTAACCTCTGTTCCCACCTGATAATTTTTAATCACTGTTTCTTGAATAGTATGCGGTACGATATTTAATTCGAACTCCGCACCATCTACTTTATTAACCGTTAAACTAATTCCATCAACCGTAATAGAACCTTTGTGAGCGATATATTTTGCTAAATCTGTTGGGGCTTTAATTGTAAAGCGTACCGAACGACCATCATCAATTCGGTTAACAACTTCACCAACACCATCAACATGACCACTCACCATATGGCCACCTAAACGTGTCGCCAACGTTAATGCTTTTTCAAGATTCACTTCTGAACCTTGTTGTAACTTGCCTGTTGCTGTGTGTTCAATAGTTTCATTAGAAACATCGGCAACGAAACTGCTTTGGTTAAATTCAACAGCGGTTAAACAAACACCATTAACAGCAATACTATCACCCAGCTGTACATCCGACATATCCAACTTAGCTGTTGCAATCGTCAAACGAATATCACCACCTTTATTTTCAGAGGCGATAATTTTTCCAACAGATTCAATGATGCCAGTAAACATTAGTCTTTTAACTCAACTGTATATGAAGTCATTGGCATTGCAGTTGCGTTATTAAATTCAGCCCCTGCTTCAACACCAATTTTTGCAATAGCTTCTGCTGAATCCAATTGATCATAAACAGCAAACATTGCACCTAATGCAAATTCAGAACCCGAACCAATCGCCCAATAACGATTAAACTCACTAACTTCACGCAATGAATAAACACCAAAGATACCTTGGTCATTCGCGATCAACGCATCGATACGAGTTGCTTCGTAAGGATCTTCATCTTCATCTTTACTATTAAGAAAATATTTATCTTTTAAAACAGGATGCAATGCTCGAAAAGATTCAAAAATGTTTTCACGAGACGTAAAGTCAACTTCCATTTCGTTTTCTTTTAATGCATCTTCTTTAAGCACACTAGCCATAACAAGTTCATGCGCCGCACTGCCTACAATACCAAAGTGACTACCATTAAACTGCTGAATTTTATCGTAGATTTTTTCGTAAGTTGCACCCATACGCAAATCACCAAAGCTGGTTAAACTATCGGCTGCAATACATACTTTACCGGCTTTCTTTACCACCACAATTGTGGACATTACTTCTGCTCCAGTCGGTCTTTATTTATAACGGGCTTAGCGGCGATACGCCAGTCATCACCCACTGCTCGAATATCTTCAATTTTTAAATCTATACGCTCTTGCATGCTATTAATACCAGGCAGTGAAAACAAACCCTGAGCATCGTCTCCCATTAAATGTGAGGCCATATAGACAATAACTTCATCTACCAAGTTTTCACTCAGTAAAGCACCGCTTAAAACAGAACCTGCTTCAACGTGTACTTCGTTAATTTCATGTTTTACTAAAACTTTCATTACTTCGTATAAATCCAGTTTACCGTCTTTTAATGCGACTTCTTCAACTTGCAAGTTAGCATGTTCAAACAGCTTTGACTTATCAGCTGTTAACAATAACACCTGACCTTCAAGATTCAATAGCTTTGCATCCGATGGCAATCGCCCTGCCGTATCAAGTATCACACGTAATGGCTGACGAACATCATCTTGTATACCTAAAGCACCTGACTCCAAACGCACATTAAGCGATGGGTCATCGGCTAATACGGTACCTATACCAGTTAGGATAGCTGAACTACGCGCCCTCATACCCTGTACATCTTTTCTGGCTTCTGGGCCTGTGACCCATTTGCTTTCACCCGATGCCATGGCAGTTCGTCCATCCAAACTCATGGCCATTTTCACGCGCACGTATGGC
Organism: Gammaproteobacteria bacterium; assembly: GCA_030595185.1. Lineage (GTDB taxonomy): Bacteria > Pseudomonadota > Gammaproteobacteria > SZUA-229 > SZUA-229 > JAUVDT01. The sequence continues at coordinate 25,403 of JAUVDT010000022.1, forward strand.
AAACCACTTTCCATGCGCTTGATAAAACCTTGGTTCAGCAATCTCGCTCTGGCTTCTAGTAAACCGACATTCACTTCAATGCCTGCTTCACGTAATTTTTGAATACCTTTGCCTGCAACTAGCGGGTTTGGGTCTTCCATAGCAACGTAAACTTTAGCAATACCTGCATCTATTAATGCATTGGCACACGGCCCGGTTTTACCCTGGTGACTACATGGTTCTAAGGTTACGTAAGCCGTAGCACCTTTCGCCTGATCACCGGCTCGATGCAGTGCATTGATTTCTGCATGCGCCTCGCCCGCTTTGTGATGCCAGCCAACTGCAATTTCTTGCCCATCTTTTACAATCACACAACCAACGTTAGGATTAGGCGGCGTATTTAACACACCTCTTCTCGCATAACGCATAGCACTGGCCATAAAGCGGGTGTTTTGCATCGTTATTTAGTCGTATCCAGTTTATCGATGGCCTGACGGAAAGCATCCACATCATCAAAACTTAAATAAACCGAAGCAAAACGTATATACGCAACGTGATCAAGTTTCTTTAAAGCATCCATCACTAACTCACCAATTAAACCGGTAGTGATTTCACGTTCACCACTAGCGAGTAGTTTATGTTTGATTTCATTAATACTGTCGTCAATTTTTTGCGTTTCAACTGGACGTTTTTCAAGCGCTTTTGAAAGCCCTGAACAAAGCTTTTCTTCATTGAATGGTTCACGTGAACCATCGCCTTTAATGACACGAGGCATGTTCAATTCAGCTTTTTCATAAGTCGTAAAGCGCTCACCACAACTCACACATTCACGGCGGCGACGTACTGTGTCTGGGTTTGATAAACGAGAGTCAACAACTCTCGTATCACCGGCTGAACAAAATGGACAATGCATAAGTTACGCTGCCTTGTTATTCCGCAGAATATACTGGTTTGCGAGTACAAAGATCAGCCGCTTTTACTTTAACCGCAGCAATTGTCTCTTCGTTACTCATGTCATCAAGAATGTCACACATCCACGTTGCGATATCAGCGCAATCTTGCTCATCAAAGCTACGAGAAGTAACAGCAGGTGTACCAATACGTAAACCACTGGTTACAAATGGAGATTGCGGGTCATTCGGCACGGCATTTTTATTAACCGTTAAATGCGCTTTGCCTAATGCCGCTTCTGCATCTTTACCTGTTAATCCTTTCTTGATTAAACTAATCAATAACAAGTGATTTTCAGTACCGCCAGAAATAACATCATAACCACGAGCAATCATTACTTTCGCCATAGCCTGTGCATTTTTAACCACTTGCTGCTGGTAAGTTTTGAACTCTGGCTCTAATGCTTCTTTAAAAGCAACCGCTTTAGCTGCGATCACATGCATTAACGGACCACCTTGACCACCAGGGAAGATGGCAGAATTTAGCTTCTTCTCAAGATCAGGGTTTGATTTAGCAATAATGATACCGCCACGAGGGCCACGTAATGTTTT